>CAZIQQ010000016.1:0-9695 GCA_964541555.1 uncultured Bifidobacterium sp. | reverse complement strand
GGGAGATCCCCGAGGATGTCCCGCCGCTGGCGAACAAGGCGGCGTACACGGTGGCGGTGCTCAACGCCAGCAACGTCACGGGCGCAGCCGCCAACAAGGTGGCGCCGCGCGTGCAGGCCGACGGCTACACGCTGGGCGTTGTGGACAACGCGGCCAAGCAGGGGCTGGCCGAGTCGCAGGTGCAGTACGTGAAGGGCCGCCGCGAGGTCGGCTGGAACCTGGCCAAGGACCTCGGTGTCACCCGGGCCGTGCAGGTCGACTCACTGGCCCAGGGCCGCATCGGCACCGCCGATGCGGTGATCATCGTCGGGAAGGACCTGGCGAAGTAGCAGCAGGGCCGTGGCCGCCCCCGCCCGGGGTGCGCTGCTCCACGATCGTTCCGGCCGGCAGGCGCGCGCGCCACTTGCCGGGGACGACCTCGCCGTTCACCAGCGTCTCGCCGGCGTTGCCGTCCGCGCCGCCAGCACGTCCCGCGGGTGCGCTGCGCCGGCGCTCTGCGATGAGCGAGACGTCGGCGTCCTCCAGCAGGCGGATGGCGCGAATCACGCCATCACCGCCCCGCCTTGCTCCGGCACCCCCTGATCCCCTGCGCACCGCGTATCGCTCCACCCGCACCGGCATGGCCAGCTCGAGGGCCTCCACCGGGGTGTTGAGGGTGTTGCTCATGGCCACGTGCACGGCGGACGGCCCATCGGCGGCTGATGACGCGCCCTGCCCGCCACCGAGGGTCTCGAAGTAGACACGGCCGGCGAAGCCCAGGGTGAGGTTGTTCATGGTGCCCTGCCCCTGTGCCGGCATGTCGGCGGCCCCCGCCAGCGCGCCCAGCACCGCATCGGCGATGCGGCTGGATGCCTCCACATTGCCTGCCGCCACGGCGCTGCCCGGGGGCGCATTGACGATGGAGCCTTCGGGCGCGATGACGGTGACGGGTGCGTAGGCGCCGGCCGATGCGGGGATGTCCGGGTCGGTCGCCACGCGCACGGCGAAGAACACGCACGACCTCGTGACCGCGATGGGGCAGTTGAGGTTGCCCGGGCCGGCCGGGTCGGTGCCCGTGAAGTCCACCTCCATCGAGTCGCCCTTCACGCGCAGGGCCACGCGGATCACGATGTCCTCGTCGGTCACGCCGTCGCCCTCGAGGGCTTCCTCGTGCGTCCACTCGCCATCGGGCATCGCCGCGATGGCGGCGCGCGTGCGGCGCTCGGCGTAGCCCAGCAGCGCGTCCATCGCGCCGGTCATCGCCCCGGCGCCGCCTCGGGCCCCGGCCATCTCGCAGATGCGCGCCCAGGCCAGGTCGTGGGCGGCGAGTTGGGCTGCGATGTCGCCCCGGCGCTCCTCCGGCGTGCGCGAGTTGGCCACGATGATCGCCAGCACCGATCGGTCGATGCCGCCTGCGTCGGCCAGTCGGACAGGGGGGATCACCAGGCCCTCCTGCAGTAGCTCCCGCGCCCCTGCCGGCATCGAGCCCGCGGTCATGCCACCCACGTCGGCATGGTGGGCGCGCGTGACCGCGTGTGCCACTACGGAGCCCCCGACGGCGATGGGCGAGACGATGGTCAGGTCGGGCAGGTGGGTGCCGCCGGTGAACGGGTCATTCACGATCCACGCCTCGCCGGGTCGCGCCCCCGCCCGCATCACCGCCTCCACGGCCTCGGGCATCGCCCCCAGGTGCACGGGGATGGAGTCGGCCTGGGCAACCATCATTCCCCGGGCATCGAAGATGGCCGTGCTGCAGTCCCTGCGCTCCTTGATCGTCACGCTGAACGCCGACCTCACGAGGGCGGCCTGCATCTCCTCGGCCACTGCGCGCAGTGCCGCGCTCCACACGCGGAGGCCGATGGGGTCGAGGCCGCTCATCCGCGCTCCATCCTGATCGTGCCGTCGCCATGCACCGATGCGCGCCAGCCCGGCGCCAGCCAGCAGGTGCTGCCCGCCATCGGAAGGCTGCGCGGGCCCTCATGGGTGCTCACGGGCTCTCCCCGGCCATGAAGGTCGAGGGAGGGCCCGTCCGTGCTCACGGCGACCCGCACCGACACCACCTCGATCGGGGTGCCGGGCATGGAGCGACCGGTGGCGGAGGCGTGCGCGGCGTGGAAGGCATCGCCAAGGCGGTCGATTGGGGCCGAGGGATCCCAGGCCACCGTCAGGGAGTGACTCTGCCCGGCGTACCTGCAGTCGGCGGCGGCCTCCACGCGGCCGTCCGGCAGATCCCGGCGCGCCCGCCCCTCGAGTCGCGTCACGGCCTCGAGCAGCGCGGCACCATCGGCAAGCGGCAGCAGCACGCTCTGCACGTGGTCGCGCCTCTCGCCGGCCACCACCATGCCGAGCGCGGCCAGTACGCCCGCCGTGGCCGGGCAGGTGATGCGCGTCATGCCCAGGCCCTCCGCCACGGCGCACGCGTGCAGGGGGCCTGCGCCGCCCAGGGCGATCAGCACCCCGGGCCTCGGGTCGACCCCCCGCTCCACGCTCACCACGTGCAGGGCGGAGACCATCTCCTGCACAGCGACATCGACGATGCCCTGTGCGCACGAATCGCGGTCGAGCCCGAGTTCCGCCGCGAGGCGGTCGATCGCGGCCGCCGCGGGATCCCCCTGCAGTGCGATGGTGTCGCCGATGCCGAGATCCCCGCCGAGGCGCCCGAGCACGACGTTGGCATCGGTGACGGTGGGGTGCCGGCCCCCCCGGCCGTACGCCGCCGGGCCGGGGTCGGCACCGGCTGATCTGGGGCCCACGCGAAGGGCGCCCCCCGGATCCGCCCACGCGATGCTGCCCCCGCCGGCCGAGACCGTGTCGATGTCCAGCATGGGCAGGTGAACGGGGTGCCCGGCTACCACGCTTCCGTGGGCCCGGCCCGGCGCGCCGTCGACGATCAGGGCGACGTCACAGGATGTCCCGCCCATGTCGAATGCCAGCGCCACGGCTGCTCCATCGGCTGCCGCGACGTCCGCGGCCCCGACCACCGCCCCTGCCGGGCCCGAGAGAACGGTTCGCGATGCATGGGCGGCTGCGTCCGGCAGCGGCATGAGCCCGCCGCTCGACTGCATGATCACGGGCTCGGGCAGCCCGGCGGTCCGCGCACGTTCGCCGAGTGCCCGCAGGTAGTCGGCGAGCACCGGGGTGAGGTAGGCATCGAGTGCGGTGGTGGCGATGCGTTCGTATTCGCGTACCTCGGGCAGCACATCGCTGGACGCACACACGTGCACCCCGGGCAGCTCCTCGCGCAGCCGTTGGGCGATCCTCCGCTCGTGCTCCGGGTGGGCGTACGAGAACAGGAGGCCCACGGCAATGGCGTCTGGGGCGATTTCGCGTGCCTTCCGCACCACCTGTGCGACTCCCTCGTCGGTGAGCGCGCGAACCACGCCGTGGGCTCCGACCCGCTCGGGTGCTGCGATCGTGCGATCCGGCGGAACCAGCGGCGTCGGGTGCGCCCGGTCGAGGCGGTAGAGCGACGCACGGTCCTGGCGCCGGAGCTCCAGGACGTCCTCCAGCCCCTCGGTGGCCACCAGGGCGGTGCGGGCCCCGGTTCCCTCCAGCATGGCGTTGGTGCCCACGGTCATGCCATGGGCCACCCTGTCCACGAGGCCGGGCGGGATGCGCGCCACGTCGAGTGCCGCCAGCACGGCGCGGATGACACCCTCGCCCTGATCCGCGGGGGTGGTGGGCACCTTTGCGCTGCTCACGATGCCGTCCGCGATGACCACGGCGTCGGTGAAGGTTCCGCCGACGTCCACGCCGACCAGCGCGCGGGGGGTTCCACCCCGGTTGGGATCTACCATGGCCATGGAATCTAACCCCGACCCGGGAGCCCGGTCCTGCGCATCACCATTCCGCTCGTGGTCTCCATTCCCCTGTGCGCGGCGTGCGCGGTGGGTGGGGTGGCCGCGGCGATGGCGCAACCCGTTCCGGCGCCGCCATCCATCGGCCCCGCCATCGCGGTGGCGGCGGTGCCGAACGGCGACCTGTCATCGGGGCTGGATGGCTGGACCCCGGTTGGGCGCACCATGGTGCTGGGCAGTGGACCCATCATCGAGGCCGCCGACAACACCACCGTCGTCTCGCCGCCCGTGGCGGTGCCCATGTCGGCGCAGGTGATGCCGCTGGTGGTGGGCGTGCCCGGGGCCAACGCGGTGCTGGATGTCCGCGCGCGGCCCGTGGAGGGCGGGCCCGACATCCCGCTCTCCACGATCGTGCCCGAACGCGCCGTGCGGCAGTGGCAGGTCGGGATGTCATCAGTGCGGGGCCGCACCGTGCGCATCGTCATCGACCCGGTCACCTCACTGGGGCGGCGTCTCTATGTGCGGTCCGTCGGGCCGGTGCAGCAGGTGCTGCCGGGGTGGAATCTCACCGGAGGCAACCCCATGGTGGATGGTGCCTGGGGGCGTCGGGCGATCATCGCCGACGACGCGCCCCTCGGTGTCACATCCCCTGCCGTGTCCGTGCCGTCGGGCACGCGGTTCCTGGGGATGGGAGTACGGGGTTCGGGCACGGTGCGTGCCTCGGTGGGCGGCAGGGTGGTTCGCGTTCGTGCGACTCCGGGTCGATGGACGGCCCTGCGTGTCGCGGTGCGCCGGGGGTCGGCCGCGCGCCTGGCCGTCACGGCCGTGCCGGGCGAGGGCGAGCGCATCGCGCTCTCCGATGTCGGCACGCCGGTGCGCCAGGTGCGCGTGACCGGGCTGTCCGTGAGCGGGTCCACGGTGCGCGCCACGGTTGGTCCCTCGGCGGCGGGAATGCGCGCCGAGGTGCGCATCGGGGGCGATGTCGTGGGGCGCGGCACCGTGGGTGCGGGCGGGCGCCTTGTCGTCCGTGCGACGGGCGCGGGCGCGGCGCGACTGGTGCTGCTGGACGACGCCGCCCGAATCGGCACCGGCGTGCCGGTGGTCCTGCGCGGCTGAGGCCGTACCGCTAGGAGTCGATCTGGCGCGGGTAGGCCCCGGGCCAGCTGCTCACGAGCGACCTCGCCTGCGCGAGGGCCTCGGACTTCGTGGTGTAGGTGCCCGAGAACACCACCCAGTAGCCCGGCCGCAGTGGCGGGTGGTCCGAGCTCCAGAGCACGCCTGCCGGCTGCCCCTGCCCCTCGAGTCTCGTCGCCGATGCGCGGGCGTCGGCCTCGCTGGTGACGCTCGACACGATGGCCGTCCATCCGGACGTCCCGGCCGGCCAGTCACCGCCCGATGTCGAACCACCGGTGCCGGGGTCGACGAACGAGCCGCTGGTATCGGTGGGGAACTCGCTGGTGGTCTGGCCGCCGCCGGGGCCGGTCTCGGTGATGAGGCCGGAGTCGGGGACGGTGGCAGTGGTGTCCAGCGGCAGCGATGACGTCGTGTCGATCGGCGGGGTGGTGAAGGTGGTGTCCATGGGCAGGGTGGACACCGTGTCGCCGGGCAGGCTCGAATCGGTCTCGGTGGTGGGGGTGGACGACGTCGGCACGGTGATGAGCCCTGATGTCGACGCCGCCTGGGTGGAGGCAACGGTGCTGCCGGCGTCGTCGCTGGATGCCACGTAGGCCAGCGCGCCGGCCCCGAGTCCGAGTACCGCAAGGCCCACGGCGACGGCGGCCAGGCCACCGGCACCCCGACGCAGGCGGGGCGCCAGGGGGGTGGGCGACCCGCACTCGAGGCAGTAGGTCTGGCCGGGGTCCAGTTCGGCGCCGCACACGGCGCATGACGTGGGTTCGGGCGGAGCCGGCTGCGCTTCGCCGGTGATCGGTGCGTCCGCGGGCTCCGGGTGCGGCGGGGGCGGCCCGGGGTAGGGGCTCTCGGGCATCAGCGGCCGTCCCCATCGACGGTCGGGATGACGGAGGTGTCCTGTGGGTCACCCGGTGCCTCGATGATCACCGAGGTCACCTGCTCCTCCATGATGACCGTGGTGGGCTGGTCGATCTCGGGCTGCGCCCCATCGTCCGCCGCTGCAGGCTGCAGGGGCGATCCGCACGATGCACAGAAGTTCGCGCCGGCGCGAGATCGCGCGCCGCAGGCGGGGCACGTGACGCTGGCGCCCCGCCCCGCCTGCCGCCGCTCCTGTCGTGCCTGGCGCAGCTCGTCGAGCTGTGCGCCCAGGTCATCGAGCTGGCCCCGGACGTCGGCCACCTCGGCCGCGCGACGCCTCAGCACGTCCTCGGCCAGCAGGCCGCGGGCATGCAACTCCATGGCAAGTCCGCCGAGGTCGAAAATGCCCTGCTCGTAGGTTCCCATCAGTTGGCGACGGCGCCGCCTGAGGACACCCGGGCGCACGTTCTGCGCGGCGGAATCCTCGGCCGTGGCGGCCGATTGGGCGGGCGGCGACGTCGGCGTGACGCTGCCGTCCGCCGCCGCGTCGGACGTGTCGTCGCCGGCCCTCTTCCGCAGGAAGAGAAACCGCTTGGGCGCCGTCTCGGCGGGCTCGCCCGGCTGGGGCGTCTCAGGTGCGGAGTCGGTCATCAGGTGGCACGCATCGTAATGGCGCAGTCCGGACGTCGGGCCGTCGCGGTTACAGCGCCGGCACACCCCCGGCCTCCGACTGTTGACTCGCAGCCGGGGGCTCCGCTAGGGTCCGCCTCGCTTTACGCATCAAGAGCGGTGGAGGGACATGGCCCTTTGAAGCCGCGGCAACCAGCGCATACGCGCCAGGTGCCAATTCCTGCAGGCATTCGTGCCTGGGAGATGCACAGGGCTCATGCTTCGCATACCGAAGCGCCCTCGGACTCCCGGCAACGAAAGGAGAACGAGGATGGAGCACAGCAGCGGACGGGCCACCGGAGCACGGGGCCTGCGATGTAAGGAATGCGGCGAGGAGCTCCCGCTTGGGGCGTCGTACGCCTGCGAGTTCTGCTTCGGGCCGCTTGAGGTCGTGTACGACCGGGACGCCCTGGCCCGCACCGTCACCCGCGAGTCCATCGAGGCCGGGCCGTCGTCGATCTGGCGCTACGCCGATCTGCTGCCGTGCGCGCCAGAGGACCCCACGGCTGGACTGCCCGTGGGCCTCAGCCCGCTCGTGAGGGCCCCGCGCCTCGCGGATCGCCTGGGCCTCGGCGAGGTATGGGTGAAGAACGAGACGGCCAACCCCACGCACTCGTTCAAGGATCGCGTGGTCAGCGTTGCCCTTCAGAAGGCACGTGAGCTCGGGTACGAGGTGGCCGCGTGCGCATCCACCGGAAACCTGGCGCAGTCGGTGGCCGCCCATGCCGCCGCCGCCGGCATGAGGTCGTACGTCTTCGTGCCCGCCGACCTCGAGCACCAGAAGATCGTGGCCACCGGGATCTACGGCTGCACCCTCGTGGCAGTGGACGGAACGTACGACGACGTGAACAGGCTCTGCATGGAGCTGGCCGCAGATCGTCCGTGGGCCTTCGTGAACGTGAACGTGCGGCCGTACTACAGCGAGGGCTCCAAGACGCTCGCGTACGAGACCGCCGAGCAGCTCGGATGGACCCTGCCCGACCGCTGCGTCGTGCCGATCGCATCAGGTTCGCTCTACACGAAGATCCATCGCGGCTTCGGCGAGCTCATCGACCTGGGCCTGGTGGAGGGCCGCACCCCCACCATGAACGGCGCGCAGGCGCAGGGGTGTGGGCCGGTTGCGGCGGCGTACGACGCGGGCCTCGACTTCGTGGCCCCGGTGCGCCCGGACACCATCGCCAAGAGCCTGGCCATCGGCAACCCGGCCGACGGCCTCTTCGCCCTCGACGTCGCCCGCGGCACGGGGGGATCCATCGACGCCGTGACCGAGCAGGAGATCACCGAGGGCATCGCCCTCCTCGCCGAGACCACGGGCATCTTCACCGAGACTGCGGGCGGGGTCACCACCGCCGTGCTGAAGAGGCTCGCCGAGCGGGGCGACATCGGCCGCGACGAGCGGGTGGTCCTCTACATCACCGGCGATGGACTCAAGACGCTCGACGCCGTGGCCGACCGCGTGGAGCCGGTCACCATCCAGCCCACGGTGGCCGACTTCGAGGCCGCCGTCTCCGACACCACCACCCTGGAGATCTCCCGATGAGCGTGACCGTGCGCATTCCCTCGCCCCTGCGTCCGCTCACCGGCGGCGCCGGCACCGTCGACTGCCAGCCCGGCACCGTGGGGGCGATCATCGACGAGCTCGATGCCGCCCACCCGGGGTTCAAGGACCGCATCACCCAGGACGGCGCCCTGCGCCGCTTCGTCAACGTGTTCGTCGCGGGCCAGGACGTGCGCTTCGAGCAGGGCATCGACACCCCGGTCACCGACGGCCAGGAGGTCACGATCCTCCCGGCCGTGGCCGGGGGCTGACGGCCTCGCGCAGCGCCTTCGTCACGGGGGGCACCGGCCTGGTCGGTGCTCCCCTCATCGACCTCCTCCTGGCGCGCGGCGTGGCCGTGACCGCCCTTGCGCGATCGGATGCCGCCGCGCGCGACCTGCGGGAGCGGGGAGCCGACGTCGTGCGCGGAGACCTCGCGTCGCCGTCCGCATGGGCGCATTCCGTCGCCGATGCCGAGGTGGTGTTCCACGCGGGCGGGCCTCGAATGGCGCCGCCTCTCCGAAGGCGTCACGTGCGTCGCCTCGAGGGCCAGACCCGGCAGGGCGCACGAGCGGTGGCGGCTGCCGCGGCCCCGGATGCCGCGATCGTGATCGCCTCGTGCGGCATCGGCGACGCCCGCGGGCCCCTGGGTATCGCGGCACCGGCGCTGGCCGGAGAGGAGGAGGTGCCGCGCGACGTCGCGAGGGTGGTGCGCCTGCCGTGGGCATACGGCCCGGGCGGGTTCATCCGTGACGTGGCGCGCGGGCTGCAGATGAGGCGCTTCCGCATCGTGGGACCCGGCGGCAATCGCATTGCGATCATCGGTGCGTCGGACGCGGCCGCGGCCATGCTCGCGGCTGCGGGCGCGCCGCCGGGCGTGTACGGCGTGGAGGAGGCATCGGCGCCCACGCAGGTGGAACTGGTGCACCACCTGTGCGCCGGCCGCGGGGCCCCGCGGCCCGATCACCTGCCTCCGCGGTTCGCCTCCCTGTCGATGGGCGGGGTGGTCGTGGAGGCGCTCCTGGCCGATCAGCGGGTGCCCGGTTCCGCTCCCCCGGGATTCGTCCCCGCGCAGGACTGGCGCCGCGACCTGCTCGGATCGCTCATCGGCTGAGGCCTCGCCCTGCCCGGGCGGTGTTACCATCGGATACCCGCGGTCCGGAGACCAGTCCTGAGCGAGCCGAGCCCAGACGCAGCACATCCACCGCCCCCCGGTGTCGTTCCGGGTGGGTTGGCCCCGGCCGTGCCGCCAGACGAGTCGGAGCGCCTGGCTGACCTCCGCGAACTGGGCGTCCTCGATACCGGTGCCGACCCGGACATCGACTCGCTCGTCGACCTGGCGGCCCTTGTCGCGGGCACGAGGATCGCTCTGCTCAGCATCGTCGAGGAAGAGGAGCAGGTGTTCAAGGCGGCGATCGGCCTCGAAGCCGAGCGCACTCCGCGGGACATCTCGTTCTGCGCCCACGCGATCCTGGACGGGCCGGAGCCCATGGTCGTGCCCGATGCCCGCGCGGACAACCGCTTCGCCGACAACCCCCTCGTGGTCGGGGATCCCAACGTCGTGTTCTATGCGGGCGTCCCCATCCTCACCTCGCGAGGGCACGCGATCGGCACCCTCTGCGTGGTGGATGACAAGCCCCGGGAGCTGACCGATCGCCAGATGGCCGCCCTCAGCCGCCTTGCCGGCCAGGCGGCGGGGCTCCTCGAGACACGCGGGCGCGAGG
>CAZIQQ010000015.1:14542-27983 GCA_964541555.1 uncultured Bifidobacterium sp. | reverse complement strand
GTCCGCGGCCGACGCCGCCACGCAGGCGCCCAACGGCGTCGAGAAGCTCCCGGCCAGGGAGATCCTCTCCAGGAGCCTGGCGGCGTCGAAGGCCGCATCCTCGGTGACCGTGGTCGGGACGGTGGAGGGTGACGAGCCCGAGTGGTCCCTCGACCTCGTGCTGGGAACCGGCGTCGGCCAGGGCACCATGTCGATCGACGGGACCCGCATCATGGAGTTCCGCGAGACCGGCGGGAAGATGTACTGGAAGTTCACCCGCGAGGGCGTCGAGGCGATCGTTGGCCCGGGCGATGCCAGCAAGATGATCGGGGGCCGGTGGGTGGTCGCCCCGACGGGAACCGAGGACGCTGAGGTGTCGGGCCTGGACGAGTTCGGCGACAAGGACGCCCTGCTGGCATCCCTGGTGCAGGAGGGGGCCAAGGCCACCACGGCGGGCACCGGAGACGTGAAGGGCACGCCCGTGGTGTTCGTCAGGACGAGCGGCAGCGCTGGCACGGCCACGGTGGCCATCCGGACCGTGGGCGAGCCCTACATCATCCAGGTGAAGGGTGACGACACGGGGAGCACCACCTTCAGCGACTGGAACGCGCCGGTGAACGTGACCGCTCCCACCGGCGCGGTGAGCCCCGACGAGATCGCGGGCGCGGGCGGGGGCTCGAACTAACCGGACGCGCCACTTGATGTGAGTCGTCACATCATGCGAACATACGTTCGCATGATCGTGACGGCACTCATCCCTCTCTTCCCCCTGCGCATCGCGGTCATCGAGGCACGGGTGGCGTGGGACGACCCCATCGCCCTGGGCCCGGCGCCCGGCGATGCGCAGGTGATCGGGGCGTGCACGACGGCGGCATGGGACCAGGGCGTGCGGCCCGGCCTGCGCGTGGGCGAGGCGCTGGCGCGCTGCCCCGGACTCGACCTGGTGACACCGCATCCGGATGCCGTGCGCATGGCCGTGGACCGCGTGACCGAGCGGCTCGAGGGGCTGGGCGCCGCAGTTCAGCCCCACGGCGATGGCATGTGGTCGTTCATGGCCGACGGCCTCATGCGGCTGCACGACGGCCTGCCCGCGCTCATGCGACGCGTGCGCGCGGCCCTGCCCGTGGGGTGCGATGGCCGCGTGGGGGCCGCACCCACCCCCTTTTCGTCGTGCGAGGCCGCGCGGGGGGGCGTGGTGGTGCACGACGACGAGGTCGCGGCGTTCCTGGCCCCCCTCCCCTCCTCCCGGCTGCCCATCGGGGCACGATCGCAGCGCCTGCTGCAGTCGCTGGGGCTCCGCACCATCGGGCAGGTGGCCGCGCTGCCGCATTCGGCGGTGCTCGACCGCCTGGGAAGGGATGGAGAGCTGGCATGGCTGATGGCGCGTGGCGAGGACGACGCCCGGCTCAGCCCGCGCACCCCGCCGGAGCCCATGGAGGAGTGCATGGACTTCCCCGAGTCGGTGGGGGCGCTTCCCGCGCTGGAGGCCGCCATGCGCATGCTGATCGCGCGCATATGCGACCGCACCACGGCACGGGGCAGGTCGGTGCGCGCGCTGGTGCTGCGCGCCCGCACGTGGGACGGCGGATCGTGGACCAGCGCGGTGGCCCTGCGCGAGGCAACGGCCGACCCCACGCGCATCGCGCTCGCATGCATCCCGCGCCTCGACCGCATCGGCGCGCCGGTCACGCGGCTGGCCATCGAGGCCGATGCCGGGGGCCCGGCGGGCGCCGGCCAGATGTCGCTGGTGGCGCGGCCCGACGACGAGCGCAGGCGCAGGGCTTCCGCCGCGCTCGAGCAGGTGCGCGCATCGGAGGGCGATGCCCAGGTGCTGAGGCTGGTGGAGATCGAACCGTGGAGCAGGCTCCCGGAGCGCCGATGGGCACTCGGTCCATACGAGGCCTAGCCGGCCCCGGGCCGGTGCGGGTCATCTCCTCCCCCGGGGGTGCTCCGCATGCCGTGATGCTGGGTGGCAGGCGACGGATGGTGGTGGCCGTACGCGACTCCTGGCGGGTGCAGGACCGCTGGTGGACCGACGAGCCGGTGGATCGCTCCTACTTCGACGTGGTACTCGAACCGGGGCGCCCTGCGCTGATCTACCGCGAGACCTCGGGCGAGTGGTTCATGCATGGCTAGCCCGCCCTACGTCGAGCTGCACGCCCACTCGGCCTTCAGCTTCCTGGACGGCGCGTCGCTGCCGGCCGAGATGGCCGGGCGCGCCGCCGAACTGGGCCACCGGGCCCTGGCGCTCACCGACCACGACAACCTGAGCGGCGCCCTGGAGTTCGCCCACGCGGCCGCGGCGGCCGGGGTGCGCCCCATCACGGGCGCCGAGATCACGGTGACGACCGCCCCCCACCCCGGTGCCAGGCACGTAACCGTTGGTCACGGGCATGTCACGTTGCTGGCGATGGACGCGCGGGGGTACGCGAACCTGTGCAGGCTCATCACCATCTCCCATGCGCACACGCGCGATTCGCGTGACAGGCGCGCGGGCGATCCCCTGCTGCCCATGGACGCCCTGGCCCTTCACCACGAGGGGCTCGCGTGCCTGTCGGGGTGCGCGCGGCACGGGGTGGTGGCGGCCCCACTCGCCGCGGGGCGTCGGCGGGACGCCGAGCAGGCGCTGCGCGACCTCGTGGCGATATTCGGGCCGCACCGCACCTGGGTGGAGGTGCAGCGACCGGGATTGCGCGGTGACAGGACGCTGGCGCGCGCGCTGGAGGCCCTCGCGGCGCACGTGGGCGTACCCGCCGTGGCCACCGGCGACGTCCACGCGCACTCCCCCCGCAGGGCGTTCCTGCAGGACGCCCTGGTGGCGATACGGCACGGCCTCACCCTCGATGCATCCGATGAGGTGCGCCGGGGCAACCGGCAGTCAGTGCTGAGGACGCCCGCCGAGATGGCCGAGCGGCTGCACGATCACCCCGACGCCGTGGCCCAGACCCTCCGGCTGGCCGAGCAGCTGGAGTTCGACCTCACCCGCGACCTGGGATACCGCTTCCCCGACTTCGCCGCGGGCCACCCGGGCGAGGACGCCGACTCCGCGCTGGCGCGCATCTGCGCGCACGAGGCCCGCTGCCGCTACCCCGAGGGCCCCCAGCGCGACGACGCCCTGGCGCGGCTGCACGAGGAGCTCGGTCTCATCCGGTACCACGGCCTGAGCGGGTTCTTCCTGCTGCACAGGGACATCCTCGAGATCGCCCGGGAGGTCGCGCTGGAGGTGCGCCCCGAGGGGTCGGCCCGGCGCGCGCTGCCCCCCGGCCGCGGACGCGGGTCATCCGTGGGGTCGATCGTCTGCTACCTCACGGGCCTCTCGCACATCGACCCGGTGGCCAGCGGGCTCTTCCTCGGCAGGTTCCTCAATCGCGACATCCGATCGGTGCCCGACATCGACCTCGACTTCCCCCGCGACGTGCGCGCGCGCCTCATCGAGGAGGTCGTGCGCCGCTACGGCAGCGAGCACGCCGCCCTCGTGGCGGCCTTCCCCACCTTCCGGGCCCGGATGGCCATCCGCGAGATCGGCGCGGCGCTGGCGCTTCCGCCCGCCGACATCGAGCGCCTCGCCCGGTTGTCGGACGGCTGGTCGTCGGCCGAGGCGGTGGAGGACGAGATACGCCGCATGCCGGGCGGCGGGGACCGCCTCACCTCACGCAGGTGGCGTGCGCTGGCCATGCTGGCCAAGGAGGCCGCGGGGCTGCCCCGGCACCTCTCGCAGCACTCGGGCGGCATGATCGTGAGCGCCACGCCCCTGGTGGAGTTGGTGCCCGTGGTACCCGCGGCATTCGCCGGACGGCAGATCTGCCAGTGGGACAAGGACTCCTGCGCCGACGCCGGCTTCGTGAAGATCGACCTGCTCGGGCTGGGCATGCTGTCTGCGGTGGAGGACTGCCTCGACCTCATCGCCCGCGGGCACGGCCGCGCACCAGATCTCTCGCGCATCGGATTCGACGACCCCGATGTGTACGCCGAGATCCAGGACGCCGACACCGTGGGGGTGTTCCAGATCGAGAGCCGCGCCCAGATGCAGAGCCTGCTGCAGACCCGCCCCGAGAACCTCGACGACCTCACGGTGCAGGTGGCGCTGATACGGCCCGGCCCGGTAAGCGGCGGGGCAGTGCACCCCTACGTGCGCCACCGCCGCGCCCGGCGCCGCGACCCGTCGTTCCGCCCCCCCTACGACCACCCGCTGCTCGAGCCCGCCCTCGAGGAGACCCTGGGCGTGGTGGTGTTCCAGGAGCAGGTGCTGGAGGTATCGATGGCGCTGGCGGGCTTCAGCGCCGGCGAGGCCGAGGACCTGCGCCGCGCCATGAGCCGCAAGCGCAGCCGCGACGCCATGCTGCGCATGTGGCAGAGGTTCCTTCAGGGCGCCCGCGAGCGCGGCGTGCCCGATGACGTCACCCGCACGGTGTTCACCAAGCTCATCGGGTTCTCGAACTTCGGCTTCCCCAAGGCGCACTCGGCTGCGTTCGCCGTGCTGGCCTACCAGAGCGCGTGGCTGCGCAGGCACCACCCCGCCGAGTTCCTCGCGGCGCTCATCAACGCCCAGCCCATGGGCTTCTACCCCCCGGCAAGCCTGGTGCGCGACGCCGGCAGGCGGGGTGTGCGCACCCTGCGCACGTGCATCAGGAGGTCCGAGGTGCCCTGCACGGTGGAGGATGGCGCCGTTCGCCTGGGCCTGGGCATGGTGCGCGGCCTGGGGGCCCACGCCGCCGCGCGCGTGGTGGCCGAGAGGGAGTCCGGGGGCCACTTCGAGGGCCTGGCCGATCTGATGTCCCGCACCGGCATAAGGCCGGAGCAGGTGGCGATGATGGCCCGGGCCGGCACGCTCGACCCCTTCGGCGTGCCCGAACGGGAGATCCTCTGGCAGGCGGCCACCATCGCTCGCCCCCGCCGCGTGGCCGGTGGCGCGGGCGAGCAGTTGCCCCTGCCCATCGACCCGGCCGACGCGCCGCTGTTGCCGGCCCCCGACCGCATCGACCGGGTCATCGCCGAGTACGAGGCCACCGGGGTGTCCACCGGCTGGCACCTGATGACCCTCGTGCGCCCGGCGCTGCCCACCGGCACGCTCACCTCGGATGCCCTGCGAACGGCGCGCCATGGTGCCACCGTGACGGTGGCGGGCATGGTGGTGGCCCGCCAGCGCCCGGCCACCGCGGGTGGCATCGTGTTCCTGCTGCTCGAGGACGAAACCGGGCCCGTCAACGTCATCGTGCAGCCCGGCCTCTACGAGAGCCACCGCGCCGTGGTGCGCGCCGACCCCCTGCTGGTGGTCACCGGCCGCCTCGAGCGCCGTGATCGCGTGGTGAACGTGATCGCCCGCGACATCCAGCCCGCACGACTTCCCGCGCGCGAACCCGTGCCCCTGGAGCAGCCGGCCGACGCGCGCATACGGCAGGTGGTGCCCGCCGCGCAGAACTTCGCGCGCGGCCGGCGCTAGCCGGTGCGGGCAAGGGCGCCGACGAGTTGGCCCACGGCCTCATGCGTGCGCCGCACGGCCCCTGCAACGCGCTCGGCGCGCGAACCCTCCAGCCCCGTCATCCCGACGGCCCCGCCAAAGGCCACACGCACGGGGCCTCGCGCGCAGGGGATGCCCCGGCGCATCACGCGATGACTACCCCAGATGGCCCCCGGCACCACGTCGATGCCCGGCGTCAGCGCCAACCAGCCCACCCCCGCGGCGAACGGCCCGACCCGGGCCGAGTAGCCGGGAAAGCCCTCGGGGTAGATCACCACGATGCCGCCGTCCTGCATCACCCGCCGCGCATGGCGCAGCGCCGCCATCTCGGTGCCGTCGGTGCGCACGGGCTCGAGGCCCACCCGCAGCAGCACCTCGCGCGCCAGGGGTGACGAGTCGTGATGGCGCGCGGTCACCAGGTGCTGCACCTGCCGGGGCAGGCCCGGCAGCGCCGCGCCCACGTACATGCCGTCGCAGTCGGCCAGGTGGTTGCACACCACCAGGCAGCCCCGGTCAGCGGGGATGTTCCCCGTGCCGGCCACCTCGAACCCGTTGAGCGCCCTGCCCCAGGTCGTCACCGCGGCGCGCCCCACGCGATAGAGGGGCGGCCACACCCGGGCGTGACGCGCCGCCCGGGTCACGACGTCGCGAGCGACTCCACGACCATGGCCACGCCCTGGCCCCCGCCCACGCACAACGCCGCCACGCCCACGCGCGCCTCACGGTGCTGCATCTCGTGCAGCAGCGTCACCAGGATCCTCGCGCCCGATGCGCCCACGGGGTGCCCCAGCGCGATCGCGCCGCCGTTCACGTTCAGCACCTCCCGGCCGATGCCGAGCTCGCGCTGCACGGCCACGGCCTGGGCGGCAAAGGCCTCGTTCACCTCGAACAGCTCCACCCGCTCGATGCCGACGCCGGCGCGGTCCAGGGCCATGCGAATGGCGTCGACGGGCGCGAAGCCCATGATCTCGGGGGCGATGCCCGTCCATGCGTACCCCAGGATGCGCCCCATGGGCTGCACGCCGAGCTCGGCGGCGCGATCCTCCGACAGCACGACCATCGCGGCTGCGCCGTCGTTGATGCCTGACGCATTGCCCGCCGTCACCGTGCCGCCCTCGCGGAACGCCGGGCGAAGCGAGCCCAGCGACTCGACCGTGGTGTCGGGGCGCGGGTGCTCATCCGCATCAACGAGCGCGGGGTCACCACGGCGCTGCGGCACGGGCACGCCGACGATCTGATCGCGGAAGTGATCGCGCTCCATGGCCAGCCGGGCAAGCCGCTGGCTCTCGGCCGCGAAGGCGTCCTGGTCGTCCCGGCTCACGCCGAAGCGCTCCGCCACCACTTCGGCGGTGCCGCCCATGTGCTGGTCGGTGAGCACGCACCACAGGCCATCGGCGATGAGCGTGTCGCGCATCGGCACGTCGCCCATGCGGTGCCCCTCGCGCAGCATCGCCACGTGGGGCGCCCGGCTCATGCTCTCCATGCCGCCGGCGACCACCACATCCGCGTCGCCCGCGCGAATCGCCTGGGCGGCCATGCCCACGGCGCGCAGGCCGGACCCGCACAGCTGGTTGATGGTCGTCGCCGGCACCGTGTCGGGAACGCCGGCGCCGATGGCGCTCTGGCGCGCGGGCCCCTGCCCCAGGCCGCCCTGCAGGATGCAGCCCATCAGCACGTCGTCCACCTGATCGCCGGCGACGCCGGCACGGGCCAGGGCCTCGCGGATGACGATGGCGCCCAGATCGGTGGCGGGCACGGACGACAACGCGCCCATGAAGGCGCCGATGGGCGTGCGCACCGCCCCCGCGATGACTGGAGTACTCACGCCCGCATCGTGGTGATCGCAGCACCCCGTGTCAATGCACGGGGCGGGCCCCGATGCTTCGCGGCTGAAACGGATGAGCGGCGAGGCGAACTGTGACAGCGGGACAACACCTCCGGTAACAGCACCCCTCGCCCGGGATCGGCCTGCGCATCTCCCGGCATCATGGCGCCGCATGGAAGGGCGCCGGGCGCCCCTCCCCGGAACATCAGACCATGGAGGCGTGCATGAAGACCCGAGCCATCCTCATCACGGCGTCAGTCGCCGTCGCAGGTGCGGCGTCCGCCAGCGTCGGCGCCGCCCCGCGCGCGGGGGTGGCCCCGTTGGCTGCGAGCCCGGTGGAGTCGGTGCGCTTCGCTGCGCTGGCCCCCAACCTCACCCGTGCATGCCCGGGAGAGCGTTGGGTCAGGGCGAGGGCACGCATCATCCGGACGCGACGCATCACGAGGACCACCGCGGGGCTGGATGCCATCACCCGCGTGGTCACGACGTACTGCAACGGCCGCCGCGTCACGAACACGACGCGCCTGCGCATGCTTCCCGCAGCGTCAACGCCGTCGGGGGGATCCGGGGGTTCGGGGGGTGTCGCGGCGTCAGGCTCGCCATTCCGCCTCACGCTCCTCCACAACAACGACGGCGAGTCGAAGCTGCGCACGGGTGACTCGATCGCCAACTACGGCGGGGCCGCCCGCTTCACGGCGAAGCTCGCCGAGACCCGTGCCGCCGCCGAGGCCTACTCCGACGCCGACATCGCCGCCGGGCGGAAGAAGCAGGGTGTGGTCGTGGTGTCCTCCGGCGACAACATCCTTCCGGGCGTCACGGCCCGCGCCGCGCAGGCGGCGGGGCGCAGCTACGACGCGTACGTGCTCTCGCGCATCGGCTACGACGCCATCACCCTTGGCAACCACGACTTCGACTTCGGGCCCGCCCGGCTGGCCCAGATGATCGACGACACCACCGATCGCAATGCCACGTGGATCAGCGCCAACCTCGACTTCTCGGCCTTCTCACCCCTCCAGTCCTTCGCCGGGGCCAAGCGCATCCGGCCCTACACGGTCGTGGATCGCCAGGGCGAGAAGATCGGGATCATCGGGCTCACCACCGACCTGCTGCCGGTCATCTCGAGCCCCGCACCCGTCACCGTGCGATCGAACCTCGCGGAGATCGTCAACGCCGCCGCCGCCGAACTCGAGGCGCAGGGAGTGAACAAGGTCGTCCTGTCCTCGCACCTCCAGGGTCTGTCCTCGGAGCGCGCCCTCGTGCCCCAGTTGCGGGGGGTGGACGTCGTCATCGCCGGTGGCGGTGACGAGCTCCTGGCCTCCGCCGGTACGCCACTGGTCAACAGCGATCCCATCGTCGGCCCATACCCCACGATGGCCACCGACGCCACCGGCGCCGGCGTTCCCATCGTCACGACCCAGGGCGAATACCGGTATGTCGGCCGCCTCACCCTCGAGTTCGATCGCGCGGGGCGCATCGCCAGCATCGACACCACGCGCTCGGGCCCCATCCGCGTATCCGGTCGGTCGGGCGACCCCGACATCATCACGGGGGATGCGCGCCTCGTCGCGGAGGTCGACACGCCGCTCGCCGCGTACGTGCTGGGCCTTGCCACCGACATCCGCGCGCAGTCCGACGTCCGCCTGGACGCCCGCCGCGACAACCCGGTGCGCACCCGCGAGGCCAACCTCGGCAACCTGACCACCGATGCCTTCCTCTACGTGGGGCGCCGCGACGCGCAGGCACGGTCGATCCCGCTTCCGGACATCGCACTCACCAATGGCGGCGGCATCCGGTGGTCGGCCAACCGACCGGTCTGCTCAACCACCGTGGCACCGGGCAGCGCATGGGGCTTCTCGATGAAGGACGTCTTCGACGCCCTGCCCTTCGACAACCTGATCGTGCGCGTTCCGGGTGTCACCCCCGCCAAGCTGAAGGCGCTCCTCGAGCACGCATACGGGTCCCTGCCCGCCGGTAACGGCAAGTTCGCGCAGGTCGGTGGCATGGTCGTGACCGTTGACACCTCGCAGCCCGCAGGCTCGCGCGTGCAGCAGGTGGACATCATCAACAGGGCCACCGGCGCGACCGTGGCCACGGTCATCCAGGGCGGCGCCGTGGTCGCCGGCGAGGCCGCCAGGCAGATGGTCCTGATGACCACCGACTTCCTGGCCAACGGAGGCGATGCGTACCCGTTCAGCGCGAACGGACTGCAGCGTGAGTTCCTCACGCCGTCGATCGCCTACGCCGACGCGCTCGACCGCTTCATCACCGAGGGCCAGGACATCGCCCTGAATGGGGTCATCCCGGAGACGGTCACCGGCCCCGGGGGCATCGCGGCCGACTACAGGTTCGGTGCGGAGTCGCGCGTGCTAATCGCCGGCGACGGCACGTACCCCGCCTGCTCCTAGCCACGGACCCCCGCACCGGCGCCCCTCAGACGCCGGTGCGGGGCCCCTCAGGCACTCACGCGATCAGGCGGTGAACGACTTGCCGCATCCGCACGACCCCGTGGAGTTGGGGTTGTTGATGCGGAAGCCCGCGCCCTGGAAGCCCTCCTCGTAGTCGAACTCCGAGCCGAGCAGGTACGGCACGCTCATGCGGTCGACGATGACCCGCACGCCGTGCTGCTCGACCACCTCGTCGTCGTCGCGGGGCTTGTCGAAGGTCATGGCGTACTCGAAGCCCGAGCATCCGCCGGGCACCACCTTCACGCGCAGCCCGGACCCGGGCTCGGCCTCGTTGGCGATGAGCTCCTTGAGCTTGTCCCCGGCGACGGGCGTGAGGGTGATCATTGACGGGCCTCCCAGGTCGTGCGCAACACCCGGCATTCTAGACCTCGCCCGCACCGACGACCGACCAGGCGGTCTCCGTGGAGTGCCCGGCGCGGTCCCGCACCCTCAGGGTGATGGCCAGAGTGCCCCGTGGAAGCGCCGACGGCCGCACCTGCAGGGTGAACGGGGTGATACGTGCGCGTCGGGTGAGATCACGCCCGTTCACCACGATCGTGGTGCGGGAGGCGTCGATGCCCGTGCCCCCGCGCTCGTCGACGTAGCGCACCGAGAACACCCCGCGCACGACGTCGCCCGACGCCGGCGTGCGCCGCACCACCCGGGGAGCCCGGTTGGGCGTGGCGCGCGTGCCGGGCGCCACGGGCAGCACTCCCTGCGACCACGCCAGTGCCGTGACGGCCGTGGCGAACACCGACGGCCGCGACCCCGGGGTGGGCCGCACCCCGCCATCGGGGTCCTGCAGGCCCTCCAGCACGGCGAGTGGGCTGCCACCGCGCGCCCAGGCGCCCCGCCCCGGCCGCTCCCCCAGCGCCCTGATCGCCACCACGGCCCAGGCAGTGGGAACCGCCGACCGCGAGAAGCCCCCGGTGGGGTCGCGCAGCGCCAGCAGCCGGGCGCGCGCGCCCGCAAGCACCGGGTCGGACACGGGCATGCGAACGGCGCGCAGCGCCTGGATCCCGGTGGACGTCGCCACGGCGTCCGATGCCGCTGCCCCCTGGACCGAGGCCCATCCGCCGTCGGGCAGGCGCAGTGCGGTGAGCGCACGCACGGCCGCGGCCACGGCGGCGTCATCTGCCGTCCTGCCCACCGCCCTCAGGGCCAGCACGCCCCAGGCGGTGTTGCCGGCCGACCCACCGAACGATCCGTCGGCCGACTGCTGGGCCGCAACCCGTGCGGCAAGGGCGTCGTCCACCGTGCCCGCGGCGCGGCGCGCGACCGCCTGCCTCAGGATGTCCCCCGGCGTGTCAGCCGGCTGGGCCGACACCGCGCTGGCCAGAGACGCGGCGGCGCCACGGGTCCAGGCCGATGGCGCCTCCCCGGCTCCCGCCACGGCGAGCGCGGCCCATGCGGTGTCGGCGGCGCGACCGGCCTCGGGGCCCACCGCGCCCGTGGTGGGGTCCTGACGGGCCGACAGGTAGTCGAGCGCGCGCTCCAGTGGCGCCCCTGCCGCCGTGCCGGCCGCCACGGCGATGCCGGCCATGGCCACCAGCGCCATTGCCAGCGCGCGGGTCCTCACCGGCCCACCAACTCGCCGAATCGCGCGGCGCTTCGCAGCGCGAAGTCCCCGTGGTTGTTGTTGAACACGACCGCGACCTCCTGTGCGCGCCCGGCCATGTCGATAACCGGACCCACCCACTCGCCGAGCTCCTCGTCGGAGTACTGCCAATCAAAGCGCTCGGCGACCGTGCGGCTGCCCTGCCAGGTGCCCGCGTTACGCCCGTGCAGGCGGAGGTAGGCGAGCTCGGGGCAGGTGACCTCCACGATGGGCGGCATGGCGCTGGTCACGTCGATGCGGGGGGCATCCACGCACACCCACGCGGCGTCGCGCTCGCCAAGCATCTCCGCGGCGGCCTCCCTCTGCCCGGGCTCCGCCCACGAGATGTGGCGGAACTCCACGGCAGTGCGCAGCGGCGCGAGGCGCTCGATGATGCGCCCCACCTCGGCCCGGGTGTCATCGCCCGATGCCACGTGCGGGGGCAACTGCAGCAGCACCGCGCCCAGCTTGTCGCCCAGCGGGGCGATGGCCTCCACCATCGAGTCGATCACGGCGTCACGCATCTCGCGGGATGGGCGGCGAATGCGGCCCCGGCGGTCGGCGTCGTAGGGAAGGTCCCGCAGCGGCTCGGGCAGCCGCGCGGGGTCGCTCGCATGGCCCGAGATCACCTGGTGGGCCTTCACGTGGAACCGGAAGTCGTCGGGGGTGCGATCGGCCCACGCCTGCACGGTGCCGATGCGTGGCAGTGCGTAGAAGGTGGCGTTCACCTCGACCATGGGGAAGTGCTCGGCGTAGTAGCGCAGCCGCCCCTCGGCGTCGTTCTTCACCTCGTCCGGGTACCACCCCGCCTTGATGAACTCCGGGTCGGTCCACGACGCGGTGCCGATCAGGATCGGGTGGCGGAGCCCCATCGCCGGTTATCCGCCGTCGCGGCGCAGCTCGTCCTCGAGGCGGGCGGCGTCCTCCGCGGAGATCTCGGGTGCGAGATCATCGCGACGCCGTCGCGCCCATGAGCGGGTGACGAAGGGGATCGCGGCCAGACCGCCCACCACCAGCGCGATGGGCACGATCCACGCCACCAGGTCGAAGCCCTCCTTCGGCGGCGTGGTGAGCACCCCGCGACCGAACTCCACCACCAGGGCGTCGATGATCTCCTGCTTGCCGTCGCCCGCCTCGATGCGCTGCGCGATGAAGATCTTCATGCGCTCCGCGGCGGGCGAGTTCGAGACGTCGAGCGGCGTGTTGCAGGTGGGGCAGCGCACCTCGCGCGCGACCTCGACCACCGTCAGCGACATCGCCGGGGCCGCCAGCGCGAGGACCGACAGCAGGATGGCCACGAAGGCGGCGAGGCGGCGGGGCATCACCTGCCGGCCAGCACCTGGTCGATGGGCCCCGACAGCTGCGCGGTGCTCGACACCGGCCCCGCGAGGTGCAGGGCGATGCGGCCCTTCCTGTCGATGAGATAGGTCTCGGGCACGCCGGTGGCCTCGAGGGCGTTCTTGCTGTCGTCGCTGCCGTCACGCAGCGACGGGTACGTGAGGCCGTACTCCTTGATGAAGGCGCGGGCGTCGGACGAGAGGTCCTGGATGTCGATACCCAGCACGGTCACGCCCTTCGCGCGATAGGTGGTCCAGATCTCCTCGAGCACCGGTGCCTCGTCGCGGCAGGGGCCGCACCACGACGCCCACAGGTTCAGCAGCACCACCTTCCCCTTCAGGTCGGCGAGCGAGGCATCCTCGCCCACGGGCGGCAGCCCCGGACCCGACACCAGAACGGGAAGCGTGAGGTCGGGGGCCGGCGGACGCGCGCCGGCCTCGAGGGCGTCGTCGATGGCGGTGGATGCGCTGCGGTTCACCAGCCCCACGACCAGCAGCACGATGACCAGCGCCGCCGCCACGGCGCCCACGATGAGCCCGATCAGCCTGCGCCGATCGGACCCCGGGGCATCCGGGCCGGCGGCGGGGTCGGGATCAGCCGAAGGGTGCATACACGCTGCTCGCCGTTCCGAGTTGCGAGGTACCGAGTGAGGCGCGCAGGCCCGTGCGCAGCACCCGGCTGCTCGGAACCTTCGTCCAGGAACCCGACTTCCGGTACACGGCGCTGCCGGAGGGGAACCTCAGCACCACACGGCGATTGGCCACCTGCGCCGTTGCGCTCACGAACACGGCCGCGCCCCG
>CAZIQQ010000015.1:12078-14442 GCA_964541555.1 uncultured Bifidobacterium sp. | reverse complement strand
ACTCCGTCCCTCCCGCTGCCGGTGACTGTCACCCCCGAGAACGAGGCATCGCTGTTCCCCGCATCATCGCTGGCGATTCCATACCCCTTGGAGCCGGTCACGGTGAGGCCGGTGACTGTCACCGAGCGCACGTCGTCGGCGAGGCGCAGGCCGTCGCGGCCCGCGCCCGTGATCGACCCGCCGGATATCGGCGAGGGGTTGCGCGTGGTCAGCGCGGTGAGCCGGATGCCATCGCGCGCCGGCCCGCTGATGGCGGGCGAGGTGATGCTGACGCCGCGGCCGCCGGTGACGGCGATGCCATCCACCCCCGGGCGGTTGATGGCCAGCGACGAGAGCGACACGCCGCCCTCGGAGTTGCGCAGCGTCACGTTCACGCCGGTGCGCGGTGGGGCCGAGCACGTGAGGCCGGTGATCGCCACGTTGCCGCGCGTGATGTCCACGCAGCCGCCGCCGGTGTCGTCGCGCAGGCCCGTGCCGCCGATCACCACCTGGGCGCCCGCATCAGCCGACACCGCGAGGTTGGGGGTCTTCACGGCGAAGTCGCCGTAGCTGCCGGTGCCCGCCACCACGCTCCAGGCGCGCGACTCGGGTGCCCGCCCGGTGACCACCGCCGACACGGCATCCTGCACCGCGTCGGCGCCGGTGAAGGTGGCCACCACGGCGCCGGCCTCGTCGCGCACCTCCACGGCGCCCTGGGCGACGCCGAGGGCGGCAGGGGCGCTGGCGATGAGGAGGGCCGACACGGTGATGCCGGCACGCAGCATCACTCCGGCGCCCTCGAGCCCAGCAGGGCATGCACGGCGGCGGCGGGGTCGTCCTCGCGCATCAGGGCCTCGCCGACCAGGATCGCGTCGACCCCGGCCTCCTCGAGGCGCTGGACGTCCTCGTTCGAGGTGATGCCGGACTCTGCCACCACGATGGTGCCCGCCGGGGCGTCCACCAGCAGCCGCAGCGCGGTCTCGGGGTCCACCTCGAGCGTGTGCAGGTTCCTGTTGTTCACGCCGATGATCTCCACTCCGCACTCGATGGCGGTCTCCATCTCGTCGTCGTCGTGAACCTCTACCAAGCAGTCGAGCCCGATCTCGGATGCCTGGTCGTACAGCGACGTGATCTCCGCGGGGTCGAGGGCGGCCACGATGAGCAGGATGGCGTTGGCGCCGGCGAGGCGGGCCTCCACCAACTGGTAGGGATCGACGATGAAGTCCTTGCGCAGCAGGGGAAGGTCGCAGGCCGCCCGCGCCTCGCGCAGGTCGTCCAGCGAGCCGCCGAACCAGTGGGGCTCGGTGAGCACCGAGCAGGCGGACGCCCCGGCACGCTCGTAGGCGCGCACGATGTCGCTGACCGTGGCATCGGGCCGGATGGGCCCCTTCGACGGGCTGGCGCGCTTCATCTCGGCGATGAGCGAGATGCCCTCCTGGATGAGGGCCTCCGAGAACGGCCGCCCGCGCGGCGCCGGCTCGAGTTGCGCCTGCAGGGCCTCGAGCGGCACCTCGCGCCTGCGGGCATCCACGTCGGCCCGGGTGCGCTGCACGACCTCGTCGAGGAACGTCGACATCACGCCTGATCTCCCGCCGGCGACAGCTGCGTGGTGAGGGCCACGAAGCCGTCGAGTCGCTCGAGGGCCGCCCCCGAGGTGGTTGCCTCTTCCGCCATCTCCATGCCCTTCTCCAGTGAATGCGCGAGACCTGCCATCCACACGGCAGCGCCGGCGTTCAGGACCAGGATGTCCCGTACCGGTCCCGGCTCGCCACCGATGGCCGCACGCAGGGCCGCCGCGTTCCCAGCCGGCCCGCCGCCCGCGAGGGCTCCGTCCGCCGGGCGGGACAGCCCCAGCGCGGCGGGGTCGAACCGCATCTCCTCGAAGCGGTCGTGGTCCCACAGCACCGCGTCGGTCACGTCGCATGTGGTGAGCTCGTCGAGTCCGTCGCGGCCGGCCACCACCAGCGCCCGGCGCGACCCCAGCATCGAGAGGGCCTCGGCCACCCGGTCCAGGTACTCCCGGTCGAACACTCCGATCACCTGGTGACGCGCGCCCGCGGGATTCGCGAGCGGGCCGATCACGTTGAACGCCGTGCGGATGCCCAGCTCACGTCGCACGTTGCCCACGTGACGGAACGCCGGGTGATGCGCGGGCGCGAACATGAACCCCACCCCGACCTCGTCGATGCACCGCCCGATGGCATCGGGCCCCAGGTCCACCCGCGCGCCGAGGGCCTCGAGCACGTCGGCGCTGCCGCAGTTCGACGTGACCGCCCGGTTGCCGTGCTTGGCCACGCGCACCCCTGCGCCCGCGGCAACGAACGCCGCCCCCGTGGAGATGTTCACGGTCGACGGCCCGCCGCCCGTGCCGCAGGTGTCCACCAG
>CAZIQQ010000015.1:0-11978 GCA_964541555.1 uncultured Bifidobacterium sp. | reverse complement strand
CCACGGCCCTCGGCCGACAGGATCGACTCGGGGTGGAACTGCACGCCCTCCACGGGCAGGTCGCGATGCCGCAGGCCCATGATGACGTCGCCGTCGCACCAGGCCGACACCTCGAGCACGTCGGGCAGGGTATCCCTCTCGACCACCAGCGAGTGATACCGCGTGGCGGTCATCGGATCGGGCAGCCCCGCGAACACCGTGCGGCCGTCGTGCGCGATCTCGCTGGTCTTGCCGTGCACCGGCTCCTCGCCGCGCACCACGCGGCCCCCGAACGCCTGGCCGATGGCCTGGTGCCCCAGGCACACGCCGAGGATCGGCACCTCGCCGGCCATCTCGCGGATGGCGTCGAGTGAGATGCCCGCCTCGTCCGGGGTCTTGGGGCCGGGTGAGATCACCAGGTGCGTGGGACGCAGGTCGCGGATGCCATCCACCGTGATCTGGTCATGCCGGAACACGTCGACCTTCGCCCCGAGCTCGGCGAGGTACTGGAACAGGTTGTAGGTGAACGAGTCGTAGTTGTCGACGATCACCACGTGCGGCGTGCTCACCAGTCCTCCTGCTGCGCGGCCACCTCGATGGCGCGGAACATGCCCGCGGCCTTTCGCTGGGTCTCCTCGAACTCCGACTCGGCGTCGGAGTCGGCCACCACGCCCGCCCCCGCCTGCACGTGGCACCGGCCGTCGTGGCACACGATGGTGCGGATGGTGATGCAGGTGTCGAGGTTGCCATCGAAGCCGATGTACCCCACGGCCCCGCCGTAGGGGCCCCGCTTCGTGGGCTCGAGCTCGTCAATGATCTCCATGGCCCGCACCTTCGGGGCGCCCGACAGGGTGCCCGCCGGGAACGTGGCGCGAAGGGCGTCCACCGCGCGCCGGCCCTCGTCCAGCTGGCCCACGACGCTGCTCTCGATGTGCATGACGTGGCTGTAGTACTCGACCACCATGAGTTCCTTCACGCGCACCGTGCCGGGGGCGCACACGCGCCCCAGGTCGTTGCGCCCGAGGTCCACCAGCATCACGTGCTCGGCGCGCTCCTTGGGGTCGGCCAGCAGCCCCTCGGCAAGCGCCAGGTCCTCGGCCCGGTCGGCCCCGCGCTGCCGCGTGCCCGCGATCGGTCGGGTCTCCACCACCCCGTCGGTCACCTTCACCAGCATCTCGGGTGATGAGCCCGCCAGCTGCACGTCGCCGCAGTCGAGGAAGAACATGTAGGGCGAGGGATTGACGGTGCGAAGCCCGCGGTACACCGCGAAGGGCTCCAGCCCCACGGTGGCAGAGAACCGCTGCGACGGCACCACCTGGAAGGCGTCACCGGCGTACACGTACTCGCGCACGGCCTCCACGGCCGCGCAGAAGCGGTCGTGCCCGATGTTGCTCTCCACCGGGCCGACCTCGGCCGGCCCGTGGGGCGCCGGGTGCGGAACGGGCCCCTGCAGCCGGGCCTTGATGCCGCGGATCGCCTGGATGGCTCCCTCGTATGCCGGGCCGGGCTCGCCGGCGTCGCCCACGTCGCAGGGCACGATGATGGTGGTCGAGCGCCTCAGGTGGTCGAACAGCACCACCGGCCCGGTGAGCATCATCACCATGTCCGGGATGCCCAGGTCGTCGTGGGGCACGTCGGGCAGGTGCTCGACGGTGCGCACCATGTCGTACCCGAAGTAGCCGACCGCCCCGCCCCAGAACGCGAGCGGCTCGGCCGGGGGTGCCATTGCGGCGTCGTCCACCAGTGACTGGATGACGCCGAAGGGGTCGGCCGAGTCGAGCCGCTCCTCGGTGCCATCGGCCCGTCGCAGCGTGACCACGCCGTCGCGCGCCGTGATCACCGCCTGCGGGTCGATGCCGATCATCGAGTACCGCCCGAGGCGCTGCCCCTGCTCTGCGCTCTCCAGCAGGAAGCAGGGGCCTCCATCGCGCAGCTTCAGCATGGCGCTGACGGGCGTCTCGCAGTCGTCGAGATAGGTGTGCGACACCGGCACCTGCCGGTACGTGCCCACGTGCGAGCGCACGACGTCGAGCGAGGGCGACACGGGCAGGTGATCACCTGCGCCGGGCGGGGGCACGTCGATGCGAAGGGTGGTCACCCCTTCTCCCGCCTCCGCGACGCGAGTTCCTCGGCGACGTCCGCAAGGCGCACGTCCATGGTCTGCCACAGCACCACGAGGTGGTAGAGCAGGTCGGCGCTCTCGTAGATGAGCTGCTCGCGCTCGCCGCCCTTGGCCGCGATGGCCACCTCGGTGGCCTCCTCGCCGACCTTCTTGCACATGGTGTCGACCCCGCGGGCGATGAGCGACGCCGTGTACGACGAGTCGGGGTCGGCATCGGCGGCGCG
The DNA here is from genome assembly GCA_964541555.1 of uncultured Bifidobacterium sp. Taxonomy (GTDB): domain Bacteria; phylum Actinomycetota; class Thermoleophilia; order Miltoncostaeales; family Miltoncostaeaceae; genus SYFI01. The sequence goes on along the minus strand of CAZIQQ010000015.1, from coordinate 9,653 downwards.
CTCGCGGATGACCGCCTCGAGATCGGGCAACGCGGCGAACGGTGCGGCGTCGCCCCCCACCACGCCCTTGAGGGGAACGTGGAAGCAGGTGTCCTCACCGGTGTGACAGGCCGGCCCCGCAGGGCGCACGGCCACAAGCACGGCGTCGTCGTCGCAGTCGGTGGCGGCGCCCGTGACCTGCTGCGTGTTGCCGCTGGTAGCGCCCTTGTGCCACAGCTCGCCGCGCGAGCGGCTCCAGAACCAGGTCTCGTCGCGATCGAGGGTGCGCCCCAGCGACTCGGCATTCATCCAGGCAAGGGTGAGCACCCGGCCGGTCTCGGCGTCCTGCACGATCGCCGGAACGAGGCCGTCGGAGTCAAAGCGCACCCGCTGCGGCGAATCCCCCCCGCCCGCCGCGCTCATGCGGCCACGCCCATGAGGGTGTCCACCATCACGGGAGCGGCATTCGTCGCCACCCGCTGCGCGCCTGCATCCAGCATCATCATGGCCGTCCCGATGTCGTCCACTCCGCCCGCGGCGATGACCCCGACCTCGGCTGGAAGCGACTCGCGCATCACCTCGACATCCTGCGGGCGGGCAACGCCGGCGAGGCCGGTGGCGGTCACCGCGAAGTCGGCGCCGGACAGGCTGACCACCTGGCATGCGCGCCTCAGCAGCAGCTCTCCCAGCAGGGGCGCCTCGACAACCGCGCGCACCATCACGTGGGCGCTTGTGGCCTCGCGCGCGGCGTCGACCACGGCGCCCAGATCGGCGCGGGCGATGCCCGGCCTGCCCGACAGGAGCGCCGACACGTTCATGACCACGTCGATCTCGCGTGCACCTGCCGCGATGGCGGCGCGTGCCACGGCCACCTTCGACGACGACTCATCCGTGCCGAACGGGTAGGCCACCACGGTGCCCACCTTCACGTCACCTCCGCGCAGGGTGTCTGCCGCGGCCCGCACCATGCTGGGCGGCACCACCACAGACGCCACATGCAGGCGCGCCCCGGTGGCGCAGTGCACGGCCAGGTCATCCGCGGTGACACCGGGTCGGATGAGAGTGAAATCGCAGCTCTTCGCGAGCTCGCGGGCCCTCATGATGCGCCTCGTGACGGGTCGGGAGACATGGCGCGGAAGTATAGGCGGGGCGCCGCCCCGATCACTCAGAGGCCCAGGCGGTCCAGCATGGCGTCGTCGCGCCGCCACTTGGGCCTCACCTTCACCTGCAGGTCGAGGTGCACGGGCTGTCCGAAGGCCTCCGACAGCACGTGCCGGGCCTGCGTGCCGATGTCGCGGATCATGCGGCCGCCCTTGCCCACCACGATGCCCTTCTGGCTCTCGGTCTCCACCAGCACATAGGCCTCGATGCGCACGCCCCGCCGGGCGTCGTCGATCTCCTCCACCTGCACCGCGAGGGCGTGGGGCACCTCGTCGCGCAGGCGCTGTATCGCGGCCTCGCGGATCATCTCGGCCGCCATCTCGTCCTGCGTCTGGTCGGTGCTGACGCCCTCGGGGAAGTACATGGGCCCCTCGGGCAGCAGCGCGGGGAACTCATCCCGCAGCGCCTCCAGGCCCTCCCCGGTGAGCGCGCTCACGGGGTGAATGGCGCGGAAGTCGGGCACCAGTTCGGTGGCCTGCATGATCACCTGGGCGATGCGGTCGCGCTCCACGCGGTCCACCTGGTTCACCACCACCACCACGGGCAGCCCGCTGCCCTTGAGGCGCTCGGCGATGAAGCGATCGCCCTTCCCGACGTCCTCCGCCGCGTTCAGCACGAACAGCGCGGCGTCGGTATCGGCGACCGTGCGGTCGACGGTGTCCTGCATGCGCTCGGTCAGGCGGTCGGCCGGGCGCTGGAACCCCGGGAGGTCGAGCAGCACGGCCTGCCAGCCGTCGCCCCGTGCCACGGCCAGCACGCGCCGGCGCGTGGTCTGCGGCCGCGCCGACACCGCCGCCACATGGGCGCCTGCGAGGGCGTTCGCCAGGGTCGACTTCCCCACGTTGGGGCGACCCGCGAGGGCCACGAGCCCCGACCTCAGCTCGGCGTCCGGCATTCCCTCAGCCCCAGATCTGGAAGAGCAGGATGGTGACGCCCGACCCCAGCAGCGCCCCGGCCACGACCTCGGCCGACGAGTGGAAGCCCGCCTCCACCCGCGACTGCGCCACCAGCAGCGCAACCAGGAAGGCCAGAGTCGACACCAGCGCACCATGGGTAAGCGGCAGCACGATGAGCGTGATGGCCATCCAGGCCGCGAATGCCACGGCGGCGTGCCCCGACGGGAACCCGCCCCGCAGCGGCGTTCCGGCGCCCGAGTAGGCCTTCAGCGCCACCACGGCGATGATGGCCACGACGATGGCGATGACCACCACGTGCGTCGGCGCCTGCCTCACCCCCTGCAGCAGGTCGCGACCGGGCTCCGACAGGCGGCCGTAGAGGATCAGGTAGGCGGTGGCGACCGCCGCGAGGGCGGCGATCAGCACCGCGCCCGCCGCGACGTCCTTCGCGATCTTCACCAGCGGGTGGTACGAGGTGATGACCGCGTCGATGGCGGCCTCGAGGGCCGTGTTGAACATCTCGGCCACAAGCACCAGCGACACCACGATCACCAGCGCCAGCAGCTCGAAGCGGCTGACCCCCAGCACCAGGGCGAGGATCAGCACCAGCATGCCGGCGGCCACGTGCACCTGCATGTTGCGCTGCGTGCGCAGCACGAACACGATGCCCTCGAAGGCCCATGTGAACGACCACCTCAGCGACCCCTGCTTGGGCAGCGCGCCGGGCCGGGGTTCGCGCAGAAGCCGCTGCACCGGGCGGTCGTCGTCGGGCCCGGTCACCGGGAATCCGCCGCGTCCACGATGTCGTCCTGCAGCGCCAGCATCTCGCCGTCGTCCACCTCGTGGTCGTACCCCACCAGGTGCAGCAGTCCGTGCACGGCCAGGGTCGTCAGCGGCTCCTCGGCCGCCTCGGGGCAGATGAGGATGTCGCCCAGCTCGGGCGGTGGGCCATCGTCCGGCCAGTCCCGGGCCTCCGGGCCATCAACGGGGAACGACAACACGTCGGTGGGCTCCGGCTTGCCGCGGTGCTCGCCGTTGATGGACGCCATCTCGTCGGGCGACACCACCACCAGGCCCACCGTCGCCCGTGTCAGGCCCACGCGGCTGCACGCGAACACCACGGCGTCCACCAGCGGCGCCAGGTCGGTGCCCGTGGCCCCGTCACCCAGCCGTGCCTCCACCTCGATCAGGTCGGCTCCCCCCATGGGTTGTCGCCCTCCTCGTGCACGCGGTAGGCCTCGACGATGCTCTGCACCAGCTTGTGGCGCACCACGTCGTCCTTCGAGAACCGCACCACCCCGATGCCGGGGATACCGCCCAGCACGCGCTCGATGTCGGCAAGCCCCGACCGCCGATCGCGCGGCAGGTCGACCTGCGTGATGTCGCCGGTCACCACCACGGTCGACCCGAAGCCAAGGCGGGTCAGGAACATCTTCATCTGCTCCACCGTGGTGTTCTGGGCCTCGTCGAGGATGATGAACGAGTCGTTCAGCGTGCGGCCGCGCATGAAGGCGAGCGGCGCCACCTCGATCTGGCCGCGCTCCAGGTACTGCTGCGCGCGGTCGGCGTCGAGCATGTCGTGCATGGCGTCGAACAGCGGGCGCAGGTAGGGATCGACCTTGGCGGCGATGTCGCCGGGCAGGAACCCCAGCTTCTCCCCCGCCTCCACCGCGGGCCGCGTGAGGATGATGCGGCCCACCTCGCGGCGCGACAGCGCGGCAGCGGCAAGGGCCACGGCCAGGTAGGTCTTGCCGGTGCCGGCCGGGCCGATGCCGAAGGTGATGGTGTTCTTCCTGATGGCATCCACGTAGGCCTTCTGGCCCTTCGTGGTGGGCGTGATGCTGCGCTGGCGGTGGCGCCACACCACGTCGCCCAGGAGGGCGTCGGGGCGCCCGGCCTGCTCCACGGCGGCCGCGACGGCCTCGATCATCGTGGGGGCGAGCGTGCGGCCGGAGTCCACGAGGCGCACCAGCTCATCCACCACCGCCATTCCGCGCTCCACGCGCGGGTCGTCGCCCTTCAGCAGCAGGCGATTGCCCCTGAGGCTGATGTCGAGCTTGAGGCGATCCTCGAGCGCCCGGATGATGGCGTCGTGCTCGCCCGCGAGCTCCACGGCCACGCGGTCCGGCACCTCGATCATGCGCTCGGCCATGTGCTCCTCACATCGAGTCCGACAGGCGGGTGCCGCCCATCACGTGCCAGTGCAGGTGGTGCACGCTCTGCAGGGCGTCCGGCCCGTGGTTCGTGGTCACGCGGTAGCCCGTGGCCTCGAGGCCCTCGGCCTGGGCCACTTCGGCGATGAACGCCAGCATGTCGGAGCGCTCATCCGGGGTGAGCCCCCCGACGCCGGCCATCGAGTCGACGTGACGCTCGGGGATGACAAGCACGTGCACCGGCGCCTTCGGCGCGATGTCGCGGAACGCCAGCATGCCGTTGCCACGGCGCACGATGTCCGCAGGCACGTCACCCGTGACGATGCGGCAGAACAGGCAGTCGTCGGCCATCACCCCTCCGCCCGGGCGTCGCGACCTATCGTGGCCATGACGGCCGCGGCGATCGCGGCGGTCTCGGCCCTCAGCATGCCGTCGCCCAGCCCCGCGGTCACCACTCCCGCCGCCTGCGCCGCCGCCACCTCGGCGCCGTCGAACCCGGTGTCCGGGCCCACCAGGATCGTCACCGGCTGGTCCGGGGGCCGCGCGCGCATGATGTCCGCCAGCGGTGCGGCCTCGCGGGGATCGAGCATGATCCCCTGCCCGGGAACGATGTGGTCGAGCACGTGCGCGAACGGTATCAGCGGTCCCGGTGAGGGCCACGTGCCCCGACCGCTCTGCCGTGCGGCGGCCTCGGCCACCCGGGCCATGCGATCGGCCCGCTTCGCCCATGCCCCCTCATCGGGTACGCGGCGCGCCCGTGCCGTCACCATCACGCCCAGGCCCAGCACGCCGAGCTCCGCCGCCTTCTCGGCCACCAGGTCGAGCCGCCCGGCATCGGCCAGCCCCACCCACAGGTGAACCGGCGGAACATGCGGAGCCGGGCGCATGGGGCCCGCCACCCGCAGCACCGACGGCGGACCCGGGTCGATCACGGCGCACGGAATCAGCGCTCCGGCCGGGGAGATCACCTCGACCTCGTCACCGGTCCGGCGCCGCACGACCCGCGCCAGGTGGTGCGAGTCGGCCTCCGCCAGCGTGATCTCCTCGCCGTCGGCAGGTTCGTGCCCCACCACGTAGCGGAACGTGTGCCTCATGCCGACAGCCGCACCGATGCCCAGCCGTCCTCGGCCAGCCGTTCGCGCTCTGCCAGCCCCAGGGGCGCGAACGCCGCCACGGCCGCGTCGACCTCGGACTCCCTGAGCCCCGACAGCACGGCGTGGCGCACCCCGGTGACTGTCACCGGGTCCAGAAGGGCCTCCGCCAGGATGCCCAGCACCTCGAGGGTGATGTTGGCGAGCAGGATCGGCGCGCGAGGCATGGGGTCGTCGCCGATGGTGGCCCGGATGGCGGTGACGCCGTCCACCATGTTGGCGCGGGCCGCACGGGAGGTGGCCGACACCGAGTCGGGGTCGAAGTCGATGGCCGTCACGGGCCCCATGCCGATGCGCCGGGCGGCGATGGCCAGCACGCCCGACCCGCAGCCGGCATCGAGAACCTCGCCGCGCTCGGGGATGCGCTGCAGCAGCTCGAGCGCCGTGCGGGTAGTGGCGTGCTGCCCCGTGCCGAAGGCCATCCCGGGGTCGATCACCACGTCATGCATGCCGGGGGCCGGCGCCACCCACGGCGGGCGCACGCGGATGCGCCCCGCCACCACGGGCTGGTGGAAGTCGCGCAGGGCGCTCTGCCACTCGCGGCCCTCCTCGGCCTGGTCCACATGGGCGGCGATACCCGCGGCCGCCAGGTGGTCGCGCAGGCCGTCCGCACCGGGGCTGTCGCCCCAGGGCATCCAGATGCGCAGCACCACGACACCGGCGTCGGGCTCGCCCTGCAGGCACCCCACGCCCGTCAGCGCGTGGCACTCGGCGATGGCCAGCTCGACGTCGCCCTCGGCCACGCGGGCCTCCAGGCGCATGATGCGGTCAGCGGAAGGCGTGGCGCAGCCGGCCGAAGAAGCCCTCGTCGTCACCATCGTCGCCGTGCTCCTCGAGGTGCTCGGCGAGCGGGCGCAGGGCCTCACGGCCCTCGTCCGACGTGATGCGCGGCACGCGCACGCCCACGACCACCACCTGGTCGCCGTGCTCGCGGCCGTGCACCACCGGGAAGCCCTTGCCCTTCAGGCGCAGCTCGGCGCCCGGCTGGATTCCCGCGCGGATCTCCACCTCGTGCTCGCCCTCGATGGTGGGCACCGAGATGGTGGTGCCCGTCATCGCGGCGGTCACGGGGATGTCCACGCCGTGGATGATGTCCAGGCCATCCCGGATGAACCGGTCGTCGGGCTCCACCCGCACCTCCACGTACAGGTCGCCGGGGGGCGCCCCCTGGTCGCCGGCGCCCCCGCGGCCCGCCAGGCGGATGCGCTGGCCCGTGGCGATGCCGGCGGGAACCTTCACGGGCACCGTCGAACGCGCACGCACCCGGCCACGGCCACGGCAGTCGCTGCACGGCGTGGAGATCTCGCGACCCCGGCCATCGCAGGCCGGGCATGCACGGGCGCGCACCATCTGGCCCAGTGCGGTGTTGACCACCTGCCGCACCTGACCCTGCCCCTGGCAGGTGCCGCAGGTGTGCACCTCGCTGCCGGGTGCCGCACCGCTGCCGTCGCACGTGGCGCATTCCTCCACCCGGTCCACCGTGACCTCGCGCTCCGTCCCCGTGGCCGACTCCACGAACGTGATGCCGGTGGCCACCAGCACGTCGTCGCCGGCCACGGGACCGCCGGCGCCGCCGAACATGTCACCGCCCCCGAAGAAGGCGTCGAAGATGTCCTGGAACGACCCGAAGCCCTGCGCCCCGGCGCCGCCACCTGCGCCATGGACGCCGGCGTGGCCGAAGCGGTCGTACCGGGCGCGCTGCTGGGCGTCGCTCAGCACCTCGTAGGCCTCGGCGACCTCCTTGAACCGCTCCTCGGCCGTGGGGTCGTCGGGGTTCACATCGGGGTGCAGTTCCCGGGCAAGGCGCCGGAACGCCGACTTGATCTCCTTGTCGGACGCGTCACGCGACACGCCCAGGATCTCGTAGTAGTCACGAGTGGCCGGCATCGTCCTCCCCGGAGTGCTCCTCGGGATGCGTGGCCAGGTTCGCCTGGGCCGATTCCACCAGGCCGCGGGCCTCGTCGAGCGTGCTGGCCTCCAGCAGCAGGCGGGCCAGGCTGCGGGCATCGCGCGCCGCCAGGTGGTCCACCGCCCCCTGCTCTATCCAGAAGGGCGCCGAGTCGGGGTCCTGCCTCAGCAACTCCACGGCCTGGTGGCCGCAGTCGAGGGTGTAGGTGGCGATGGCCCAGCGGGTCGAGGCCGGTGCGTCCGTGGGGTCCCACGGCACGAGGGGGGTCGACTTGACGCCCCCGGGCTCCACGACCACCGACGACAGGTCGATGTCACGCCACTCGAGGTCCACGGGCACGCGCAGGTCGAACAGCAGCGCCTCGGCGTCTTCTGCCCGGCCCTCGTTGCTGGCGATCACCGCGGCAACCCAGTGGGCCTCCGCGAAGGTGAGGCCCGAGAACACGTCGGTTTCCTCGGACACCGGATCGAACACCGAGTCGGGGTCGGTGCTCACGCCCACGGCGTACTCCTCGGGCCCGTACGCCCCGGCCTCCACGCGCGCCAGCACGCGCACGGCCGCCTGGCCGTCCTCGCCCAGCGGGCGGCGCCAGACCTCGAGTATCTCGAAGCGCGGATCCTCGCTCACCCGTACACATCCTCCACGTAGGACGACAGCGCGAGAGATGCCTCGCGCACTGTCGCGATCGCAAGGGCGTAGTCCATGCGCACCGGGCCGATCAGCGACACGGCGCCCAGGTTGCCCCTCGGTGGACCGTACCCGGCCGCGACGATCGACACACCCGAGAGGTCGGATGGCAGCTCCGAGCCGATGCGCAGGTAGGTGCGCGTTCCGTCGAGCGCGCCGCGCAGCACCGACAGCAGCGCGTAGCGCTCCTCCAGCGCCCGCAGGAGCCCATCGATCTCGGCGATCTCGCGCCTGCGCTCGTCCGTGAGCACGCGCGCCTGCCCCGACACGTACACCGCGCGGTCCTCCTCGAGGTCCATCAGCGCGGGCGAGAGTGCGTCGACGAAGGCACGCTCCATGGAACTGAGCGACGGGTCGGCCAGGCGCGACGCAATGCTGCGCGCGCCCACCGGCAGGCCCTGCATTCGCTCGTTGAGGAACGCGGCAGCCCACTCGGCCAGGCCGGGGTCGACCGGCCGGTCGAATGCGAAGAGGCGCTTCGCGACGTCGCCGGTGGAGGTGATGACCACCACGGTCACCAACTGGGGCTGCAGCAGCAGCACCTCGACATGGCGCACCGTCGCCGACGCCACCGGCGGGCCGGTCACCACGCCCAGCAGGTTCGTGACCTCGGACATCGCGTCGGCCAGGCGGCGCAGCGTCTGGTCCACCTCCACCCGGGCCACGTCGGTGCCCAGTGTGCGGGTGAGCTCGCCTCCCGTGGTGGGCAGCGGCCCCCGCGGCAGCAGCTCGTCCACGTAGTACCGGTAGCCGACCTCCGTGGGCACGCGGCCCGCCGAGGTGTGGGGGTGATTCAGGTAGCCCAGGTCCTCGAGGCGGTGCAGCTCGTTGCGGATGGTCGACGACGCCCAGTCCAGCCCGCCCTCGCCCGCGATGTGCTTGCTGCCCACCGGCTGCCCGCTGGCGATGTGGCGCTCGACGACCGCGCACAGGACCTCCTCCTGGCGCGGGGTGAGCGGTGCGGTGCTGTCGGTGCCCGTGGTCGTCATGCGAACTCGATTATCTCCTGCACCACGGCATTCTGGAGCAGCCGGCCACGGCGCGTGAGGCGCACGGTCCCATGTGCCACCTCCAGCAGCCCCCGCGCCTGCAGGGCGTCGAGCGCGGCGGGGCGGTCCGGGGGCCCGGCCCAGGCCATGTCGAGCGGCTCATCCAGCCGGGTTCCCAGCATCCAGCGCTCGCGCCGGCGGGTGTCCGCATCGACGGGCTCGGCCGTTCGCGGGGGGTCGCCGCCCCCGTCCAGCGCGGCGATATAGCGATCGAGGCCCGGTGCATTGCGCCGGCGCACGGGCCCGAGGGTGCTCACCGCCCCCACGCCCACGCCCAGGTAGTCGGCCGCATGCCAGTAGGCCAGGCTGTGCCGGCACTCCGCGCCCGGGCGGGCGAAGTTGGCCAGCTCGTACCACCGGTAGCCCGCGGCCTCCAGGCCCTCGATGGCCTGCTCGTACAGGTCGGCGGCAAGGTCGTCGTCGGGCGGCGCGTGCGGGCCGCGCGCGATCGCGCTGCCCTCCTTGAACTCGAGCTCGTACCACGACACATGATCGGGGCCCAGGCCGGTCACCCAGGCCAGGTCGGCTGCCAGGTCGTCGGGCGACTGGCCCGGGACGGCCAGCATCAGATCGACCGACAGCCCGGGGATTCCCGCCGCCCTCACGGCCTCGGCCGCCCGCTCGACGTCATCGGGGCGCGCGCGACGGTCGAGCACCTGCAGCAGGTG
>CAZIQQ010000014.1:26935-28186 GCA_964541555.1 uncultured Bifidobacterium sp. | reverse complement strand
CCATTCGGAGCCACCCGGCGCAGACCACGGTCCACGCCCTGGTCGGCAGCCGATCCCGGCACGCGGTAGGTTTGGTCGCCCCGGACCGGAGTTGGTGCAATGAGCAGACGGAACCTCCTCGCCCTCGCCGTTGGCTCAGTGGTGCTTGCAGCGCCAGCAGCCGCGAGCGCAGCCATGGCGTACATCACGACACCGCGCGACACCACGGTGCAGGGACAGGTGATGGTCGCGAACAACGACGGTTCCGGCGCGCGCGCCATCGCCTCCGGGGAATTCGCTGTCATCTCGCCCGACGGCACGAAGGTGGCCTACCAGGATTACGGCAATTTCAGCCAGCCCCCGGACAGCAAGGCCGGGGTGGTGGATGTCGCCACCGGCGAGCGCGTGCTGCTCACAGGCGTGGAGTGCATTGGCGACCTCATCTGGGCGCCGAACTCGCAGCTGATCGCGTGCCAGACGCAGTCGAGCAATGCCAAGGGGTACGGCAACGGCAACGGCCTCGGGCTCGTGTCCGTGCCTCCCAGCCTCGCCGGTCTGGGCGGCCTCGAGGTGAAGAGCTACATCCCCGCCCGCGGCAACGCCGTCGATGGCAGTGTGGCCTTCTCGCCCGATTCCGCGAGCATCGCATTCGCCTGGCGGCGGCATTCGCAGGACGAGGTCGCCACCAGTCTGTACGTCGCACCTGTCGCAAACGCCGCTGCGCGCAGGCGGGTGCTCACGCGAGCCACCACTCCCATATGGGGAGCACCCGGCATCGCCGCATCACGGCAGGCGACCGTGCGCTTTGCCCTCAGGACTGGCGGTAAGACATTCCCCATCGAGCGCGTCGTGCCCACGCAGCTGTGGACCGTGCAGCCTGACGGCACCCGGGCGCGGCGCGTTACGAACTTCGCATGGCGGGCGCAGGGATTCATCGGGGGGCTGCGCGCGGTGGCATGGTCGCCTGCAGGCACCCACATCGTCGGCACAGCCGGCGAAGGTTCCGGCCGCCAGCAGAGCCTCGCCACCATCGGCGTTTCCACCGGCAGGGTGCGACTCCTGATGAGGAAGACCACCGTGAACCCGGTCACCTACTCGGCCGACGGCCGGCGCATACTCGTAACCACCGGATTCAGGGGCCGCCCGCAGAACATCCGGGTCGTCAACGTGAATGGCGGCGAACAGCAGACCCTCGTGGTGAACGCAGGAACGACATCGGTGAGCGCTGGCTGGAACGGCTGATCGGGGATCAGGTCGGGGAGCGTCCCCTGA
>CAZIQQ010000014.1:0-26835 GCA_964541555.1 uncultured Bifidobacterium sp. | reverse complement strand
GGGCCCCGCCTACTTCTCGAGCGGGATCCCGGCCTTGTCGCAGAACACCGTCGGAGCCGTGCCCTCGGCCTTGGAGAACTGATCCATCTGGACGAGGGAGTACTCCATGCTGCCGGTATCGACGCTGCCGCTCTCACCGGAGAACGGTGATGCCACCACCTGAACGGCCAGCAGACTGGCCACCACCAGGATCGTGACTCCGCCCATCATGGATGCCTGGGCGAACCACCGCTCCTTGGGGTCGGAGTACAGGAGCACATACCCCACGACGAGGATGGCGCCGATCACCAGCAGTGCCCACAGCAGCGTGGGGATCTGCCCCTCCGACACCAGCACGCGGCCCGACCGCGCCAGCTGCCGGTCGTTCGTGGAGTCCCACCAGTTCTTCACGGGCTGCGCGCCGGTGCTGGTGGCCTGCTGCTGCTCCACGCCCGTGTCATCGAGGGCGACCACCCAGTCCTCGGTGATCGGGCTGCGGTCACCGTTGGTCATCGCAGGCCACTCCTGCGCGATGACCGATCGCGCGTAGCAGACCAGCTCACCCTGGGCGTCCTGCGCCAGGCTGCCCTCGAAGTCGGCGGCCGTGCGGAACTGGGCCACCACCGCGGCGGCCTCGGCGTCGGCGTGATTGGCACCGGCCTCGTACGTGCCGAAGCCGAGGAAGATGACGAAGCCGAGGAGGATCACGAACCCGGCGCCGAGGAAACCGAACACGCTCGATGCGCGGTCGGAGTCGGAGAAGCTGCCGCCCGCCGGGGCGGAGCGCCGGACGAACAGCATGATCGCGACCATCACTATTGCGGAGGCGGCGATCACGCCCGCAGCGAGCCAGGGGTTCATGCGCGGCAGCATACGCACGCGTCCCGGCTCGCGCCGGTGAACCTACCCCTCTTCGGGAACCGGGTACTCGGCGCCGCACCACTCGCAGTGCGTCACCTCCTGATTGGCCTCCTCCTCGCTCTCGAGCACGGCCTCCTTGCCGCACTGCGCACACTGCTTCGTGACGTCCTTGTCACCCATGATCCGGCCTCCGCCGTCGCGTGGTCATAGGACTGCATGATGACCCACGGCGTCGCGGGCATGCCACCCGCCGCGTGTCTAGCCTCCCGCCGGATGCTCTCCTGGATCGGCGAGAAGGCGCAGGGCATTCCCGCCCTCATCTCGGTGGGCGACCCGGAGACCCTGGTCGCGAGCCTGGGCTACCTGGCCGTGTTCCTGCTGGTCATGGGCGATGGGGTCATCCCCATCTTCCCCGGCGAGACATCCATCGTGGTGGCCGCGGTGTTCGCGGCCAACGGCGACCTGAACATCTGGCTTGTCATCGTGGCCGGCGCCCTGGGCGCGGTCGCGGGGGACTCCATCGCCTTCTGGATCGGCCGCGGCGGCGGCCCGTGGATGCGTCATCAGACCGGGCGCATGGTGGGCCACGAGCGCGTGGAGGTGGCCGAACACATGGTGCACCGGCAGGGCGACATCCTCGTGTTCACCCAGCGCTTCATCACCATCCTGCGACTGGCCATCAACATCGTGCTGGGGGCGGGCACCATCGCCTACCGGCGCTACCTGGCCATCGACACGGCGGCCGCGTTCGTGTGGGCAGCGCAGGGCGCCCTGATCGGCTACGTCAGCGGCAAGCTGTTCCCCGGCGAGACCTGGATCGCCGTGGTGGTGGCGCTGATGGTGGCCGGAGTGCTCATCGGCATCATCGTGCTGCGCGAGCGCCGGCGCATCGTGCGCGAACGGCGGCTGATGAGCCAGAAGGACAGCGGCTCCTAGGAGCCCAGCACCTCGGTAACCATCACGGCGCCCACCGTGCGGTTGCTGCCCGGGTCCACCAGCACCATAGAGCCCATCTCGCGGTTCACGGCATAGGGCTGCACCACCATCGGCTGCGCGAGCAGCAGGGTGACGATTCCCAGGTCGTTGGCCTGCAGGGCATCGGCCTGCTCGTGCTTCATGGCGTCGAGGTCGAGGCGCTCGTGCAGGTCCTCCACGATGGCCGGCACCAGGCGGGCGCTCTGGCGCACCTCCAGGCGGGCCGGCGCGCTGAGCGGGTTCTCGTCGAGCCAGGCGACCGTGGCCTTCACCCGGGTGGCCACCTGCGGCTGGTCCGCCACGGGGGCGATCACGTCGCCGCGGCTCACGTCGATGTCGGTGGCCAGGTGCAGCGCAACGCTGAGCGGGGCGCTGGCCACGTCCCGTGCGTCGCCCAGAACGTCGATGGCGCTCACCGTCGCGCTCTTCCCGCCCGGCAGGGCCACCACCTCATCCCCCACCCGCACGGTGCCGCTGGTGATGCGCCCGGCCAGGGCCCGCACGTCGGCGCCGCCCTCGTCGTGGCGGGTCACCCACTGCACCGGCATGCGGAAGGCCTCATCCGCGATGAGGCGGTCGAGGTCGTGCAGCACCTCGAGCACCGTGGGGCCCGAGTACCACGCCAGCTTGTCCGAGCGCTCGGTGATGTTGATGCCCTCGAGGGCAGACAGCGGGATCGCCGTGATGCGCGGGCCGTCCACGGCCTCGGATGCGGCGATGAGCTCGTCGGCCAGCTCGGTGAAGCGCCCCTCGTCGTAGTCGACGAGGTCGATCTTGTTGACGCAGGCGATGACGTCCTCCACGCCCAGCATCGCGCAGATCGCCAGGTGCCGGCGGGTCTGCGAGGTCAGGCCGTTCTTGGCGTCCACCAGCAGGATCGCCACGTCGGCCCCGGCGGCCGCGGTCACCATGTTGCGGGTGTACTGCTCGTGCCCGGGCGCGTCGCCCAGCAGGATGCGCCTGCCCTGGGCGTCGAACGACCTGTAGGCCACATCGATGGTGATGCCCTGCTCGCGCTCGGCGCGCAGGCCGTCGGTGAGCAGCGCGAGGTCCAGGAACTTGCGGCCGCGCTTGCGCGAGGCCTCCTCCACATGGGCGATCTCGTCGGCGTTGAGGTGCCCGGTCTCGTAGAGCAGGCGGCCGATCAGGGTGCTCTTGCCGTCGTCCACCGACCCGACGGCAACGGCGTGCAGCATGGGGCTCTCGACGGGCACTAGAAGTACCCCCCTCTCTTGCGGTCCTCCATGGCTGCCTCCGACGTCTTGTCGTCGGCACGGCTCGCACCGCGCTCGCTCACGTCGCTTGCGCGGGTCTCCACCAGCACCTGCTCCACGGTGCTCGCAGTGCTCAGCGTGCAGGCCGTGCAGGTGGCGTCGCCGACGGTGCGGAAGCGCACGGTCTCGGTGAAGGTGTCCTCGCCCGGCAGGCGCTCCACGAAGTCGGCGGCGGCCATCAGCATGCCGTCGCGCGTGAACACCTCGCGCTCGTGCGAGAAGTAGATGCTGGGCAGGCGCAGGTCCTCGCGCTGGATGTACGCCCAGATGTCGATCTCGGTCCAGTTGCTCAGCGGGAACACCCGGAAGTGCTCGCCCTTGCGCAGCTTGGTGTTGTAGATCGACCACGGCTCGGGGCGCTGGTTGCGGGGGTCCCACTGGCCGAACATGTCGCGGTGGCTGAACACGCGCTCCTTGGCACGGGCGCGCTCCTCGTCGCGACGGGCGCCGCCGAAGCAGGCGTCGAACTGGTGCTCGGCGATGGCGTCCAGCAGCGTGGTGGTCTGCAGCCGGTTGCGGCTGGCGCGCGGGCCCGTTTCGTCCTGCACGCGCCCCTTGGCGATCGACTCCTCCACGCTGGCCACGATGAGCCGCTCGTCGATCTCGTTCACGTACCAGTCGCGGTACTCGATGACCTCGGGGAAGTTGTGCCCGGTGTCAACGTGCATGAGCGGGAACGGCAGGCCGGCCGGCGCGAACGCCTTGGTGGCCAGGTGCGCCAGCACGATGCTGTCCTTGCCGCCGCTGAACAGCAGCACGGGGCGCTCGCACTCGGCGGCGCACTCCCTGATGATGTGCACGGCCTCGGCCTCCAGCACATCCAGCGTGCCGAGCTCGGTCAGGGTGCTCACGCGGTGGGTCCTCCCGCGGGGTGCAACCCGCACTCGGTCTTCTCGAGGTTGGCCCACCGGCCCTCGCGGCCGGCCCCGGGCCTGGTGCAGTAGGTGCAGCCGATCGATGAGTACCCCTGGGCGTGCAGGGGGTTCACGATGAGGTCGCGCTCGCGGATGCGCGCCCACACGTCGTCCTCGGTCCAGTCGGCCAGCGGGCTGATCTTCCAGTTGCCCCGGGCCTCGTCGAACTCCACCTTCGGCGTGCCCGCACGGGTCGGGGCCTGGTCGCGGCGCAGGCCGGTGATCCAGGCGTCCAGATCGGCCAGGGCGCGGCCGAGGGGCTCCACCTTGCGGATGGCGCAGCACTGATTGGGGTCGCGCTCCCACAGGCGGTCGCCGTGCTCGGCGGCCTGCTCCTCGGGGCTCGGGCCGCGATAGGCCTCGATGGTGATGCCGTAGCGATCCTCGTACGCGCGCCAGGTCTCGTAGGTCTCGGGGAACAGGAACCCCGTGTCGAGGGCGAACACCCGCACGTCGGGGCGCACGGCCAAGGCCATGTCGAGAATCACGGCCTCCTCCTGCTGGAACGAGCAGGCAATCGACAGGCGTGGGCCGAACGCGGTGACGGCCGCGGCCACGATCTCATCGGCTGTCAGGTGCTCGGCCTCGGCCGGCGTGAAGGGAAGCGGATTCGGGTTCGCCATCTGCTCTCAGTATCGCTTATGCACCGCACGCATTCCACTTATGAAGGGCGCGCGCGGCGCGAGGTCGTGATGCAAGCACGCCGGCCCGCCGAACGCCACCACGGCCGCCGGGCCTCATCTAGGTTCAGCCCATGACCTACCTACGCACACGCTGGGCCGCGATCCGCAGGCATCCCATACTCGCCGCCGTCGCACTGGTACTCGTGATCCTGTGCATCGTCTTCGGGGCCCTCATCGGCTTCCTGCCGGGCATGGCCGCCCTCGCGGTGTTCGCGGTGTTCGTGTGGTGGGTCGTCCTCGAGATCGTCGCGTGGAGGCGGCGCAGCAGGAATGCGGCCACGGATTCCCGCGGCGAGGCGCGCACGGCCGTCATCGCCGCGGTGGGCGTGGTGGTGATCGGCTTCGGGCTGATGCAGGCCGTGCCCTACGGCCGCGACCACGCGAATCCCCCGGTCACCGGTGAGCCCACCTGGAGCAGCGACGCCACACGCGCGCTCATGGTGCGCGCCTGCTACCAGTGCCACTCCAGCGAGGTGCAGTACCCCGCCTATGCGTCCATCGCGCCCACCTCGTGGGCGGTGCAGCGGCACATCGACGAGGCCCGCGGGGCCATCAACTACTCGCAGTTCGCCACCGACCCGGGCCAGGCCGACGAGACCATCCAGGTCATCCGCGACGGATCGATGCCGCCGGCCTACTTCACCCGCTTCGGCATCAACCCGGGCGCCACGCTCACCGATGCCGAGAGGGACGCCCTGATCGCGGGCCTCGAGAAGACGCCCGGCATGGCCGAGGGGCGCTAGCCCCCGACGTCGCCGAAGCTCTCGAAGAGCTCGCCCACGAAGCTGCCGCGCTTCTTCTTCTTCTCGGGCTTCCCGCCCGATGGCTGATCCGGGCGCGAGTCGTCACGCCGCGGCTCATCGGCAGCCGGGCCGCTCCACGACGCCGACCGCTCGATGATCTTGTCGAGCTCGCCGCGATCGAGCCACACGCCGCGGCACTCGGGGCAGTAGTCGATCTCGATTCCCTCGCGCTGCGTCATGTGCAGCGTCTCATTGCATGTAGGACATTTCATGGCGGGCAGTGTCGGGCACCGCGAGCGCGACATGACGGGTACCGCGCAATCGCTAACCGCTCCTTAAGGACCAGCGGCGGCAACGCCCACGCGCTGCACCAGCACCGATGCCTGCGGCAGCGAATGCTCGTCGCCCGCCTCCACGGCGTCCGTGACGCCCGCCGGCGATGACGCCCCCTCGTGGTAGACGATGACGATGCTCTCGTCACCCGCCACCAGGTACGTGCTCTCGCCAAACGGCGTATAGCGCGTGGCGCCGATGCCGATCAGCGCCCGGTCCGGACAGCCGGCCCGTGTGAGGTACTCGCCCACCGGCTCGAGCGGGGTGTCGTCGGCGCCGCGCTGCTCGCGAAGCCGGTCGATCATCCAGTCGATCAGCGTGACGCCCGCGTACGAGTAGCCGGCGGCCGGGCTGTCGACCCCATACGCGTGCACCCGGCCGTCGCGCCGCATGAACGATGCGATGCGAAGGCCCGCCAGGCCACCGTCGGGCGCGATGTCCGCCACGGCGAACCCCCGTGCGGCCACGCCCTTCGATGCCGGGCCCCAGTTCTTCTTGTCGCTGATCTTGCGCGCGCCCTCGCGCCTGATGCTGCAGTCGTTCCAGGCAACCACGGCCTCGGGCACGATGGAGACCACGGCGCCGTGGTCGTCGTACCCCAGGCGGGCGAGCAGCCCCACCTCGGGCTCGATCTGCAGGTCCACGCCGGGCTGGTCGGGAAGCACCAGTTCGTCATGGGCCACCGGGAACACGCCCAGCTGGCCGGATCGCCCCGGCACGAACCACGGGAACATCCCCTTGGGGGCCTCGGCCGCCACGGGCACCACGTTGGCGAAGTCGGCGGCCTCACCCGCCTGCTCGAGGTGCCCCGCGAAGTTGCCGGCCACCCCGAGCCCCGCGGCGCCGCGCAGGGCGGCGAGGTCGATGTCGATCACCACTGCGCGGTGAACGTGGCCGTCGGCGTGCGCATGCGGGATACCTCCGAGGGTGAGTACGGGGAGCTCCAGAGTACGGAAGGCACCCGCCGGGCGGCCGCCGGGACATAAGTACCCTTCCCCATCCCCGGGAACCCCTGCGCGGGGTGCGAGGCGGCCCCCGCACTGCGCAGCCTGCTTAGAATGCCCGGTCCCACGCAGTCCAATACAAGGGAAGGTTCATGTCGGCATTCGACGCCGAGGTCACGGCGACCAGGGAGTACATGGAGTCCCCGCGCTTCGCGGAGATCACGCGCATCTACTCCGCGCGCATGGTGGCCGAGCAGAAGGGCACCATCTCGCAGGACTACACCGTGGCCCGCGAGGCCGCCGAGGGCTTCTACGCGCGCCTGCGCGAGCTGTTCTCGGAGGGCAAGTCCATCACCACCTACGGCCCGTACTCACCCGGCCAGGCGGTAGCCCAGAAGCGCGCCGGCATCGAGGGCATCTACCTTGGCGGCTGGGCCACCAGCGCCAAGGGGTCCATCAACGAGGACCCGGGGCCCGACCTCGCGTCGTACCCGCTGAGCCAGGTGCCCGACGAGGCCGCCGCCATCGTGCGCGCCCTCCTCACGGCCGACAAGAACCAGACCTTCATGCGCGCCCACATGAGCGAGGCCGAGCGCAAGGCCACCCCCGAGGTGGACTTCCGCCCGTTCATCATCGCCGACGCCGACACCGGCCACGGCGGTGACGCCCACGTGCGCAACCTGGTGCGCCGCTTCGTCGAGGTCGGCGTTCCCGGGTACCACATCGAGGACCAGAAGCCCGGTGCCAAGAAGTGCGGCCACCAGGGCGGCAAGGTGCTGGTGCCCAGCGACGAGCAGATCAAGCGTGCCTCGTCGGCACGCTTCCAGCTCGACATCATGGGCGTGCCCGGCATCATCGTGTGCCGCACCGACGCCGAGGCCGCCAACCTGCTGGACGGCTGCGGCGACGAGCGCGACCAGCCGTTCATCCTGGGCGTCAACGGCACCGCCGTGCCCGCCTACCGCGCCGCATTCCTGGGCGTCATCAAGCAGCTGCACGAGGCAGGCATCTCCGAGCTCAACGGCCACCTGCTCTACGCGGTGTCCGACGAGGAGCAGGCCGAGGCCGACGCGTGGCTGGCCGGCTCCGGCGTTGCCGCCAAGGTGGCCGAGATCGCCAAGGCCCACCTGGCCGACCCGGACGCCCTGCCCGAGAACACCCTCGACACCGCGGCCGACGCCTTCCTGGCCGAGTGGGAGGCCGGGGCCAAGCTGTCGACCCTGGCCGAGTCCGTGGCCGACGCAATTCAGTTCCGCATCGACGAGGGCACCGACGTCGGCATGAGCGTCGACGACTGGAACGCCTTCTCGCACCGCGCCGGCTGGTACCAGATTCGCCAGAAGGCCCGCGAGATGGGCATCGAGGTCGACTGGAGCGCCGACCGCGCCAAGACTCCCGAGGGCTACTTCCAGATCCGCGGCGGCATCCCGTACGCCGTGGCCAAGTCGCTGGCCGTCGCGCCGTACGCCGACATCCTCTGGATGGAGACCAAGACGGCCGACCTGGCGGACGCCAAGGAGTTCGCGGACGCCATCCACGCCGTGTTCCCCAACCAGATGCTGGCGTACAACCTGTCGCCGTCGTTCAACTGGGACACCACCGGCATGAACGACGACGAGATGCGCGCCTTCCCGATCGAGATCGGGAAGATGGGCTTCGTCTTCAACTTCATCACCTACGGCGGCCACCAGATCGACGGCCTCGCAGCGGAGGAGTTCTCGCAGTCGCTGAAGGAGGACGGCATGCTCGCCCTCGCGCGCCTGCAGCGCCGCTTCCGCCTGCTGGAGTCTCCGTACCGCACTCCGCAGACGCTGGTCGGCGGGCCGCGCGGCGACGCCGCCCTGGCCGCCATCACCGGCCAGACGGCCACCACCAAGGCGATGGGCGCGGGCTCCACCCAGCACCAGCACCTGGTGCAGACGGAGGTCCCGCCGAAGACGCTGGCCGAGTGGATCGGCCCGTGGAAGGAGCACAACGGCATCACCGACGACCTCACGGTCTCGCTGAAGCCGCACACCCCGGGCTCGCAGATCCTGGAACTGTCGCTGAAGGGCGCGGACGGCGAGAAGGTCGCCAACATCGTGTTCAGCGTCATGGAGGACCGCGGGGGCCGCGTGTTCCTGTCGGTGCGTGACCAGAACACGTTCGACCTGAACCTGCGTCGCAAGCGCCTCATGACGCTGATGCACCTGTTCCTGATCCACCGGTACAAGGCCGAGGCGATCCACTACCTCACGCCCACCGAGGACAACAAGAACGCCGCAGACGCCCTCGTGCGCCGCGGCCTGTTCAACAGCGCGCACGACGAGGTCGGCGACATCATCGTGGCCGACATCAACGGCGGCACCGTCGCCGAGTGGGTCAAGCCCGACTCGGCCGGTCGCCAGGCCCTCATCGAGGGCGGCGGCAGCCAGTAGCGCCAGTCGCATAGGCAGTACCCGCGCCCCCGCTCCGGTTCATCCGGGGCGGGGGCGCTACGTTTCACGGCATGACCGATCACAGGCCGCCCAGTCCCGACGAGCGCCGCGCGGCGGGACGCGCGCTGCGAAAGGTCACGCCACGCTCATCGCTGGCGGGGTTCACGCCCCCGCCCCGACGGTTCGATCCGCTGAAGGTGCTCGGCACCCAGGACCGCACGCGCATCCCCGACCTGGTGCCCATCAGGTACGGGCGCATGTCGGTGTCGCCCTTCACGTTCCTCAGGGGGTCCGCCGCCGTCATGGCGCGCGACATCGCGGCCCAGCCCACCACGGGCATCCGCGTGCAGTGCTGCGGCGACTGCCACCTGCTCAACTTCGGTGCCTACGCCACCCCCGAGCGCAACCTGGTCTTCGACGTCAACGACTTCGACGAGACCCTCGAGGCCCCGTTCGAGTGGGATCTCAAGCGCCTTGCCGCCAGCGTGCACGTGGCGGCGCTGGACAACGGGTTCTCGTCCACCGAGGCACGTGCCGCGGTGCTGCACGGAATGGCCTCGTACCGCACGGCCATGGACGCGCTCTCGCGCATGACGATGCTCGAGGTCTGGTACGCGCACGTGGACATCGCACACGTGGAGTCGCTCATCACCGACCCGGCCTGGCGCCGCCAGTTCAAGCAGGGCGTGAAGAAGGCGCGGCGGCGGGGCAACGTGCAGGCGCTCGAGAAGCTGGGCACGGTCAGCAAGGGCGGGCGCGTGCGCATCAAGGACCAGCCGCCGCTGGTCATGCACGTGCCCGTCGTGGGCGATGAGGCCGAGATGGTGGCAACGGTGCGCAGCCGCTACCGCAAGACCATCCAGGAGGACCGCCGCCACCTGTTCGACGCCTACCGGTTCGCCGACACCGCGCGCAAGGTGGTGGGCGTGGGGTCAGTGGGCCTCGACGCCCGTATCGCCCTGTTCCTGGGGCACGACGACGCCGATCCCCTGTTCCTGCAGATGAAGGAGGCGCGGCCGTCGGTGCTGGCGGCGTACGCGGGCGCGAGCCCCTACCGCCACCACGGCGAGCGCGTGGTGCAGGGGCAGCGCCTGATGCAGGCGGCCAGCGATGTGTTCCTCGGCTGGTACACGGGCACCAACCGGCGCCAGTACTACGTGCGGCAGCTGCGCGACATGAAGGGGTCCGCCGACGTGGCGTCGATGCCCGCGTCCACGCTCGCCGCGTACGCGGGGCTGTGCGGGGGCACCCTGGCGCACGGCCACGCGCGCACCGGCGACGCCTGCGTGATCTCCGGGTACCTGGGGTCGGGCACGCAGTTCGACGAGGCCATGGCCGACTTCGCCCGCGACTACGCGGCGCAGACCTCCGCAGACCACGCGATGCTGGAGGACGCCATCGAGCATCACCGCATCCCGGCGGTCATGGGCATCTAGCCGCCCCGTGTCCATCCCCTTCCTGTCGCACAGCTCACGTGCGGTGTACGGCACGATCGTGGCGACGGCGGTCCTCGCCGGCACCGATACCGCCATCGCCGAGTGGAGCAGCGGCCAGTTCCTCGCGACCGTGGTCCTCACGCTCGTGGTGCTGTGGTTCGCCGAGATCTATGCGCACGCCATCGGCGACGAGGGCGATACCCGGCTCGGCGACCGCATCCGCTCAGCCGCCAACGAGCACTGGGCGGTACTCGAGCCGGCGGTACCACTGGGCATCCCCCTGCTGCTCGGGGCCCTCGGCGTGCTCGACGAGGCAACGTCCGTGCTCGTCACGTTCCTGGTCGCCATCGCCGCCCTCGGAGTTTGGGGTGGAATGGCCGCCCACCAGCGCGGCGCCCTGCCCCTGCGGGTGGCAGGCGCCGCAGTGCTCAGCGCCTGCATCGGCGTGCTCATCATCATCCTGAAGACCTGGCATTGAGCGCACCGCGCCCGGCACGGGAGAGGCGACCGCGATCGCGACGGGGCCGGGGCCGGGTGGTGGCCGAGGTGCTGGCCGAGGAGCGCCCCGTGGTGCCCATGCCACTCGACCACCGGAACGCGTTCGAACTCCTGGCCGCGACCATCCTGTCGGCCCAGTGCACCGACGTCATGGTGAACAAGGTCACCCCCGCGCTGTTCGCGCGCTACCCCACCCCCGCCGACATGGCCGCCGCCGGCATCGGCGAGCTCGAGGAGCTCATACGGCCAACCGGCTTCTTCCACGCGAAGGCGAAGTCGCTCATCGGCATGGCCGACGCCGTTGAGCATCGCTTCGGCGGGCAGGTGCCAGGCACCATGGACGAGCTCGTCACCCTGCCCGGTGTCGGCCGCAAGACCGCCAGCGTGATGCTGGGCCACTGGTTCGACGAGCCGGCCATCGCGGTGGACACCCATGTTCTGCGGCTGTCGAGGCGGCTCGGGCTCACCGACTCGGACGACCCCGTGCGCGTGGAGGCCGACCTCAAGGAGGTCTGGCCGCGCGACATGTGGGCCGACACCGGGCTCAGGCTCATCATGCACGGGCGCGAGGTGTGCCCGGCACGCCGCCCGAAGTGCGACACCTGCCCTCTCTGGAACGCCTGCGTCAGCCGCGGGGCGTTCTAGGCGCTACAGGCCGGCGGGCGGCGGCGGGTCCTGCCGCTCGCGCAGGAAGCGCTCGAGCTCGGCCACCAGCTCATCGCCCGACGGCAGGTCCTGGTCGTCGATGCGGTCCTCATCAGCGGCCTGCTCCAGCTGCTCGACCAACTGCTGCAGCCTCGGGTCGGCCGCCACCACCTGATCGACCTGCTCCTCGAACTCCCGGGCGCCCGATCGGACCTCCGTGGTGTCGAAGCGCACGCCCGTGACGGTGCTGACGCCCTCGAGCAGGGCGAGCTCGGCCTTGTGGTTCACGACACCCGCCGCGTAGTGCGAGGTGGGCGCCCACAGCGACACGGCCTCCAGCCCGCGCTCGGCGGCCAGCAGGTGCAGCACCCCGACGATGCCCGTGGGGCCCCGGTAGCCGGGCGGACGCGTGTCCATGCCCTCCACCAGGCCCTCCTGGGTGGACATGACGGTGAGGGTGACATCCCGCGTGTGGGGCACGTCTGCCAGCAGGGCGCCCAGGGTCACGAACCGCCGCACGCCGAGCGCCTGGATGCCGTCGAGCAGCAGCCTGCAGAAGGTGGGCCAGCGCATCGACGGCTCGCCGCCCACCACCAGCACCAGGTCGTGGTCGGCGTCAGGGCACCGGGCGGCGGTGATCTCCACCTCGGGCCACGACAGCGTGTGCTCGGGCCCCGTGAGGTCGATGATCGGCCTGGTCACCTGGAAGTCGTAGAACTCCTCCGGGTCCACCGACCCGATGGACTCGGCGTTCCGCTGCTCGGCGATCGTGGCGATGGCCGATGACGCCGCGCTGGCGGCGTCATTCCAGCCGCGGAAGGCCACGACCACGATGGGGTCGCGCAGCGGGGGGTCGGGCGGGGTGATGGAGAGCATTCCTGGCATGCGCGCATGGTGACAGGTGATGGCCCGATGAGCCGCGCGTTCGGCATGCCGCGGCGGGTACGGTGCGGCGCGTGAGCCTCACGGGCCCCCATCCCGCGCGCGGGCGCGTGTTCGCGCTGGCCACGGCGGCGATCGCCGTGGACACCCTCATGTTCAGCGCCATCGTCCCGGCGCTGCCCGTGTACCAGCGCGAGATGGGCCTCTCGGACACAGGGGTGGCCCTCATCTTCGCCGCCTTCCCGGTGGCCCAGCTGCTGGTCGCCCTGCTGCTGCCCCGCTGGGTCGATCGTGCGGGCCGGCGCCGCGCGCTCGCGCTGGGCGCGATGCTGCTAGCCGCGTCGGGTGTGGCCTTCGCCTTCGCCGGCGACCCGGCCACCCTGGCAATCGCCCGCGCCGTGCAGGGCGGGGCGGCGGCGCTCACGTGGACCGGCGCCCTGGCGGCGGTGAGCGACGTCTACCCCACCTCCCAACTGGGGTTCCGCCTCGGGCTGGCCGAGACCGCCGGCGGGGGCGTGGGCCTGCTGGGGCCGCTCGTCTCGGGCGTGCTCATCGACGCCGTGGGCGTGACGGAGACCTTCCTGATCGTGTCGATCGTGCCGGTGGTCCTGGCGCTGTGCGTGCTGCTGGTGCCGGAGACCGCACGCCCATCGGCCAATCCACCCTCGGTGCTGGCCGGCCTGCGCAGCGTCGCCCGGTCGCCGGGAGCGCGGGCAGGCGGCCTCGCGCTCATCCTCCTGGCGCTCGTCGAGGCCATGCTCGAGCCCCTGCTGCCGCTCGACCTGTCGGAGCGCCTCGGTCTTTCATCCACCGGGATCGGACTGGTGCTGGCGCTCGGCACGGCCGCCCTGTTCCTGGGATCTCCCCTTGGCGGCTGGTGGTCCGATCGCGCAGGGCGCCGGCTGCCCCTGGTCGTCGGTGGCGCCGTCACGGCCGTTGCCCTGCCCTTCGTGGCGCTCGGGCCGCCCTGGTGGGTCACGCTCGCCTTCGCGCTCTGCCTGGCCGGGGCCGCAGTGCTGGCGGCCCCCGCCGGGCCCCTCTTCACCGAGGCGGTCGACGACATGGGTCATGCGGGCTCGTACGGCCTCAGCGCCGCGGCGATGGTGGTGGTGTACTCGGCCGGCTACACGCTGGGGCCGCTGGTGGGCGGCGGGCTTCACCTGGTCCTCCCGTTCCAGGGCGTCACCATCGCGGTGGCCGCGGTCGTGGCGGTGGGCACCACATGCATCGCCCTCATGCTGCCGCGATCCTGACGAACGCCGGAATCCACGCCGGGGCGGTTCGGCCGGGCCCGCGCCGGACCCCCGGCGCACTGGCTCACCTAGCATCCCGCCCCGGAATCGACCGGAGGACGCCTCATCGTGGGATGGACCCTGAGCAGCACACGTCGCGCGCTGGCCGTGGGCCTCGCGGGTGCGGCCATCGCATCACCGGCCCTCGCGCAGAACAGCTACAACGTGCGCGCAGAGGGCCGTGTGGCAGCGCCCACGAAGGTCACGGCCACCTCCGCAGTGCTGGGCGGCTACGTGCAGAACCCATCCGGCCAGAAGTCGCGCCTGGTGTTCGGCATCGACAGGCGCACCGTCACGACGCCCTGGAGCACCAGCCGCATGCCGCGCAGGGTGTCGGCCACCGCCACGGGGCTGAAGCCGCGCACGCGGTACGTCGTTACGGGTACGGTGCAGGCGTACGTGCTGTGCAAGGGCACCAAGCGCACGCCATGCAAGGCCAGGTTCGTCATCAAGACGCGCCCGGCCGGTACGGTGTCCTTCAGGACGAAGGCGTAGGAGCGATGATGGCTACGGTTGATCCCAAGCGCAGGGCGCTGGTCAAGGCGCTTATGGAGCGCGATCTCTACGAGATGCTCGACGTGCCCCGCGACGCGGGCGACGAGGAGATCCTCGCCGCCATCGCCCGTCGCACCGAGTGGGCCGAGGAGACCCCCATGCGGCACGCCGACCGGCAGGCCGAGATGCACTGGATCGCCTGGGCCGAGCGCGCGCTGGTGAAGGACCCCGAGATCCGCGCGGAGTACGACGCCGCCCTCGAGGCCAAGGCCGCCGCCGAGGCGCGGGCCATCGAGGCGAAGCAGCGCGTGCGCAAGCTGCACGTGGCCCGCGACCAGCTGGCCAGGCGCGAGGCCAGCCGCTCGGTGCCGGTGGAGGAGCCCAAGAAGAAGGCCCCGACGCCCCGGCGCAAGAAGGATGCCGAGGCACCCGCCGGTGCCGGCCCCGAGGTCGAGGCGGTCATCGAGGCCGTTACCGAGACCGTCGAGGTCGACGCCACCCCGGAGGGCGGCATCGTCGTCACCGACACCGTCGACGTGGTCGAGGCCGTCGTGATGTCAGACGGCGAGGTGGAGGCCGTCGAGGTCATCGACACGATCACCATCACCGAGGACGCAGAGGGCAACGTGGACGCCGTCGAGACCATCGAGGTCATCGAGGCCGACGCAACCCCCGAAGGCGCCTAGGCGCCGACGATACGCCGGGCGGCCCACCGGCCGGTCGCGGCGACATCCTCCATGTGCGGGCCGGCGGCCACTGCGTCGCCGGCCACCAGCACGCGGGTCCACTCCGGGTTGAGCGACTCCTGGTCAAGGCGTGCGCGGGTGGTGGAGTAGCGCCAGCGCTTCACCTGGCTCCAGGCCGGCTTCGCAGCCGCCTTCCCCAGCACCTTCGCAAGGGCGGGAAGTGCCTCGGCCAGCACGGCCCGGTCGGACTCCTCCATCAGGCGATCGCTCACATCGGCATCCAGGCGCGCCACCACCGGAACGATGCCGTCGGCAGGCGGGCGGCCCTTTGCGACCTCATTCGTGATGTAGGCGATCGGGCCGGTCATGGGGCGATGGGCGAACCATGTGGGCGCGTCCATCTCCACCCCCGCCAGCACCATCACCGCGAGGTCGTAGGGCACGGCCCGCAGGTCTGCGGCCCGCACGGCGCCGCGGGGGCTGGTGTCGAGCAGGTCGGCGGCCTGGGCGCCCGGAGCGGTGATGACCACCCAGTCGAAGAGCCCCAGCGTGTTGCCCTGGTCCTGCGCCAGCTCGAGCAGGTCGCCATCGGCGCGGATGCCGGCGATGCGTACATCGGTGACCACCTCAAGCCCCTCTGCCATGGCCTTCGGGAGGCGGGTCATCCCGGCCGGCCAGGCCAGTCGGGGGGCACCCTCCACCGCGCGGCCGGGCACGGGCTCACCGGGGGCGTCGACCTCGACCACGTCGTCCGCCGCGAACTCCACCACGTACTCGGCCAGCACGCCGTCGCGGGGCACGTCCAGCACCGGCAGCCCGTGGTCGAGCACCGCACCGCCCTCGGCCCGGCGTGCGGCCATGCGCCCGCCGAGCCCGCGGCTCTTCTCGAACACGACGACCTCGTGGCCTGCTGCGGCCACCTCGCGGGCGGCGACGAGCCCTGCGATTCCGGCGCCGATGACCGCCACCCTCACGATCGGGCCGCCATCTCCTCGCGAACGCGCTCCTCGGCGCGGGCGAGCCTGCACAGGCTTCGCAGGGTGCCTCCGAACACGTACTGGTGGAAGGGCCACATCGCGTACCAGTAGGCCCTGCCGAACACGCCGACGGGGTCGAAGAGGGCGGTCTGGTGGATCATGGTGCCGCTGGGAACCTCCCGCACCTCGTACTGCAGCCACGCGCGCCCGGGCAGGGCCATCTCGGCCTTGAGCCTCATCATGTAGCCCGGCTGGATCTCCTCGACCCTCCAGAAGTCCACCGTGTCGCCGACCACCAGGTGCTCGGGGTCGCGACGGCCGCGGCGGGTGCCGGCGCCACCGAACGGGAGGTCGATGGCGCCGCGGACGTCCCAGATCCAGTCTGCGTGGTACCAGCCGGAGTCGCCGCCGATGCGCTGGATGGGCGCGAAAGCGACCTCGGGCGGCACCGGCACGAACGCCGACCGGGCGTCCACGAGCCGGGTGCCCTTGCGCGCCCCGCCCCATCGCATGCGCTCCTGCCCGCGCGACGACACGGCGTCCGACCACTTGGTCTCGGCGAACTCCCTGTCCTCGTTGGCCAGGGCCCGGCGGATCTGCTCGTCCATTCCCATGGGCCGCACCGAGAACATCGTCGCGGCGAGGTCGTTGGTCACGACGGTCTCGGCCCGCAGGCCGTCCACGAGCTCGCGTCCCACCCTCGCGTACACGGGGGTCACGAGGCCCAGCCACAGGCTCGACAGCCGCGGGGTCAGCACCGGCACGCGGATGAAGAACCGGCGCAGGCCACGCGCCTTGCCGTAGCTGATGAGCAGCTGCCCGTACGACACCTTGTCGGTGCCGCCGATCTCCACCACCTCGCTGCGCTCGAGAGGCACCTCCGAGGCCTCGACCAGGTAGTCGATGACGTCCTCGATGCCGATGGGTTGCGTGGGGGTGTCCACCCACTTCGGCCAGACCATCACGGGAAGGCGGTCGACGAGGGCGCGCACCATCTCGAACGACAGGCTGCCCGACCCGATGATCACCGATGAGCGGAACTCGATCACGGGAACCGTGCCCGACCGCAGGATGCGCCCGACCTCCTGGCGGCTCTCGAGGTGGGTGGACATGTGCGGGCCGCTGCCCAGCGCGCCCAGGTACACGATGCGCTTCACCCCGGCGCGCTCGGCGGCGGCCAGGAAGTTGCGGGCGGAATCCCGCTCGGCCCGGTGGTAGTTGCCCCGCGCGCCCATGGCGTGCACGAGGAAGTACGCCACGTCGACGCCCTGCATGGCCTCGTCGAGGCCCTCGCCCGTGACCACGTCACCCTGCACGATGCGCGTGGTGGGCAGGCAGCGCGGCTGGAGGTTGTCGGGGGTGCGCGCGAGGCACGTGATGTCGTATCCACGCTCCTCGAGCCGGTGCAGCAGGCGGCCGCCCACGTAGCCGGTGGCGCCCGTCACAAGAACCGAACCACTCATGCCGCGGCCTCCGCCGTCGCTGCCCACCGGACGTCTGCGTCCTTGTAGCGGGCGATTGCCTCATCACGCCGCAGCGCGTGGTCCACGACCGGCGCCGGGTAGTCGGTGCCGATCATGCAGCCCGCGTCGCGCTGCGCCTGCTCGTCCATCTTCCAGGGCTCGTGGATGTACCGGTCGGGCACACCCGCCAGTTCGGGAATCCACCGCCGTACGTACGCGCCGTGGGGGTCGAACCGCTTGGCCTGCAGCACGGGGTTGAACACGCGGAAGTACGGCGCCGCATCCGTGCCCGTGCCGGCGGTCCACTGCCAGCCGCCGTTGTTGTTGGCCGGGTCGCCGTCGACCAGGCCGCGCATGAACTCGGCCTCGCCCAGGCGCCAGTCGACCAGGAGGTCCTTCACCAGCACGCTCGCCGCCACCATGCGCGCGCGGTTGTGCATCCACCCCGTCGCGCGCATCTGCCGCATGCCGGCGTCGCACAAGGGGAATCCCGTGCGCCCCTCGCGCCAGGCCTCGAACAGGGCCGGGTCGTCATCCCATTCGATCGCGCGGAAGGACGGCTTCAGCGCCGCCCGGGCCACCACGGGGTTGCGCGCCATGTGATGCCCGTAGAAGTCGCGCCACGCCAGCTGGCGCCAGAAGGCGTCCCGCGACGTCGTGTCGCCGCGCCCATGGCCGATGGCGCGCCCCACCTGCGCGGGCGACAGCACGCCCATGCGCAGGTCGGCCGACAGGTGCGACGTGCCGTCGTCGGCAAGAAGGTCGCGCCCCTCGGCGTAGCGATCCACGGCGCCACTGCGGATGAACTGCTCGAGGCGGGCCCGGGCCGCTGCGGGGCCGGCGTCGATGGGCGACCCGCCG
This sequence comes from uncultured Bifidobacterium sp., assembly GCA_964541555.1. Lineage (GTDB taxonomy): Bacteria > Actinomycetota > Thermoleophilia > Miltoncostaeales > Miltoncostaeaceae > SYFI01. The sequence goes on along the minus strand of CAZIQQ010000014.1, from coordinate 8,477 downwards.
GCGGGCAGCGCGCCCAGGCCGTCAGATTCCAGGGTCGGCCCCGACAGGCTTTCGGGGGGTGGAATGCGATCTGCCACGGGCACCTGATCCCACGCCCGGAAGAACGGCGTGAACACGAGGTAGCCGTACCCCTTGCTCCCCTGCAGGTCGTCCGGCGCCACGCGCCACGACCCGCCCACGGTGCGGAATCTCACCCCGGCATCCCCCAGGGCCGACTCCACGGCGAGGTCGCGCCGGCGTGCGTACGGGGTGACATCTGCGGTCACGTGCACGACGTCCGCGCCGGCCTCCACGGCCGCCTCCGGCACCACCACGGCGGGGTCGCCCTCCCGCACCACGAGCGGAATACCGAGCGCCCGCAGTTCGGCGTCGAGGGCCTCGAGGCATGCCCTCAGGAATGCCAGTCGCACAGGCGAGCGGTGATGCGATGCCGACAGCAGATGCGGGTCGGCAACCCACAGGGCCACGACGTCGCCGCGTGCGGCGGCCTCTGAGAGGGCCGGGTGATCATCCACGCGCAGGTCACGGCGAAACCACATGACGGTGGTGGGTCTGGCGCTCACGGCGGGAATTGTCGCGCGTTTCCGACCCGATTCGGGGATGAACGGGATTGCGGGAAACCCGCAACACGATCCGCGTGCACACGGATGGGCACGCGTCGAACCGACGGTACGGTGCGATGCGCAGTACGGAACCTGGCATCCGGGACCGGCAGTCTCCCTGGCGCTGATTCGGGGGAACGGCCGCAGGCGGGATTCACATCCCGTCGCGGGAGACGCCCTCCCGGTGTCAGTCCGTGCTGTTGATGTCGCCCATGCGCACGCTCATCTCCACCAGGCGTGCCTCGGGCATGCGGGCGGCCAGCAGCATCTCCTTGGCCAGTCGCCCGCCGTCACGCGCCGCCTCGGCCATGGCCTGCTCCACGTCGATCGCGAACTCGGCCTCGATGCGCCGGCGGTCGCGGTCCACCATCACGCGCCCGAGGGGCCTCGTGCCGGGTATCGCCCGGGCCGCCGTGGCAAGGCGTTCCGTGGCAGCGGCATCGAGGTCGCCCGGGTTCTCGGCGGTGAACCGGATGACGTACTCGCTCACGGGGCAAGCGTAGAGATGGCCCCGGCCCACCTCGCGGCCCACGCCCTGAGCCCCGGGGCGTCGACCACGGCATCGAGCCCGTCCAGCGCATCCACGCGACCGGAGTCGGCCACGCGAGCCCGCGCCAGCCAGACCCAGCCGCCGCCGCCCACCTTCGTCACCAGGCCCACGGCATGCAGTGGCGTGGGCGCGCCCATGGCCACCAGCGCGCCGTCGATCGCCGGGTGGGGGGCCAGGGCGAGCACCAGGCCACCGTCGGCATCGACCAGGTGCGGGCCGGCGCCATCGGTGAGCACCACCGGCAGCGCCACCTCTGCCAGCGCCAGCGGGCGGTCGCCGCCTGCCACCTGTGCCAGCCACCGGCAGGCGTCCTCGGCCTCGGGGCGTGTGAGGCCGGGCAGCAGCACCAGCCCATCGGCCGTCACCGCATGCCGGCGCGTGGGGTCGCCGCCCCCGAGGGGGGCATCGGGAGCGCGGATGACCTCGATACCTGCCACGCTTCCAGCATATGCGCGCGATGGTCCTGACAGTGCCGGGAAGCATCCATGCCAAGCCGCTGCGACTCGCGACGTTCCCCGACCCGGTGCCGGGCCCGGGCGAGGTGGTCATCCGCGTGGGCGCGTGCGCGGCCTGCCGCACCGACCTGCAGGTATGCGAGGGCGATCTGCCCGCCCGCATCCTCCCGATAATCCCCGGCCATCAGGTGGCCGGGCGCATCGCGGCCGTGGGGCCGGATTGCGGCGACTGGCGCGAGGGCGACCGGGCCGGGCTCACCTGGCTGGCCGGTACCTGCGGCGAGTGCGCCTTCTGCGTGTCGGGTCGCGAGAACCTGTGCGAGCACGCCACCTTCACCGGATGGGACCGCCACGGCGGGTTCGCCGAGCTCGTGTGCGCGCGGGCAGATGTGGTGGTGCCGCTGCCCGAGGGCCCGTCAGACCGCGACCTGGCGCCCCTCCTCTGCGGCGGCGTCATCGGCTTCCGGGCGCTGCGCGTGGCGGGCATCACGCCAGGCGCGCGCGTGGGCCTCTACGGATTCGGGGCGTCGGCGCTGCAGGCCATCCAGGTGGCGCGCCACATGGGCTGCCGCGTCGCCGTGGCCACGCGATCGCATGCAGAGCAGCAACGGGCTCTCTCGCTGGGGGCCGAGTGGGCAGGCGGGTACGACGAGACGCCCCCCTTCGCCCTCGACCTGGCCGTCACGTTCGCACCCGCGGGCGAGGTGGTGGCGCACGCCCTGCGCGCCCTCGACCGCGGCGGCACCGTGGCCATCAACGCGATCCACCTCGACCGCCTGCCCGAGATGGACTACGCCGACCTCTGGTGGGAGCGCTGCATCCGATCAGTGGCCAACGTCACCCGCGATGACGCCCGCGACTACCTGGCGCTGGCCGCGTCGATCCCGATCGCCACGACCATCGAGGAGCACCCGCTGGCCGATGCCAACCGCGCGCTCCAGCGCATCGCCACGGGCGAGGTTGACGGCGCCGCGGTGATCATCCCCTAGCCGACCACCGCGGCGCGCCCGCCATCAGCCGAAGCCGTCCGTCAGGTGCTTCACGGCTCCGGTCAGGGCCTTCTTCAGCGCATTGCCGATGTCGGGAGCCCACCCCTTGGCCGCCACCGCGACGGCGGCGACCAGCAGGGTGACCATCACCACCATCCCCACGTATTCCACCGTGCCCTGGCCGCGGGATTCGCGCACCCGCCACCAGGCGTGCGCGCCCCACGCGTGAATGCGTCCCGCCAGTGCATGCATCACCCCTGCCACCTCCTGTGTCGATGTACCGGTCATCCCCCGGGCAGCAGACGCCCGAGAAGGTCCCCCAGGCCGCGCGCGTACTTGGCGATGAGCCAGTCGGCGCCCAGGCCCCCGAGGTCGCGCGATATGCCCAGGAACGACTCGCGGAAGGGCCGGTCACCGATGGAGCCGATGGCGCGCACGATGCGCGCCACCCGCTCGGCGCTGCCGGTGACGGGCGGCCTCGACAACCTGTCGACGGCGCCCTCGATCGTCTTGACCGGGTCCTTCACCAGGTCCTCGGCCCTGATGCCCACCTGCTCCAGCGCGCCGCGACCGGCCTCGATCTGGCCGTCCACGTTGAGCGCCCCCCACCACAGGAAGCCCTCCCAGGCCCGCTGTACCGGGCCCGCAGCGCCCGACCCGCCCGCGCGCTCCATCGCGCGCCGCGCCGGCGTCGACGCCGCCCTCGGCAGCGTCGTGGTTTCCGCCACACCCCCCAGCGGGGCCGTGACCCGGGCGATGACATCGGGGGGTCCGTCGGGCGCCCATGGCGTGCCGGCCACCCACACGGCCAGCGCCCCGAACAGCAGGGCGATGACCAGCGTGAGACCGACGTGCTCGATGGTCGCCTGCCCGCGTCCGCCCCGCCATGCCGTCGCTGCATCCATGCGTGCGACGCTATGGCCGTGCGCCGTACCGGTGTGTGCCCGGTCGTCACGCCTCGCACCCGTGCCGGCCACAACGCACGCGGCTACCCTGTGGGCATGTCACTCATCACCTCGGTCACATCCACGGCGGGCCGCATGGCCCACGACATGCGGGGGTCCGTGCACCGGGCCCGCGTGGAGGGCGAGAAGCGCGTGCTCGAGCGCCGGCACCGCAGGGCGCTCGCCGCCCTCGGCGCGCGCGCCTACGCGCTGGCCCGCGAGGGCGACATACCGGCCGGCGCCCTGGCCGCGGAGATCGCCGAGGTCGATGCCCGCCTCGCCGACGTGCAGGCCGCCTGCGCCGACCAGGCCGCCGATGACACGGGGCACGACGCCGCAGCCGCCTTCCCGATGCTGGCCGAGGACGACGCCTGATCCATCGGGCGGCGCCTTTTCGACACGCGCACGCGAATTCCTTCCCGCCGGGGTATGCTGCCGATCCCGTCACGTCGACGGGGTCCCGCGAGGAGCAGCTCGTGCGCACGGAGTCCGATCTCCAGCATCACAACCACTCGGAAGCACCCGGTTGCCACCGGTGCGGCCTTCCCCTGCTGGAATCGACCACCTTCTGCCCGTACTGCGAGCGGTCCATCCACGAAGGCCGCATCACGCGCCTCGTGCACTGGCGGCCCACGCACCACGGCGAGATCCACGCGCCCGTGGTCACCGAAACCCGGATTCTGGCGATCGGCTTCGTGCTGTTCGCCGTCGTGGCGGCTGCGGCGCTCGTCGCCGCCCTCGCGATCTAGCCACCGCGGAACCCTCTTCCCACCGACCACGCGCGAGGCGCGGGAGTAACGCACATGCCGCAGGCCCCCGATGAGCCCCAGGTGTTCGAGATCGGCGACGAGGTGACCGGGGAGTTCCGCTGCGCGGAGTGCGACCTGCTCGTGAAGTCCCCTGAGGAGAGCGACGGCGTGCTGGTGCTGCCCGCCTGCCCCCTGTGCCACTCCGAGAAGTGGCGGCGCGCCGGGGCCTAGGCCAGGCCCAGGACCTCGTCGGGGTCCATCACGGTGAGCGTCTCGAAGGTGGCGCTGCCGCGGGCGGACAACTCGCCCACCATCCTCGCAGCCGCCATCTCGTCGGGCGCCTCGATGATGCTCATGAAGTCGTAGTAGCCCAGCACGGCCCACTGGTTCAGCACGCGACCGCCGAGGTCCTCGATCTCGCGGTTCACCTCGAGCAGGCGCTCGGGCGTGAGGCGGAGGGTCTGCAGGCCCTGGGGGCTCAGCGTGGCGAGGAGGATGAACGTCTTCATGGCCGTTCCGCGAGTCTAGCCTGACGCCCCATCCGCCCATGCCCACGCGTCGCCTGCGGGGGGATCCCCGGGCAGCGGGTGCAGCATGCGCGCCAGCACCTCGGCGCCGTCGACCAGCCGGGGGCCCGGGCGGCTGAACAGGCCCGATGCGTCCACCGCGGCCACGCGGCAGGGCAGCGGCGGGACGCCACGGGCCAGGGCCAGGGTCTCGGCCAGCGACAGCCCGCAGGGCATCAGCACCACCACGTCGGGGCGGGCGCTGCGCACGTCGTCCCAGGTCATGCGGGCCGACCTTCCGCCGGGCTGGGCCAGCACCTCCTCCCCACCGGCCGCCGCCACCTGATCCGGCACCCAGTGACCGGCCGACCACGGCGGGTCGATCCACTCGACGGCCGCAACGCGCACCCGCGGGCGACCATCCACCCGGGCATGCAGCGCATCGAGGCGGGCACGGAGCCCCTGCATCAGATCCTCCCCGCGCGCGGGCTCCCCCGCCGCCATGGCCACCTCGCCCACCGCGGAGATGACCTCATCGAGGCGGCCGGGCGACAACGACAGCAGGCGGGCGGGCGCATCCATGCGCTCCACCGCCCCGAGCGCCAGGCCCTCGTCCACCGCGCATACGTCGCACAGCGACTGCGTGACCACCAGGTCCGGGGCGAGCCGGGCAAGCAGGTCGATGTCGAGCGAGTACAGGGCCGTTCCCGACTGGGCGGCGGCGGTGACCGCGGCATCCACGTCGGCCTGGGTGATGGCGTCTGCGGGCAGGCGCGAGGCGGTCACGGCGGGGAGTGACGTCACCCATGGGGGGAAGTCGCATTCGTGACTGCGCGCCACCAGGCGGTCGCCAAGCCCGAGCGCGCACACGATCTCGGTGACCGACGGCAGCAGCGATGCGATGCGCGCGGCCATCAGCCCACCGCCCCGGTGCGCCGCCCGCGCCATGCGGGAACCACCACGCCCACGAGCCCCACCAGCGCCATGAGCAGCCCGGCGACCAGGGCCACCCACGCCCCGGGGCCGACGACGCTCTCGATCGATGGCACCACGTAGCCCTTGAGCGGAATCGACTCCGCGCCCGCCCTCACCTGGTCGGCGATGGCGTCGGGGCGCGTCACCAGCCACACCAGCGCCTGCACGCAGACGATGGCGATGGCCACGCCCGACACCAGTGCAGCGAGGGCGGCAAGGCGCCCCCGCGAGGCCGCGACCGCGAGGGCCATCACCAGCGCCCCGACTGCCGCCACCACCAGCACGGTGACTCCCTGCCACAGCGACAGGCCGTCCTCGATGATCACCAGCCTGCCGCGTACCAGGAGCCGGCCCCACTCGATTCCCGACGCCACCACGGCCGTCGCCGCGAGGGCCACGCCCGCCACCAGCAGCGCCAGCCGTCCACGGGCCCCGCCGAATCGCATACCGGTCGCCTCGCTCACGTGGCTATCCTGCCGGGAGATACCGCAAACGGCCCCTTAAAGGACCCCAGATGCAGCGCGATAGTGACGGCACGCCCAACGAGCTCCAGCGGGCCCTTCTGGAGTACTCGCCCACCGACCTCGAGGAAGCACTCATCGAGTGGACCCGCGAGCACTGGCCCATGGCCGCCCGCGCCATGGTCTACAACAAGGCCGAGGGCGACAACATGGTGTCGGGCGTCCAGGGCGTGCGCTCCGACGAGGGCCAGCAGGTGCTCTCGGTGGCCGCGCGCGTGGCCATCTCGGAGCGCGAGCTGCTCATCCGCGGCATCGCCGCGATCCTCCCCGAGTGGCTCGAGGAGCGCTACGGGCTGACGCCGAAGAAGTAGCAACCGCCGTGGGCGTGCGGGCGGGCTACTCCTTGGGTTCCACGGGGTAGTCCGCCGCCACCCAGGCGTCGAAGCCCCCCACCAGCACACCCACCCTCGTGAAGCCCTTGTCGAAGGCGGTGAGGGCGATCTTCATGCTCGTGGCCTCGCCCGCGCGGTCGCAGTAGAAGACCAGCTCCTTGTCCTTCGGCAGCGAGTCGATCTCCGACGTGAACGACATCGGATCGATGCGGATGGCGTTCTTCACCTTGGTGTCCGCCTCGCGCCAGGTGAGCTCACGGCAGTCCACGGGCTGCACCTTGTCGCCCATCCGCAACGAGGCGAAGAGGTCCTGCGGCTGCCACTGCGCGATGTCATCCCATGCCACTGGAGGGCCTCCTGGTCCTAGTCGCGGGTATTTCCCCACGAGTCGTCGTGCACCAGCGACTTCCACCCGCGGTACGAGCGCTTGAGCGCGGGCGGGAGCCCCTCGGGGAACGACTCGGGGTAGCCGAGCGGGGTCACGAGCACAGGGTCGACGTCGCCGGGCAGGCCCACGATCTCCCGCAGCCGGTCCTTCTCGAACCGCTGGAATGCCGAGGTGGGCACGGTGCCCAGGCCCTCGGCGCGCGCGGCGACGAACAGGTTCTCCATGGCGAACGCCACCGAGAGGAGGTCATCCACGTAGCCGCCCTCGGCCATGCTCTCGGGGTAGTTGCCGCGGGGCACGAGCAGACCCATCACCCACACCGGCGCGATGCGGTAGGTCGGGAGGATCTTCTCGGCGTACGCCACGCACTCGGCCTCGTGCTCCTCGGGCGTGGCGTCGCGGCGTGGGCGCATCTCGGCGAAGTACTTCGCGCCACCGGCGATGACCAGATCGGCCACCTGCCTGCGTGTGGCCTCGTCGCGCACCACCAGCAGGCTCCACGCCTGCGATCCGCTGCCGGTCGGTGCCTGCAGCGCCGCGCGCAGCACCCTGTCGAGCACGTCGTCCGGCACCGGGCGGTCGGTGTACGTGCGAACGGCCTTGCGCTTGCGGATTGCCTCGAAAACGTCCATGGAGATCCTCCGGGGAATGACTTCGCCGGGCAGCGTACCGGGGCTCAGCCCAGGAGGGCGAGAACCCGCTCGGCATCCCCTGCCGGCTTCACCTTGTAGTCGGCATGCAGCAGCACGCCGTCGGCACCCACCACGAAGGTGCTGCGCTCCACGCCCATGTACTTCTTGCCGTACATCGACTTCTCCACCCACACGCCGTAGGCCTCGAGCGCCTCGTGCGACTCGTCCGACAGCAGGGGGAACGTGAGCCCCTCCTTGTCGCGGAACTTCCCGAGGCGGGCCACCGGGTCGGGGCTGATGGCCAGTACGGTGGCGTCGACCTTGCCGAAGAGCGCCAGCGAGTCGCGGTACTCGCATGCCTGCTGGGTGCACCCGGAGGTCATGGCCTTCGGATAGAACACCAGCACCACGGGGCCCCCGCGAAGGGCCGACAGCGTGACGTCGTCACCGCCGTCGGAGGGAAGGGTGAAGTCGGGGGCCGGCTGTCCGGGCTCGAGTCGGGCCACGTCGTGCTCCTGGCGTCGGGTGGTGGTGCGGTTGACGGCCGCGAAACTACGCCACGGGGCGCCGCTGGCCACCCGACAACGGGGTCGTACCGGCGCACAAGCCGGCCGTCGCCGTATTGGACCCAGGTATGAGGACCGCCCGCGCCGGCAGGCATACCGTGGCCCCATGACCGCGGATACCCGCATGCGTGTGCACGAGATGGCGGCGGCGCTCGAGCGCGCCGATGCATCGGCGCGCGTGCTCGGCGCGCGGGCCCTGGCCGCGCGCGACGGGGCCGGGCCGGCTGCGGCCTTCTCGGCACTGGCGGCCGCCGGGCCCGCCGGCCGG
>CAZIQQ010000013.1:30247-30384 GCA_964541555.1 uncultured Bifidobacterium sp. | reverse complement strand
AGGACATCACCGATCATCCCGGCATCCATCTCCCCACCGGTCTCGCCGTGGCCGCGGAGGTCGGGCACGACCGCCCACATGCCCGCGCCCGCGATGCGCCCCGCGAAGTCGAGGTGGTTCTCCTTGCGCGATCCGTA
>CAZIQQ010000013.1:13990-30237 GCA_964541555.1 uncultured Bifidobacterium sp. | reverse complement strand
GCAGCAACCAGCGAGAGGAAGCCCCCCATCGACGAGCCGCGCAGCCCCAGCGCGCCCGCGCCCCGCTCATCGAGGTGGTCGAGGCAGGCGAGGACATCACCGATCATCCCGGCATCCATCTCACCACCGGTCCCACCGTGGCCGCGGAGGTCGGGCACCACCGCCCACATGCCCGCGGCGGCGATGCGCCCCGCGAAGTCGAGGTGGTTCTCCTTGCGCGATCCATACCCATGCAGCACGACGACCCCGGGGACCGTCGCCATCCCGGGGGCCGCCGCCGGGGGCAGCACCACGGCCGCCAGCGGGAGGCCGTCGCGGGAGGGGATGTGCACGTGCTCGGGGGCGGTCGTCATGCCGCGCGAGCCTAGCCCGCGTTGCTACTGTCCCCCGGCTTATGCAGCCACTTTCACAGGTTCTCCCACCGTCGGCCACGACGACCCCGGACGGCCATCTCGCCATCGGCGGATGCGACGTGGTCGCGCTCGCCGAGGAGTACGGGACCCCCCTGGTCATCTACGACGGAGGGCTCCTGCGCGACACCATGCGCCGATACGTGCAGGCCTTCCGCGCCCACGACCCCAATGCCGAGGTCATCTACGCCAGCAAGGCGTTCTGGGCGCAGGCGCTGCTGCGCATGGCCCATGAGGAGGGCCTGCGCATGGACGTGGCGTCGGGCGGCGAGCTGTACATGGCCCTGCATGCGGGATTCCCCCCGGGGAAGATCGTGATGCACGGCAACGCCAAGGACGCCCGCGAGATCGGCGAGGCCCTCGACGCCCAGGTGGGGCTGATCGTGGTGGACAGCCTCGATGAGATCTGCCTGCTCGACGAGATCGCCGGCGAGCGAGGTCGCGTGCAGGACGTGCTGATCCGCGTGACCCCGGGCGTGAAGCCATCCACGCACGCGTACATCTCCACGGGCCAGCTGGACAGCAAGTTCGGCTTCTCGCTGGAGGGCGGGCTGGCCGCGGCCGCCGTGGCTGCCTGCCGCCAGGCCGCCAACGTGAACCTGGTGGGGCTGCACTGCCACATCGGCTCGCAGATCTTCGAGATCGGCGCCTACCGCGTGGCCGCGCAGCTCCTGGCCGAGTTCGTGAAGGAGCAGGGCCACGACGACCTGTCGATCATGGACATGGGGGGCGGCCTGGGGATCGCCTACACCCGTGGCGACGAGCCTCCCCCGGTGGAGGAGTACGCCGACCTGGTGATGGAGTCGGTGTTCGCCGAGTGGGATGCCGCCGGCCTGCCCCGCCCGCGCGTGATGGTGGAGCCCGGCCGCAGCATCGTGGGCCGTGCCGGCGTCACCGTGTATCGCGTGACCGGCACCAAGGACATCCCCGGCGTGCGCAAGTACGTGGCCGTCGACGGCGGCATGAGCGACCTGATGCGCCCCATGCTCTACGGCGCGGTGTACGAGGCCCTGCTGCCCGAGCGCCCCGAGGCCGAGGCCACCGAGAGCCTGCGCCTGGTGGGCAAGCACTGCGAGAGCGGTGACGTGCTGATCCAGGAGGCCGAGCTGCCGCCGGTGCAGCGTGGCGACCTGGTGTGCCTTCCCGCCACAGGCGCCTACGGTGTGGCCATGGCCAGCAACTACAACGGCGTCACCCGGCCTGCCGTGGTGTTCGTGGACGACGGCAGGCCCACCCTCGTGGTGCGCCGTGAGACCTACGCCGAGCTGGTGGCGAGGGACCTGTGAGCCACGTCGTGCGCATCGGCATGCTGGGTTGCGGCACGGTGGGGCAGGGCGTGCTGCGCATCCTCCACGAGACCGCCGGCACCATCGAGCGCGCCACGGGCCACCGGCTCGAGGTGGTGAAGGTGCTGGTGCGCGACCTGCAGGCCGACCGCCCGGGCGTGGATGCCGCGGTGCTCACCACCGACCCCGAGGGCATCCTCGGCGACGACTCCATCGACATCGTCATCGAGGTCATGGGTGGGGTGGACCCCACGCACGAGTGGCTCGTGCGCGCGCTGGGCCACGGTACCTCCGTGGTGACCGCCAACAAGCAGCTTCTCGCCCGCCACGCTCCCGACCTGCTGGCCGCCGCCGAGGAGGGCGGCAGCGAGCTGCGGTTCGAGGCCTCGGTGTGCGCGGCGATACCCGTGATCAAGGTGCTGCGCGAGTCGCTGCTGGCCGCCGAGATCGAGTCGGTCATGGGCATCGTCAACGGCACCACCAACTACATCCTCAGCGAGATGCGCCGGAGCGGCATGTCGTACTCCGACGCCCTCTCGCAGGCGCAGGACCTGGGCTACGCCGAGGCAGACCCCACCGAGGATGTCGGCGGGGCAGACGCCGCCGCGAAGATGGCCATCCTGTCGTCAATCGCGTTCCATACGCGGGTGCTCATCGACGACGTCCCGTACTCGGGCATCGACGACCTCAAGTCCGATGATGTGGACATCGCCCACGAGCTGGGCTTCGTGATGAAGCTGCTGGGCGTCGCACGCCTGGTGGACGGCGCGGTGTCGGTGCGCGTGCACCCCGCGCTGGTGCCGGGGGACCACCCCCTGGCATCGGTGAGCGGCGCCGACAACGCCGTGCTGCTCGAGAGCTCGATGGTGCGCCAGATCATGCTGGTGGGCCCCGGGGCCGGTGGCACCGAGACCGCCTCGGCCGTGGTGAGCGACGTGCTCTCGATCCTTGGCAGCCGCCCGGGGTCGTTCCTGGCCGGGGCCCTGGCCGATGCCGGCCGCCCCATGGCCGCCGAGGGGGCGCTCGAGAGCGCCTTCTACCTGAGGCTCGACGTCGCCGACGAGCCGGGCGTGCTTGCCCGCATCTCGTCGGTGCTGGGGGAGAGCGGCGTGTCGATCCTCACCGTGCTTCAGCGCGGTGAGGGCCAGAGCGCCCGCCTGGTGATGATCCTTCACCGCAGCCCCGAGTCGCAGGTGGCCGAGGCCATCGGCAAGTTGCGCGACATGCCCGAGGTGCGCGCCGAGCCCGTGCTCATCACCGTGGTCGGGAGCGGCGAGGCGCCGCGATGACGTCGTCGGCGCTGCGCGGCACGCCCCTGATCGAGCGGTACCGGGAGTTCCTGCCGGTCACCGACGCCACTCCCGTGATCAGCATGGGGGAGGGGGCCACGCCGCTGGTGCGCCTTGACGCCCTGTCGGAGTGCCTCGAGCTCGACGTTCACGTGAAGCTGGAGGGGCTCAACCCCACCGGGTCGTTCAAGGACCGCGGCATGTGCTTCGCCATGTCGAAGGCGGTGGAAGAGGGCGCCACGGCGGTCATCTGCGCCAGCACGGGCAACACCTCGGCCGCGGCGGCCGCCTATGCCGCGCGCGCGGGCCTCACCTGCGCGGTCATCATCCCCGGCGGCAAGATCGCCCTTGGCAAGCTGGCGCAGGCGCTCATCTACGGCGCCAAGGTGCTGGCGGTGGACGGCAACTTCGACGACGCCCTGCGCATCGTGCGCGAGCTGTCCGAGAAGCACCCCATCGCGCTGGTGAACTCGCTCAACCCCTTCCGCCTCGAGGGACAGAAGACCGCGGCCTTCGAGGTGTGCGACGCCCTGGGTGACGCCCCCGACGTGCTGTGCATCCCGGTGGGCAACGCCGGCAACATCTCGGCCTACTGGATGGGCTTCGGCGAGTACCGCGACGCGGGCCGCTCCACCGGCCTCCCCCGCATGATGGGCTTCCAGGCCGAGGGTTCCGCCCCGCTGGTGCGCGGTGAGGTCGTGACCGCCCCCGAGACCGTGGCCACGGCCATCCGCATCGGCAACCCCGTGCGCGGCGAGCAGGCCATGGCCGCCATGACCGCCTCGGGTGGCGGGGTGGATTCGGTCACCGACGAGGAGATCCTCGCTGCCTACCGCATGCTGGCGTCCACCGAGGGCGTGTTCTGCGAGCCCTCATCGGCGTCGAGCGTGGCGGGCCTCATCAAGGCGCATGCCGCCGGGCGGTTCACCACGGGCGAGCGGGTGGTGTGCGTGCTCACGGGCAACGGCCTGAAGGACCCCGATACGGCCATCGCCCAGAGCGGCGGGGTCGTGGAGATCCCGGCCGACTACGCCGCCGCCGAGAAGGCCCTCTATGGCGACTGAGGCCGACGCCCTCACAATCACCGCCCCCGCCACCTCGGCCAACCTGGGCCCCGGCTTCGACGTGCTGGGCCTGGCGCTCGACCTTGCCAACGAGGTCGTCATCCGCCGCCGCCCGGGCCCCCTCGAGGTGCATGTGGAGGGCGAGGGCGCGGGTGAGGTGCCCGAGGATGCCTCGAACCTGCTGTGCCGCGCCATGCTCATGGGCCTGCCCGACCTCGATGGGCTCGACATCACCTGCCGCAACCGCATCCCGTTCGGGCGCGGCCTGGGGTCGTCCGCCGCCGCGGCATGCGCGGGCCTGGTGGCCGCCAACGCGCTTGGCGACCTGCGCTGGAGCCCGTCCGACATCCTGGCCCGGGCCATCGAGATCGAGGGCCACGGCGACAACGCCGCCGCGTGCCTCGACGGTGGCATCACAGCCCTGGTGCCGGGCCCCCGCGCCCTGCGCGTGGAGCCCCCCGACGGCCTCGCCCTGGTGCTGGTGGTGCCGGGCTCGCGCGTGAGCACCGACGAGGCCCGCACGGCCATGCCCGCGCAGGTCGACCTGTCGGATGCCGCCCATTCCATCTCGGCCACCGCCGGCCTGCTGCTTGCCCTGGAGCGGGGCCACCTCGACGAGATCCCCGACTTCCTGGTGGACCGCCTCCACGAGCCCCACCGCGGCCCCCTGTGCCCGGGTCTCGACGCCCTGAAGGGCATCGACCACCGGGGCCTGCTGGGCGTGACCGTGTCGGGGTCCGGCCCCAGCACCGTCGCGTGGGTGATGGCAGATGCCGCATCCGATGTGGCCGCCCTGGCCCGCACGGCGCTGGCCGACGCCGAGGTGAGGGCTGAGGTGCGCGTGGAGCGCATCGCCCCCACGGGCCTCAGGGCCCGCTGGCAGCCCGCCGGCTAGATCACGGGTCGGCCGACGCGGTTGTGTGCGGCGCCCCTGTGAAGGGGGCCGGACCTATGCGGCCAGCGACACCGGTGCGGGGTCCGGCTGCCAGAGGGTCCAGGCGTTGCCATCGGCGTCGGTGAAGAGCGCCGCGGGGCCTCCGGGCGCCGATGGGTCGAACCAGTGCTCGGTCACGCCGCCCCAGCGCAGGCAGCCGAGCGCGGAGGCCAGGTCGCGCACGGGCAGTACCGCCTCGCGCAGCGACCCGGCCGGCCGCTCGGTCGACCCCTCGACCAGGCGCACGCGGAGAACACCTGCCGGCGCACTCAACGTGACCTCTCGTGCGATGCCCCGGCCGGAGTCCCCTGTTACCTGGAAGCCGAGGCAATCGCGGTAGAGCCCCAGTGCGCGCTCGATGCACGCAACCGGCACGATCATCTCGGCGGTGGTCCCGGTGCTCATGGCCGGGACGCTACGGGCCCCCGGGCTTGCATCGGCCAATGAGTCACACCGGCGCAACATGTGTGACGCGCGGCGGCGCGCGGCGTCAGCCGGTAATGGCGGTGATGTCCATTCCCGGCGCGGGCGTCCACAGGGTCAGCGCGTTGCCGTCGGGGTCCTGCACCTCGACGAAGTCGCCGAACGGCGTGCCGTAGTCCTCGCGCAGGATCGTGGCGCCCTTGGCGCGGGCGTCCCCGGTTGCCGCGCGGGCGTCGTCCACGTGCAGGATGACCCCGCGCAGGGTTCCCGCCGCGGCCTCGCCGCCGAACGTGGTGAGCGAGAAGTTGGCCCCCGCGGCCCGGGTGCGCAGCTGCACCCACCGCATGCCGGGCGCCACCTCCTGGTCGGTGACCACCTCGAGGTCGAGCACGTCGCGGTAGAAGACGAGTGCCCGGTCTTGGTCGGTCACGGGCACCGAGACGATGGAGATGCGGTTGATGTCCATGCGCGTGAGGCTACGCGCCGGGCGCCCCGTCGTTGAGGTAGTCGAGGATCGCGCCATCGGTCAGTTGCTCCACCGGGGCGTGGTCGTCGGTGAACACATGGCCCCCTGGGGGCACCTCGGTGAGCAGGGGCGAGAGGATCCTGGCGGCCACCGCGGTGTCGCCGGTGGCGCGGGCCAGCCTGGCACGGGCGTCCCCTGCGTCGGCGGCGTCCATGAAGCCCAGGATCACGCTGTTGAACTCGCCGTAGCGGGCCGTGAGCACGGCGGGGAACACGCTGCGCATGGTCGATGCGATGCGGTCGACCACCTCGGTCTGGTCGGGTGGGGTGCCCACGTTGATGGCCACCACGCCGCCCGGCGCCAGGCGGTCGCGAACCTCCTCGAAGAACTCCACCGTGGAGAGGTGGAACGGGATGTACGGCTGCCGGTAGGCGTCGACGATGACGGCGTCGAACGGCCCGCGGTCCCCCGCCAGCCAGAACCTGGCGTCGGCCTCATGCGTGGTGAGGTTGGGCCCGGCCATGTCGAGGTACCGGTTTCCGGCCTCCGTGACCACCGGGTCGATCTCCACGCCGTCAATGCGCACCTGCGGCGACGTGAGCCTGAACGACCGCGCGGTGGTGCCCCCGGCGTTGCCGAGGATCGCGATGCGGGCGTCCGGCTTGCCGGTGAGCAGCGGCAGGGTGAGGAAGGCGTCCCAGTAGCCCCCCGTGAGCGCGCCGCCTCCGGCGGGCACCACCGAGTGAAGCGCCCAGCCCTCGTTCAGCCGCAGGATGCGCTGGCCGTCGGCGGCCTCGCTTACCTGCACGTACTGGTACGGCGACTCCGCCTCGAACAGGATCGTCTCGCCGGGCTCCTCCTTGATGGTCCCAAGGGGCAGGGCCATCATCGCTATCAGCACCACGGGCGCGGCGATGGCCTTCGCCCCCAGCAGGGGAACGGCCGCCAGCGCCAGCACGCCCGCGATGAGGAACAGCGTGGCGCGGGTGCCGATGGCCGGGACCAGCACGAGCACCGGCAGGAACGTGCCGACGATGCTCCCCACCGTGGAGATGGCATACAGCCGCCCGGCCACCGACCCCGCCGTCTCGACGTCCTTCACCGACAGCCGGATTGCCCATGGCGACACCGTGCCGAGCAGCGTGATGGGGATGAGGAACATCAGCATCGTGCCGACGAACGACGCCACGAACGCCCCTGCGGATAGATCTGCGAAGGCCCCCTGCGCCGCGCGGAAGATGGGGGTGAGCGCCAGCGGCAGGATCGCCACGGTGACCGCGGCCACGATCACCACCCAGCCGAGCACCCGGGGGTTGGGGTAGCGGTCGGCGGCCTTGCCGCCCAGCCAGTAGCCCAGCGACAGGTAGATGAGGGTGAGCCCGATCACGTTGGCCCACACCAGGTTGCTCGCGCCGAACCACGGGGCCAGCAGCCGGGCGCCGGTGAGCTCGGCGGCCAGGGTGGAGGCCCCGGCCACGAAGACGAGGATCGGCAGGGAGAAGCGCAGCGGCACGGGGGCGAGCATATGCCAGAGTTGCCCCCCATGCGGGGCATCGGGAAGGCCATCTGGCCGGCGGCGGGGGTTCTGTTCGGCCTGCTGCTGATCATCGGCGGCGTGGCGGGGGTCGTGAACCGGAGCCAGGTGGAGACCGCCCTGCAGGGGCCCGGGGCCCGGTGGGCGCTCTTCTTTCCCACAGGTGCCTTCGGTGCGTGCGCGCGCATCGGCAGGGTGCAGACGTGCTCGGCCACGCCCACGGGCAACATCAACGCCGACGGCAGGGTGGTGGCCCGCAGCGTGCCGCTCATGGCCGATGGCCAGGCGTTCCGCTGGACGGTGAGCCCCGACGAGGTGCAGGCCGCCAACCGGCGAAGCCGCGATCGCTACCTGGCCTGCGCGGCGTCCGGCCGCACCGACTGCGCCGACCCGCAGTACCTCACCCCCTCGTGGAACAGCGGAATGCGCGTGCGCTGGGCGCCGGGGGCCCAGGGGGCGTACCCGCCCGGCGCGGAGCCCGGCGGCACCGACAGCATGACCATCTCCATCTTCCTCGTGGTGGCGGGCGGCCTGGTCACCGCCGGCTCCGGTCTCTGGCTTGCCGGGGTCATTCGTCGGCGAAGGGCCGCATAACCCGGCTGGTAGCCTCGCCGGGACGCGTTCACGCATCCGGAGGCCCACCGTGAAGCTGTACATCGACACCGCGAACCTCGCAGACATCGAGGAGATCGCATCGTGGGGGGTGCTGAGCGGCGCCACCACCAACCCGACCCTGCTCTCGCAGGTGGAGGGCGATGAGGACGACATCTACCGGCGTATCTGCGAGCTGGTCGATGGCCCGGTGTCGGCCGAGGTGGTGGCAGATGACGTACCCACGATGATCAGCGAAGGTCAGAGGCTCGCGGCAATCGACCCGCGAATCGTGGTGAAGCTGCCCACCAGCCGCGAGGGCCTCAGCGCCACATCGGTGCTGGCGCGCGACGGCATCCGCGTGAACATGACCCTCTGCTTCACGGCGAACCAGGCGATCCTGGCGGCATCTGCAGGCGCCGCGTTCGTGTCGCCGTTCATCGGCCGCTACGACGACATCAACGAGGACGGCCTGGGCCACCTTGCCGAGATCGTCGAGGCGTTCGCGGAGTCCGACTTCGACACCGAGGTCCTGGCCGCCAGCGTGCGCACCCCGGTTCACGTGATGGAGGCCGCCCGCATGGGCGCCGACATCGCCACCATCCCCCCGAAGGTGTTCCACCAGATGCTTCACCACCCGCTCACGGCAGCCGGCATCGAGCAGTTCAACAAGGACCACGCCGCCCGCCTCGCCCGGAAGGACGCATGACCACCAACGACGTACCCGCGCCGGTTCCCGCCTCGCTGCAGGGGCACACGATCGTGCCCGCCACCGACTTCCTGCGCGTTACCGAGCAGGCCGCGCTGGCATCGGCACGCTGGGTGGGGCAGGGCGACCGGCACGCCGCCGACGGCGCGGCGGTGGACGCCATGCGCAGGGAGTTCGGCGCCATGCCCATCACGGGCGAGGTCATCATCGGCGAGGGCGAGAAGGACGAGGCCCCCGAGCTGTACGTGGGCGAGGTGCTGGGCACCGGCGGCATGCCGTGCGAGATCGCCGTGGACCCCCTGGAGGGCACCGACCTGGTGGCGCGTGGAGACGCCGGCGCCATCGCCGTGTGCGTCATCGGCGCGCCGGGCGGGGTGATGGCCGCCCCCGACATGTACATGCAGAAGCTGTGCGTGGGCGCCAACGCCAAGGGGCGCGTGGACATCACGGCCCCCATCGCCGACACGCTCGACACCATCGCCCGCTGCTACGACCGCCGCATCCGCGATCTGTCGGTGGTGGTGCTCGACCGCCCGCGCCACGAGGAGATGATCGAGGAGATCCGCAGCCTCGGCGCCCGCATCAAGCTCATCCCCGACGGCGACATCACCGCATCGATGTCGGCGGCCGTGCGCGGTACCGGCGACCACGTGTACATGGGCATCGGCGGTTCCACCGAGGGCGTCATCACCGCTGCCGCCCTCGAGTGCCTGGGCGGCGAGATCCAGGCCCGCATGTGGCCGAAGGACGACAGCCAGCGCGAGCGCCTCAAGGCGTTCGGCCTCGAGGACACCGACCGCATCCTCACCGCACGCGACCTTGCCCCGCAGCCCATGTACGTGCTGGCCACGGGCGTGACCGACGGCTACCTGCTCAAGGGCGTGCGCTACTTCAGCGACGGCGCGAGAACCCATTCCATCCTGATGGACCTGCAGTCGCGTACCGTCAGGTTCGTGGACACCATCCACATGTTCAGCCGCACGCCGTTGAGGGAGATCAGGCTGTGAGTGACGAGGAATTCCCGTTCGGCTTCGCCTTCGGCGAGGGCGCCTCGGAGGAGTTCAAGGAGCGCCTCAAGGAGATGATGCGCGCCCAGCGTGAGGCCATGGAGGAGATCCAGGCCGAGGGCGGCGGGCAGATCGCCCCGGTCGACCGCTTCCAGATCGTGACGCTGGCGGTGCAGATGTCGGCCGCCGGCATGGCGTCGCTCACGCCGCGCCAGACGCCCGACGAGGCCGCCGACGCCATGGGCCTGCTGTTCGCCCGCGCCATGGCCGCGCTGCAGGGGAGCATGCTGCCGCCCGACTGAGGGTCGGTGCGGTTCCGCGAGTGAGCCGTGACCGGGCGCGCCCCACCGGTCACACGGTCGGGTGCACGCTGGCGCCATGGGCCTGCTCCGCATCAATCACATTGCCTCGCCGGGCGGTGAACTGCGCACCGGCGAGGGGCTGCTGGTGGCGCGTCGGGCGTATGTGGCCCGCACGCCCCTGTCGCGCCTGGTGGGAATGCTCGGCACCCCCGACCCGGCGCCCGACGAGGCATTGGTGCTCACGCCGTGTTCCGCGGTTCACGGGGTGGGCCTGCGGGCCGGGATCGGCGCGGCCTTCGTCGACGGGGTCGGCATGGTGCTGCGCGTGGTCGACCCGCTTCCGTGGAGAGGCGCCGCGTTCCCCGGGGCCCACTCGGTGGTCGAGGCCGCCGGCGGCGTGCTGGCGGTGTCGCCCGGTGAGCGCCTCGTGCTCACTCCCGAATCGGTTTTCCCGCACGGTGGGCACTTCACGCCGGGCGCCGGGGGGAGCAATCCCGTTGCTGGCGCGTTGTCCGATCACCGGGGGCATCCGGCCCCCGCTGATGATCGGAGGACACCATGACAACCGAGGCACCCCACCGCTCGGTACTGCTCGTCGGGCCACGGCCCGCGTCGGGCAGCCTTGCCGCCGACCTCGAGGCGGACCGCTTCGAGGTGATGCTCGCCGCCGATCCGGCCGAGGCACGCGGGCTGCTGGTGCGGGCCTGCCCATCCGCTCTCATCGTCGATCTCGACATGCCTTCGTCCGGGGGTCTCGAGGCGGTCGGCATGGTGCGGCAGGGCGGTCCGGAGGACCCCTGGGACGCCGCCATGCCCGTGCTCGGGGTGAGTGGTGCCGCTGAGCCGCACCGGGTGGTGCGGGCGCTCGAGCGCGGCGCCGACGAGGTCGTGGGCACTCCCTTCGCGTACGTGGAGCTGCTGGCCCGGCTGAAGGCGCTCATCCGGCGAGCCGACGGGGAGTGGGCGGCGGGAATGCTCACCGTGGACGACATCGTCATCGACCGCAGGGCGCGGCGGGTGACCGTGGGCGGCACCCCGGTGACCCTTTCGGCGAAGGAACTCGGACTTCTCACGGCGCTGGCACGGGACCCCCGCAGGGTCGTCAGCAAGCAGGAACTGCTGCGCGATGTCTGGGGCTACAAGTCGATGGGGCGCACCCGCACGGTCGACAGCCATGCGTCCCGGCTGCGCCGGAAGCTCGCGGTGGCATCGGGCGGCGGCCGGTACATCGTGAACGTGTGGGGCCTCGGATACCGCCTGGTCGCGGACGATGCCTGACGCCCATGCCAGGCAGTTGGTGGTGGAGCACGCGGCCGCCCGCGATGCGGGCCTGCTGGAACGGGACGGGGTGACCGTGGTGCCTCCCGCCGGGCGCCGGCGTGACCGCGTCGACGCCGATGACGTGCTCGATGCCCTCGACGCCGCCGGACCCGACGCCCTGGTGCTCACCCGCGCTCCGTGGAGCGAGCCGGCCCTCGCCCCGCTGGCTGCGCTGTCGGTGGTGACCGGGAGGGACCTGTTGTGGTTGCCTCCGGATCTCGGGCGCGCGGCATGGGCGGTGGCCCTCATCGCCGCCTGGGCACGCACCACGCCCGCAGACGACCTGCTGCGGCGTGCCCAGGTGGCGGCGGGTCTGGCCACGCTGCCGCACGGGCGCCTGCCCATGCGCTCCTGGGGTCCCGACGATGCCCGGGTTCCGGCCATGACGTCGGATTCCCTCGCCCGCTGGTGCGACTGCGCATGGCGGGAATGCGGGTGGTGCGATGGCGGCGGGGTGGGGGATGCGCCATGCCCCTCGTGCGGTCACCGGGGGGTGCCTGCATGAGGACCCCCCGGTTCGCCCGGCCCGGGGCGTGGTTCATGATCGCCGCGGGGCTTGCGGTGGGGGCCTTCATGCTGGCCAGTGGCCTCGGGGCGTCGGACGCACCCGTGCGGGGCGTACTGGTGGCCGCGAAGCCCATCGCGGCGGGAACGATGCTGGACGACGCGGACGCCGCTGGGATGGTGGCGCTGGCCGACGTGCCGGCGGGAATAGGGCTGGCAGGCCTCATGGCCTCTGCCGCTGAGGCCCGCGGTCGTCGCACGGTGGCCGCCGTCGGTGCGGGCGAGCCCATCACGCAGGCCGCGCTCGGGGGTGATCCCTCACTGGTCCCGGCCCCGTTGGCTCCAGGTGAGCGAGCCGTACCGGTGCCCCTGCGTGCTGCCGGTGCCGCAGCGGCCGCTCCTGTGCCGGGTTCCCGCGTGGACGTCATCGCATCCGATGGAGAGGGCCTTGCGGGGCGCACTCGCGTGGTGGTGGCCGATGCCGAGGTCATTGCCCTCATGCAGGGGCAGGCCGCGGATGGCGACTCGAGCGGCGACGCCATCGTGTTGCGGCTCATGACTGCCCAGGCCCTCGAGGTGGCGCGGGCACTCGACTTCGCGCGTGAGGTCCGTGTCGTCGCCCGGCCGGCAGACGAGCCGTGAGCGGCATCGTGGTCATCGGGGCAACAGGGGGGTGCGGAGCCACCACGATCGCCTGCGCACTTGCCCTGCAGGGGCGGGGTGAGGCGACCCCGCTGCTGGTGGATGCCGATCCCCACGGTGGCGGTCCTGCGGCCATGTGGGGCATCGACGCCACGCGGCACCTCGACGACCTCGCCAGGCTGGGCGACGGAATCGGCACCGAGCACGTGGCGCATCTGGTGCACGGGCACCCGTGCGGCATCGATGTGCTGGCCGGGTGCGGCCCTGCCTCATCGGGCCTGCTCGACGATGCGCACACGGCCAATGCGATCGCCATGCACGCCGCGTCGAGGGCGGCCTGGGTTGCCGACTGCGGGCGCGGTGACACCGTCGTGTGCGAGACGCTCACGTCACGGGCAGGTCGGGTGGTGCTGGTGGTGCCCCGATCGCTGCATGGCGTTGCGCGGGCCGGGTGCGCCATGGCCGGCCTGACGGGGCGCCCTGTCATCGTCGCGGCCGGTGAGATCCCGGGTGCGCGGGCCATCGGCGTTTCGGCACTTGCCCGCGCGCTGGGCGTGGCGGATGCAGTGCCGGTTCGCCGGGACGACCGTGGGGCTGGGGCGGTGGCATCGGCCCGGCCCCCTCGGGGTCGCGGCATCGCGAAGGCCGTGGCCCTGCTGGAGAGCCCGGCATGAGCGGGCCGGCCACCACACCCGACCCCGAACTCGTGGAGCACATCAGGGCCGCCATCGTGCGTGGCGGCCTCATCGCACCGGGCCAGGCCACGCGCGAGGCCATCACGGCCCTTGCCGAGGATGCCCTCGACGCGGGCCGGCACATCCTCAGCGCCGATGACCGGCGGCGGGTGGTCAGCGCGGTGGCCGACGCCACCCTCGGCCTCGGGCCCCTCGAGCCGCTTCTGCGCGACCCCGATGTGACCGAGGTCATGGTGAACGGCCCCGGGCAGGTGTGGGTGGAGCGCGGTGGCCGCCTGGAGGCGGTCGACGCCCGTTTCGCGGATGCCGATCACCTGCTGCACGTGATCGACCGTATCCTCGCCCCGCTCGGCAGGAGGCTGGATGAGGCCAGCCCCATGGTGGATGCCCGACTCGGCGATGGATCGCGCGTGAACGCGGTGGTGCCGCCGCTCAGCATCGATGGGCCGGTGCTCACGGTGAGGAGGTTCCCCGGGGAGAGGCTGCAGGGCGACGACCTGGTTCGTCTGGGCGCCATGTCGCCCGAGATGCTCGAGGCCCTGCGGTCTGCGGTGGCCGCGCGCAGGAACATCCTCGTCACGGGTGGCACCGGCAGCGGCAAGACCACAACCCTCGCCGCCCTGTGCGCGGCCATCGGGCCGACCGAGCGGGTGATCACAATCGAGGATGCCGCCGAGTTGAGGCTGCCCCTCGAGCACGTGGTGCGGCTCGAATCGCGGCCGCCGGGAGTGGAGGGCCGGGGCGCGGTGCCCATACGCGCGCTCGTGAGGAACGCCCTCCGTATGCGCCCCGACCGAATCATCGTGGGAGAGGTGCGAGGCGGCGAGGCGCTCGACATGATCAGCGCGCTCACCACGGGCCACGAGGGCTCTCTGTCGACCCTGCACGCCAGTTCCCCGCGCGAGGCCCTGCGCCGGCTGGTGACTCTTGCGTTGATGGGCGACCTCGAGTTGCCCTGGCGGGCCGTGGCCGACCAGGTGGCGAGCGCCGTCGACCTGGTGGTGCATCAGTCCCGTGACGCATCCGGGGCGCGCCGCACGGTGGAGATCGCCGAGGTCGTGAGGGGCGATGACGGGCCGGGCACGCGTCGCCTGTGCCGCTGGCGCCCGGATGCCGGCGGCGGGTTCGTGTGGGCACCCGAGGCGGCGGCGTGGCTGGCGCGCCTTCGCACCGACTGCCAGCGGGCGGCGGCACCGTGATGGCCATCGCCGGCCCTGTCCTCGCGGCAGCATCAGCCGCCGCGGTCGTGGTGGGCGTGCGGTCGGCTCTGGGCGCCGGCGTTGGTCTGCCGGGCATGCGCGGCAGACCCGGCGCAGCACTTGGGTGCGCCCCGGGCTGGACGGCCTTCCGGGGGCGTGTGCAGCGAAGCGGAATCGGCGTTCGCGCGGAGGTCCTCCTATGGGCGGCGCTCGGGGCCAGCGCAGCGTTCGCGGCATCGCTGCTGCTGGTGCTCAGGAACCCCTTGATCGCATGCCTGGGCCTGCTGGCGGGGCCGGTCGCACTGCGATCGGTGCTGGCCGCAGCCGACCGCCGGCACCTGCGCCGCGTGGGCGAGGCGATGCCGGCGGTTTCCCAGATGCTGGCGGGATCCGTGGCGGCCGGGCTATCCCTGAGGCAGGCCATCGTCCGCGCGGCACGTGACACCCCGGAGCCCCTCGGCGCAGAACTGCGGCGCGCATCGGGTGAGATGGAATTGGGCGCGCGGGTGGACGATGCCCTGTCGGCCCTGGCCGCCCGCATGCCCGACCCCGACCTGGCGTTGCTGGTGACGGCGATCCTGGTGCAGCGCAGGACCGGTGGCGACCTGGCCCGCGCGCTGCGCGACATGTCGGGCAGGCTCGAGGAGCGGGGCAGGCTGGCGCGCGAGCTGCGCGGCGCCACCGCGCAGGCCAGGGCGACTGCGTGGATGGTTGCGGGCCTGCCGGTGATGGGCGCGGCACTGGCCGAGGCCGCCGCCCCGGGGCTGATCGCGCGCACGGCATCGTCTGCCGCTGGTCTCGCGGTGATCGTGGTGTCCGTCGGGCTGCAGGCCCTGGGCATCGTCATCATCCGTCGCATCGCGATGGTGCAGCCCTGATGCCCTCGCCGGCGATGCTGGTGCTGCTGGCGGCTGCCGTATGCACGGGGCTGGGCATGGCGCAGCAGCGCCGCCTCAGGGTGGGTGCGGTGGATCCGGGCGACGGCCTGCCGCGCGCGATCACGGTGCTCGCCCGCGTGCCGCTGCCGCCGGCCGTGCGATCGGTGCTGGGTGGAACCGTGGATACCGGGAACCTGGTGGCAGCCGGGCTGGCGCCGGATGCCACGGCATCCCTGATGCGCCGCGCCCGAGCCGGCGGTGCCGTCGTGGGGTTTGTCGCGGGTGGCCTTGCTGCGGTGATCGCCCTGCCCATGGCGCTGCTGGCGCCCCTGCTGGCGGTAGCGGGGCGAGCCGCACCCGACCGCGCGGTGGCCCGACGTGCCCGGGCGAGACGGGCGGCGATCGTGCGGGCACTGCCGGACCTGCTCGACCTCATGGTGATCTGCGTGGAGGCCGGCATGGCTCTCGACCCGGCGCTGTCCCTGGCGGGCGATCGCCTGGGCGGCCCCCTGGGCGTGGAGGTGCGGGCGACGCTGGGCGATCAGGCGCTGGGCACCCCGCGCCGGGCGGCCTACTCGGACCTGGCCACCCGAACGGGTTCGGACGATGTCGGGCGCCTGGTGGCGTCGCTCCTGCAGGCGGAGGAGCTGGGCACACCGCTGTCCACCGCGCTGGCGGGACAGGCCGAGGCACTCCGTGCCGCCAGGCGGCAGCGAGCGCGCGATAGCGCTGCGCGTGCTGCCCCCCGCATTCAGCTGGTGGTGGCCCTTGTGATGGTGCCCGGGGCCATGCTGCTGATACTCGGGGTGATGATCATCGAGCTCGCCGGCCAGGTGGGCGTGGTGATGGGCGGCCCATGAACCAGCGGGGCAGTACCACGGCCGAGTACGTGGGCATCGTCATCGTGATCGTTCTGGTGTTCATGGCGCTGGTTGCCGTGCGGGCCACCACTCTCGGCAATCGGGCCCCGGTGAGGCCGCTGCCGGCGATCCTG
>CAZIQQ010000013.1:0-13890 GCA_964541555.1 uncultured Bifidobacterium sp. | reverse complement strand
GCAGCGGTTCGGCTGTGCCTGTCGCGCGTGTGCGGGGTGGGCTTCACCGACCCCGCTCCCGAGGGCGCACCCGCAGCGCCTGCTGCATCGCCGGCGGGCGAGGTGGAGGACCGCCTCGCGGCGCGCATCGTGGCCGCGGGTCTTGGGCAGCTGATCCGCATGCTGCCCCGCAACTCCCTGGTGGTGGATGTCGGCGCGGGGTCGGGGCTGCGTGCCCGGGTGCTGGCCGAGCGCGGCATGCGCGTGGTGGCCATCGAGCCCGACCCCCTCGAGGAGATGCGCGCCCACGCGATGGTGTCGTCGCTGCCCGCGGGCAGGGTGGAGGTGGTACGGGCGGGGGTGGACGACCTGCCCGAGGTCATGGCGGGGCGCACTGCGCATGCGGCCGTGATGTGGCACGTGCTCGAGCACCTGCACGACCTCGATGCGGGGCTGCGGTCGGTGGCACGCGCGCTTCGCCCCGATGGGTTGCTGAGCATCGCCGTGCCAAACCGCGAGTCGGCCGAGGCGCGCGCGTTCGGTGCGAGGTGGCACGGCTGGGAGCCATCGCGGCACCGGTGGCACCTGGACGAGGAATCGCTGCGGCTGGTGCTGGGCGCCGCGGGCTTCTCGGTTGACGAGATCGGCACCCGCGGGGGGTGGGGGTACCCGTCGGGGCTGGCCTACTCGATCGCCCCCGGGCTCGATCCGCAGGTGAGCCCCCGCAGGGGCCTGCTGGGGCGCGCGCTGGCCGCCGCGATGATCCCGGTGGCCGCAGGCGCCCGCATTGCGGGGCGTGGCGGCCAGCTGGTGACCATCGCGCGCTACTCGCCCTTGCGGTGAGCCTTGTCGCGGGGAGGGGCCAGCGGGGCGTCGACGTGCTCGATGGCCGCGCGGATGCCCCTCTTGCCGACCTCGAGCCATGCCCATGAGGGGCGGGGGTCGTCGCCCGTGCCCTCGCCCACGCTGCCCGGGTTCAGCACCAGGCGCCCCTCGACCCACCTGAGCATTGGCGAGTGGGTGTGGGCGGTGATGAGCACGTCTGCGCCGAGGGCGTCCATGACGGCGATGATGGCCTTGTCGGAGGCGTCGTGGTCGACCAGCCCCGGGGGCACCGTCTGGTCGCCGTGAACGGCCACGACCCGGTGGGGGCCGAGGTTGGCCTCGACGACGCCCGGCAGGGCATCGAGCCAGTCGAGTGACTCCTGGCTGAGCATGGTCTTGGTCCAGGTGCGCGTGCCTGGGCGCATGTCGCGGGGGTTGGTCTTGGGCTTCACCTTCTTGCCCACCACGCGTCGGTCGGTGTTGCCCTCCACGCAGGGCCAGCCCGTCTTGCGCACCCGCTTCACGCACTTCTCGGGCTCGAGGCCCCTCAGCACGATGTCGCCGGTGACGATGGCCCGCGTGATGCCCGCGGCCTCGACGGCCTCGAGCACCGCATCGAGCGCTGCGAGGTTCGCGTGGATATCCCCGAAGACGGCCAGGCGGTCGACGTCGCTCACATCCCCGACGTTACCCGCTGCGCCAATCGCCGGTGCAGGGCGTTGCGCGGTTGACCCAATTGACCCAGGCGCCCGGGGGTGGGAGCAGCACCCCCGGGCGCTGGGCCCTACGCCGCGCGCCTTGCGGGCGTCGCGACGGACCCTGCGGCCACGAGTACCGGGCGGAACTCGTCGCGCGAGTGCACGAGAACGGGCTTGGGCAGCATTGCCTGGCGCCGCGCCTGGCGGCGCTCGTCGCGCAGGCTCTGGGCGCGCCGGCGCTTCTGCGCCACCGCGCGACTGCGGAACGCGGCCGCGAGCGTGATGCCCGCTGCGCCCGCCACGGGCAGCAGGAGGGCGGCGTACTCGCCGGGGTGCGTGGCCAGCGTGGCCGCCGCGCCCAGGGCGAGGCCCAGGGTGAGGCCCGCGGCCAGTGCGGCGACGCCGGCGGCGCGGCCCCCGGCCGGCCTGCCCGATGCCGCGCCCGGGCCGGGGCGCCTGGGGGACGGGGTGGTGGCCCCACCGGTGGCGGCGGGGACGAGCGTGAGGTGTGTTCGCGTCTTCATGCGAACAAATGTACGACCCCCCTCGGACGGAACATGTGTTCTCACCGCATTCTGCGTTGCACGACGCGGCCCGGGGGCGCACGACCCGTTGCGAGGCGCGGTTGGGAGGGTCTGTGGGGTTATCTGGCAACAAGTTGGGGTAATTGGGTTGCATTGTGGGGAAGTCGGGGGTAGGTTCCCGCACGTGGCTCCCCGTCTGCTCAGCGGCACCTATGAGTGCAGCCTCGATGACCGGTCCCGGGTGGCGATTCCGTCGCGCCTGAGGGATCCGTTCGCCGACGGCACGGTGACCGCCTGGTGGCTCGACGACTGCCTCGTGGTGGTTCCCCGCTTCGAGTGGCCCGACTTCATCGAGGGCACGTTCGGGCGCATGAGCGTGCTCGACGACGACCAGCGCGAGCTCAGCCGCTTCCTGCTGGCGGGCGCATTCGAGCAGGAGGGCCTCGACAAGCAGGGCCGCCTGCTGGTGCCCGCCGAGTTGCGCGAGCACGCCGGGCTTGACGGCAAGGTGAAGGTGGTGGGCGCCGGCTCGTACCTGGAGCTGTGGAACCCCGACCGCCTGGCCGAGCGATTCGACAGGCTGCGCAAGGACGGCGTGGCCCAGCGGGCGGCGCGACTGGCCCAGCGCATCGACGGGGGCCGGGGATGACCGCCGCCGCGTCGCGCATCGAGGCCGCTCCGGCGGCTGCGGGCGGCGCCCCCCATGTTCCCGTCCTCCTCGACCAGGTGCTGGCGCTCACGGCGCCCGAGCCGGGCGAGACGGTGGTGGACTGCACGTTCGGCGCCGGGGGCCACGCGGTGGCGCTGGCGGCGCGCATCGGACCCACCGGCGAGCTCATCGGAATCGACCGCGACCCCGAGGCCGCGCGCCACTTCGACGCCCTTCGCCCGGCCATGCCGTGCCCGGCCCGCCTGGTGCGCGCCGACTTCGCCACCGGCTTGCAGGATCTGGCTGCACGCGGCACGAAATCAGACGTCATCCTCATGGATCTTGGCTTGTCGTCGATGCAGGTGGACACCGCGGAGCGAGGGTTCTCGTACTCCCGGCAGGCCCCACTCGACATGCGGATGGACCCGGCCCTCGAGGTGACGGCCGCCGACCTGGTGAACGGGGCGTCCGAGAGCGACCTCACACGGTGGTTCCGCGAGTACGGCGAGGAGCGCTACGCCAAGCAGATCGCGCGGGCCATCGTGCGCCGCCGCGATGAGCAGCCCATCATCACCACAGGCGAGCTCGTCGAGGTCATCCGCTCGGCGGTTCCCACGCCCGCGCTGTTCGCCGGAGGCCACCCCGCCAAGCGCGTGTTCCAGGCGCTGCGCATCGAGGTGAACGACGAGCTGGGCATCCTCGAGCGCGCCCTGCCCGAGGCCTTCGCGCTGCTCCGCCCCGGCGGCCGCCTGGCCGTCATCTCGTTCCAGTCGCTGGAAGACCGCATGGTGAAGCGCTTCATGCGCGATCGCACGCGCGGCTGCATCTGCCCGCCCGACATGCCGGTGTGCGGCTGCGGCCAGTCGCCCGAGGGGCGCATGGTGGTGCCGAAGGCCGTCAAGGCCGTCACCGCCGAGGTGGCCGCCAACCCCAGGGCGCATTCCGCGCGGCTCCGGGTGATTCGCAAGGCCGACGCATGAGCACCCGCTCGGGAGCCGCCAGGGCCGTGCCCATGCCCGCCCGCCCCAACCCGGGTGACGGTCGCCGTCCGGGCACCGGGCAGGCGCAGCGGGCTCCACGGCCGCGCGTCATCCACTCACGCAAGCCGACCCTGCTCGAGAAGCTGCGCCTCGACGGCATGCGGCTTGTGTGGGTGCTGGTTCCGCTCATCGCGCTGCTGCTGGGCGGCGTGGTGTTCGTGAACGTGCAGCGTCTCAACCTCACCACGCAGACCGGGCGCACGGTGGACATGTACAACCAGGCGCAGGCTGACATCCTCCGCCTGCGCGCCGTGCTGGCCGAGAAGGATGGCCAGGTGGTGGACCAGGCCGTGAAGCGCCTGGGCATGGTGCAGGCCCCCGGCAACGGGCTGACCTACGTGAGCGTCCCGAAGGAAGCGCGCATTGCGCCAGGGCAGGCACCGCGCACCCGCTGATGGGCCCCGGCGCACGCGCCGGAGGTCCGACGCCGACCGGGTGGCCACGCGCCGCATCCGGTTGATCGCCGTCGCCACGGTGGCCGTGCTGGGCGTCATGGCCCTTCGCGCCGGGTGGATCGCCACGGTCGAGGCCGGTGACCTCTCGAAGAAGGCGAAGGACCAGCACGAGAGCACCATCAAGCTGCCCGCCCCGCGCGGGCCGATCCTCTCCGCGGACGGCCGCGAGATGGCGGTGGACAAGCACGCGGTTGCCGTGACCGCCACGCCGTACCTGATCAAGGACAAGCGCGGCACGGCCGAGAAGATCGCCACGGCCGTGGGCCTGCCGGTCGACGAGGTCGAGCAGCGCATATCGGGCAGGGGCGGCTACGCCATGCTCAACACGGGCGTCGACCAGCAGCGCGAGCGCTACCTGCGCAAGCTCGACCTGCCGGGCATCACCCTTCAGGACACCCAGAAGCGGCTGTACCCGCTGGGGTCGGTTGCCGCCCAGCTGGTGGGCATGACCGACGACTGGGGCGTGGGGCTCACGGGGCTCGAGAAGACCATGGAGTCGTACCTGAAGGGCAGGGAGGGCATGCGCGAGGAGGCCCGCGACCCGAACGGCCAGGCACTGCAGATCCTCGAGGACCGCGCGCCCACTCCCGGCACTCCCATCACGCTCACGCTGAACAGCGCGGTGCAGCAGAAGACCGAGGCCGTGCTGGCGAAGGTGGTTGACGAGAACGACGCCAAGGCCGCGTCGGCAATCGTGATGAAGGCCGACACCGGCGAGGTGCTGGCCATGGCCACGGTGCCCGGCTTCAACCCGAACGACCGCGACACCTTCGAGCCCGACACCGAGCGGGTCAGGTCGATCACCGACGCCTACGAGCCCGGATCCACCTTCAAGGTGGTGGCCGTGGCGGGGGCCATCGAGGACGGCGCGGTCACCCGCAACACCTCGTTCAGCCTGCCCGAGACCCTCACCCTGTACGACCGCACGCTGAAGGAGGCCCACTACCGGCCGGCCGTGTCGTGGACCACCCAGGAGATCCTCCAGAACTCCAGCAACGTGGGCACCGTGATGATCGCC
The DNA here is from genome assembly GCA_964541555.1 of uncultured Bifidobacterium sp. Lineage (GTDB taxonomy): Bacteria > Actinomycetota > Thermoleophilia > Miltoncostaeales > Miltoncostaeaceae > SYFI01. The sequence goes on along the minus strand of CAZIQQ010000013.1, from coordinate 8,702 downwards.
CAGAAGCTGGGCGAGAAGAAGACCTACGAGTGGATCCAGAAGTTCGGCTTCGGTGCCAAGACCGGCTTCGACTACCCCGGCGAGGTGTCGGGCTCGCTGCCGAAGTTCGAGGACTGGTCGGGCGTGTCGATCCTCAACATCCCCATCGGCCAGGGCGTGTCGGTGACCCTCGCGCAGATCGCCGAGGCCTACGGCGCCATCGCCAACAGGGGCCGCATGGTGCCCCCGCACGTGGTGAAGAAGATCGGCGACAAGGTGCTGTCGCACCCGCGCGGCCAGCAGATCATCAGCCCGGCCACCGCCGAGCAGGTGAACATCATGCTGCAGAAGGTGGTGAGCGACGACGGCACGGGCAAGGAAGCCAGGATCGAGGGCTACACCGTGGGCGGCAAGACGGGTACGGCCAACAAGATCGACCGCGAGACCGGCCTGTACACCGAGACCTACATCGCGTCGTTCGTGGGCTACGCGCCCGCCACCAAGCCGGGCCTGGTGGTTGCGGTGATGGTGGACGAGCCGGCCGCCGGCAGCTTCTACGGAGGCGACGTGGCTGCCCCGGCGTTCGAGCAGATCACCGAATTCGCCCTGCGCCAGCTGCACATCGCGCCATGATGGCGTAGCCGGGGGCGCTGGTAACGTGGCCCCCCGGATGAGGCTCCTCGACCTGACCGGCGGCGTGCCCGGCGCGCAGCTCGTTGCGCCGGGTGATGCGACCCCGGACATCACGGCCATTCGGTACCGGTCGGCCGATGTCGGGCCCGGTGACCTCTTCGCATGCCTGCCCGGCACCCGGGCGGACGGCCACGACTTCGCGGCCGATGCCGTGGCCCGCGGGGCCGCCGCGCTGCTGGTGCAGCGCCCGCTCGCGCTGCCGGTGCCCCAGGTGGTGGCGCCCGATCCCCGTGCGGCGATGGCCATCATGGCCGCACGCCTCGCCGATGACCCGTCTCATCACATGGATGTGGTGGGCATCACCGGCACCAACGGCAAGACCACCTGCGCGTACCTCATGCAGTCGGTGCTGGCAGCCACGGGGCGACCATGCGGGCTCATCGGCACCGTCGAGGTGGTGGTGGGCGGCGTCTCGCAGGTGCCCACCCACACAACCCCCGAGAGCGTCGAGATACAGGCGCTCCTGGCCGCCATGCGCCACGCGGGCGACACCGCCTGTGCCATGGAGGTCTCATCCCACGCCCTGCACCAGGGGCGGGTGGCCGGCCTCCGCTTCGCGGGCGCCATCTTCACCAATCTCACCCGCGATCACCTCGACTACCACGGCGATGAGGAGTCGTACTTCCGGGCCAAGCGCCTGCTGTTCGACCGTCCGGACGGCCATGGGGCCAACCCGCCGGCCGCGGTGAACGTGGACGACCCCCGGGGGCGCCGCATCGCGGATGACCTGCCGGTGGTGCGCTACGGCATCGACTCACCCGACGCCGATGTGGCGCCCGAGGCCCTGCACATGGGCCCCGCGGGGTTCACGGCGACGGTGCGCACCCCCAGGGGAGCCATGCAGGTGGCCAGCGCGCTGCGCGGCCGCTTCAACGTGATGAACGTGCTGGGGGTCATCGCCGTGGGGGAGGCCATGGGGCTCGACCAGGCGGCCGTGGCCCAGGGCATCGAGGCCCTGCGCGGGGTGCCGGGCCGCCTGGAGCCCGTGGAGATGGGCCAGCCCTTCCAGGTGCTCGTGGACTACGCGCACACGCCCGACTCCCTCGAGAACGTGCTGCAGGCCACCCGCGCCCTGGCGGGCGACGGCCGGCTCATCGTGCTGTTCGGGTGCGGTGGTGACCGCGACACCGGCAAGCGGCCGCAGATGGGCGCCATAGGCCGGCGGTTGGCGGATATCTGCATCGTCACATCCGACAACCCGCGCAGCGAGGACCCCACGGCCATCATCGACCAGATCGTGGCGGGGGCGGGCGACGGCCCCGCCAGCCTGATGGTGCAGGCGGACCGCCGGGCCGCCATCGCCGAGGCCATCGCCCTGGCGCGCCCTGGCGACGTGGTGCTCATCGCCGGCAAGGGGCACGAGTCGGGGCAGGAGGCCGCGGGGATCGTGACGCCGTTCGACGACCGCCAGGTGGCGCGCGAGGTACTGGGAGAGAGGCGCGCGGCATGAGGGTGGGCATCACCGACATGATCCTGTGGTCGAGCGCCTCGCAGATGGCGGGTCCGGACGACGTGGCCTGCGACGGCGCCACGGCCGACAGCCGCCACGTCCAGGCGGGCCAGCTGTTCGTGGGCGTGCCGGGCGAGAACGTCGATGGCGGGCTGCACGCCCCGCAGGCCATCGCCGCGGGCGCGGCGGCAGTGCTGATATCCGAAGATGCCTGGGCCGAGATCGGCGATGAGCTGCGCGATTCGGGCGCGGCCGTGCTGGCGCACCACGACCCCGTGCAGGCTCTGGGGCTCATGGGCCGCGGCGCCCTGCAGCGCCTGGGCGCCAGGGTGGTGGCCATCACGGGGTCGTACGGCAAGACATCCACCAAGGACTCCACGGTGGCGGTGCTGCGCGCCGCCGGCGTGCGTGCCGAGGGCACGCCGGGCAACCGCAACACCGAGGTGGGGGTGCCGCTGAGCATCCTCGGGCTTCCGGAGGACACCCAGGTGGCCGTGGTGGAGATGGGCATGCGCGGCACCGGGCAGATCGCCGAGCTGGCGCAACTGGCGCCGCCCGACGTGGCCGTCATCACCTCGGTGGGCCCGGTGCACCTGGAGCTGCTGGGCACTGTGGAGGCCATCGCCGCGGCCAAGGCGGAGATCCTCGGCGGCCTGCGGGATGGCGGCGTGGCAGTGGTGCCCGACGACCAGCCGCTGCTCGACCCCCACGTGGCCCGGCTGCCGGCGTCGGTGCGGGTTCTGCGCTTTGGTGATGAGCCATCCATCGGCCTCGACCTGGGCGACCTGAAGGCGTGGGAGCGGCGCAACATGGCCGCCGCCGTCGAGGCCGCGGTGGCGCTGGGCACTCCCCCCGCCGCGGGCACGCCGGTGGTGCTGCAGAGATCGGCCATGCGGGGCATCGAGCACCCGCTTCCCGGTGGCGGCGTGCTCATCGAGGACTGCTACAACGCCAACCCGCCCGCCATGGGGGCCGCCCTGGCCGACCTGTGCCGCAGGCCGGGGCGCCATGTGGCGGTGCTGGCCGACATGCTCGAGCTGGGTCCCGACGAGGCCGGCTTCCACACGCAGGTGGGGCAGGCCGCCCGCGACCTTGGAGTTGACCTCCTGGTGGCGGTGGGGCCGCGCGCGGCGTCGTACCCGCTGGGCGCCACGGGCGTGGAGTGCGTGGTGTTCGACGGCACCGACCAGGCGGTGCAGGGCGTGCCGGGGCTCATCGCACCCGGCGACGTGGTGCTGGTGAAGGGCTCGCGGGGCATGGCCATGGAGCGCGTGGCCCGGGCGATCCTCGGGGAGGCCTAGCCCATGCCCCGCCTGCTCATCGCGGCCATCGGGGCCGTCATGCTCATGCTGTTCCTCGGCCCGCGCGTCATCCGCTGGCTGCGCGACCACGAGGTGGGGCAGTTCATCCGCCCCCGGGGGGAGATCCCCGAAGGCCATGCCGAGAAGCAGGGCACCCCCACGATGGGTGGCCTGCTCATCCTGTTCGCCATGACCGTGCCGTTCCTCATCCTGTCCAACCACAGCACGGCGTCGATGCTGGTGCTGTTCACCACGCTCGCCTGCGGTGCCATCGGCTTCGTCGACGACTGGATGAAGATCGTCAAGAAGCGGTCGCTGGGCCTGTCGGGCCGGTGGAAGATGCTGGCCCTGGTGGTCATCTCCGTACTGCTGGCGGTCATCGCCGTGAAGGTGGTGGGCGTGCCCACCACCATCGACTTCCACGTGGTCAGCTACTCGCTGGAGATCGGCCCCATCGCGTTCGGGGTGGTGGTGTTCCTGGTGCTCGCCGGTGCCACCAACGCGGTCAACCTGACCGACGGCCTCGACGGCCTGGCCGCGGGAACCATGGCCATCGCCCTGCTGGCCTACGTCGGGATGACCTTCGTGGTCACCGGGCAGCGCGACATGGCGATCCTGGCCGCGTGCCTCATGGGCGCGTGCGTGGGCTTCCTCTGGTTCAACTCGTACCCGGCGTCGGTGTTCATGGGGGACACCGGGTCGTTCGCGCTCGGCGGGGCCATCGCCGCGCTGGCCGTGATGACCAAGACCGAGGTGCTGCTCATCTTCATCGGCGGCGTGTTCGTGATCGAGGCCCTGTCGGTGATGATCCAGGTCATCGTGTTCAAGCGCACCCGCCGGCGGGTGTTCCTGATGGCGCCCGTGCACCACCACTTCGAGATGGCCGGCTGGAGCGAGACCAAGATCATCGTGCGGTTCTGGCTGATCGCCCTGATGTTCGCCGGCATCGGATTCACCCTGTTCTTCCGCACGCTGCCGGCATGAGCGCCCTGCCCGACCCCGGGCGCGCCCTGGTGGTGGGGCTCGCGAAGTCGGGACGGGCCGCGGCGCTGCTGCTGCGCGACCTCGGATGGCAGGTGGTGGCCGTGGACCGCGCGCGGGTGGACGCCGGCGACCTGACCTCTGTTGGCATCGATGTGAGGTCGCCCAGCGAGGAGACCGTTGCGGCCGACCTGGTCATCCGCAGCCCCGGCGTGCCGGTTGATGCGCCGCCGCTTGCCGCCGCCTATGCGGCGGGTACCCCTGTGTGGAGCGAGATCGAGCTGGCGTCCCGCGCCATGCCCAACCCGATCATGGGTGTCACCGGCACCAACGGCAAGACCACCACCACCGAGCTGCTTGCCCACCTGCTGCGCGAGGGCGGCCTCGACGCCGTGGCCTGCGGCAACGTGGGCACGCCCATGGCGTCGCTGGTGGGGGACATACCGGCAGATACCTGGCTGGTGGCCGAGTGCTCGTCGTTCCAGCTGGAGGACATCCCCTCATTCCATCCCCATGCGGCCGTTCTGCTGAACGTGACGCCCGACCACATGGACCGCTACCCCGACTTCGCCGCCTACACGCAGGCGAAGCTGAACCTGTTCGCGCACCAGGGGCCGCACGACCTCTCGATTCTTCCGCCGCAGTTCGCGACCACCGGATCAGCGCCCGCCAGGCACATTTCGCAGGCCGGCGATAAGGGGCCTGACACGGTGTCATGGGCCGACGGCGGGTTGCATGTGCGCGGGCTGGGGCTGGTGGGCGCGTGGGACGACATTCCCCTGCGTGGAGCCCACAATCGCGAGAACGTGATGGCCGCCGCGGCCATGGCCGCGCACGCAGGTCTTGGTGCCGGGGAGATCGCCCGTGGACTGGCCACCTTCCCCGGCGTGCCGCACCGCCTGGAGGTCGTGGGCACTGCCCGCGGGGTGGTGTTCGTCAACGATTCCAAGGCCACCAACCCGGCTGCGGCCATCGCCGCGCTCGACGCATATCCCCGGCGCGTGCGGCTGATCGCGGGGGGCAGCAGCAAGGGCACGCCCTTCGACGACCTCGCGCGCGCGGCCGCGGGCGCGGTGCAGCACGCCTACCTCATCGGCGAGACCGCCCCCGCCCTGGCGTCGGCGCTCGACTCGGAGCACGTGGCCAGCACGCTCGTGGGCGACCTGCCGACGGCCGTGTCGCGGGCCTTCGCCGACGCATCGGACGGCGACGTTGTGCTGCTTGCGCCGGCATGCGCATCGTTCGACCAGTTCAGGGGATACGAGCACCGCGGAGACGTGTTCCGCGATGCCGCGCGGGAGGCCGGCGCCAGGTAGGGAACGGGCGCTGCGCGGCGAAACCCCCCATGTGCCGCCCGCGCCCTCTGACATCCGACGTCGGTCCCGGTCGTCCCGCACGCGCGGTGGGGCGTCGGGCATCGCGCCCGAGGCGGTGCTGTCGATCGCCATCCTCACGCTGGTGTGCATCGGCGTGGTCATGGTGTACTCGGCGTCCAGCGCCAGCGCGCTGCTGGAAGACGCCAACCCGTCGGGCATGCTCATCAGGCAGGGCCTGTTCGCGATCGTGGCCCTCGTGGCGTTCGCGGTATGCGCCCGCGTCAACCCGGCAACGCTCATGAGGTTGGCCAAGCCCGCGGTGTTCATCGCGCTCGGCCTGCTGATTGTGGTGCTGGTTCCGGGATTCGGCATCGAGGCCAACGGCGCGCGCAGCTGGATCGGCCTGGGCCCTGTGCAGATGCAGCCGTCGGAGTTCGCGAAGCTGGCCCTCATCGTGTGGTTGGCCGGCTACCTGGCCCGCAACGTCGAGCGCCTCGACACCTGGGATGGCCTGAAGCGCCCGGTGGGCATCATGGTCGCCATGGGCGTGCTGCTGATGCTGGAGCCCGATCTCGGCACCAGCATCGTGCTGCTCTCGACCGCCTTCGTCATGCTGGTGCTGTCGGGCGTTCCGGCGCGCATCCTCGGCCTCATGGCCGTGATCGCCGGCGTGCTCACCGCGGCCCTCATCGCGGTGGCGCCCTACCGCACCGCGCGCCTGACGTCGTTCCTCGACCCGTGGTCCGACCCCGAGGGGCGCGGCTTCCAGGTGGTGCAGGCCCAGCTTGCGCTTGGCAGCGGGGGCGTGAGCGGCGTCGGCCTGGGCAACGGCCTGCAGAAGGTGAACTACCTGCCCGAGGCCCACACCGACATGATCATGGCCACCATCGGCGAGGAACTCGGCCTGGTCGGGGTTCTCGGCGTCATCGCCCTGGTCGGGGCCGTCATCTGGAGCGGCTACCGTATTGCCATGGCGGCGCCGGATCTCCGGCTGAGGCTCCTGGCCGGCGGGCTGGTGTCGCTCATAAGCATCCAGGCGATCGTCAACCTGGGGGCGGTGCTCGGTCTGCTTCCCGTGACCGGCGTGCCGCTGCCCTTCGTGAGTTATGGGGGAAGCAGCCTCGTCGTCCTCACCGCAGCATCCGGGATCCTCGTCGGAATCAGCAGGCGGTCGCGGGCCAGGCGCCTCAGCGTCGTCCCCGACCCGTCCGCTTCGGGTGGTGATCGCCGCCGGCGGGACGGCGGGCCACATCATGCCGGCGCTGGCGCTGGCTGAGGAGCTTCGCGACCGCGGCATCGAGGTGAGCTTCGTCGGGGTGGGCGGCCGTGCCGGGTCGGGCATCCCCGGGCGCAACGGATACCCCGAGGACCACGTGCCGCTGCGTGGAATCGAGCGGCGCCTGACCCTTCGCAACGTCTGGGCCCTGGTGCTGGCGGCGCTTGCCGTGCCCCGCATGATGGGCGTGCTCAGGCGCCGGCGTGCCGACGTGGTGGTGGGTGGCGGTGGCTACATGGCCGGGCCCGCGGCCATCGCCGGGCGGCTCACGCGACGTCGCGTGGTGCTGATGGAGGCCGACTCCCGCCTGGGGCTCGCCAACCGCCTGGCGGCGCCGTTCGCCAAGCGCGTGGCGCTGGCATTCCCGGTGGCGGGGCGCCGCAGGCGCAAGTACGTGGTCACCGGCAGGCCCGTCAGCCGCGCGGTGCGCGAGGCCACGAGGGCAGAGGGGCGCAGGAGGCTGGGCATCGACCCCACGGCCACCTGCGTGCTGGTGGCCGGTGGCAGCCAGGGCGCGCGGTCGATCAACGATGCCGCCATCGGCGCCTTCTGCCCCAACCCGCCGTTCCAGGTGGTGCACGTGGCAGGGGAACGCAATGCCGATGAGGTGCGCGAGCGCGTGCGGGCCGGTGGCTGCGGCCCCCGGTACCACGTGCACGGGTTCCTCGACGACTTCCCGCAGGCAATCGCGGCGGCCGACCTGGTCATCTCGCGCTCGGGCGGATCGGTGTTCGAACTCGCCGCCGTGGGCAGGCCCGCGATCCTCGTTCCGTACCCGCACGCCACGGCCGACCACCAGACCGGCAATGCCCGCTGGCTGTCGGAGGCCGGCGCGGCCATCATGATCACCGACGACGAGTGCACCCCCGGGCGCATCCGCGAGATCGTGGGCGCCCTCCTGGCCGAACCCGAGCGCCTCACCGTCATGGGCAAGGCGGCCCGCGCCGCCGCCCGCCCCGACGCCGCCGAGCGCATCGCCGACCTGGTCGAGGGCGTGGCCCGCCGGTGAGCGGGCGGTCAATCCACCTGGTGGGGGCGGGAGGGGCCGGCATGAGCGCGCTGGGGCTGCTGGCGCTGAAGTCGGGCTGGGCGGTGTCGGGAACGGATCGCGATGGCGGCCCGGCGCTCGACGCCCTGGCGGCCGCCGGCGCAACCGTGCAGGTGGGCCACGATGCCCGTGCAATCCCGGCAGGCGCCGACTCGGTGTTCGTGTCCACGGCCATCGCCGACGACAACCCCGAGGTGGCGGCGGCACGCGACCTCGGCCTGCCGGTGCTCCACCGGTCCGACCTGCTGGCCATGCTCATGGACGGCCACCGGGGGCTGGCGGTGGCCGGCGCCCATGGCAAGTCGACCACCACGGCCATGCTGTCGCTGGCGCTGGGTGGCGCCACCCTGTGCGTTGGCGCGGAGGTGCCGTGGGGCGAGGGCACCGGTGCCGCCTGGGGCGACGGGCCGTGGTTCTGCGCCGAGGCCGACGAGAGCGACCGCTCGCTGCTGCGCCTGCGGCCCGAGGCGGCGATCCTCCTGAACGTCGACCACGACCACCACTCCACCTACGCATCTATCGAGGACGTCGAGGACGTCTTCCGGCAGTTCGTATCGGCCCTGCCCGCATCGGGTGTGCTCGTCGTGGGTCCCGACGCCCGCGCGCGCGCGGTGGCCGCATCGGCGCCGTGCGAGGTGCGCATGGTGGGCCACGTCGA
>CAZIQQ010000012.1:0-31138 GCA_964541555.1 uncultured Bifidobacterium sp. | reverse complement strand
CACAGATCGCGGCGACGGTGGACCCCGCGGTGCTGGAGATCCTCACGCGCCGGCGTGACGACCTGCAGAAAGGTGGACATCGAGGGCAGGAAGGTCGAGGAGGAGGCCGCCGCGAAGGCGACGGGAGACGGACCCGCCGGATAGGGGGCTGTCGGCCGGGCGCGTGCCGCCGCCTTGCCGATCAACAGGCGTGCCCTCATGCCCGGCCCTAGGGTCCCGGGTGAATACCCGACCAGGAGGACCTGCATGACCCCCTCGCGACGCGCCGTCGGCATGATGGCGGCCTCACTGACCCTCGCTGCCCTGCCAGCCGCTGCCATCGCTGTTCCCACCACGCAGGTGGGTGCCCGTAACGCGATGCTCGTGCCCGGCGATGCCCGCGCCGCCGGCCTGCCTGCCAGCCTGGTGGAGATCTTCGAGCCGGTCTTCAACGAGAAGGTCTGGCTGTGCGATGCCAAGGGCTCATCCGAGGTGGATGCCACCGCCTCCCCCGTGACCTACGTGGCCAGAACCGAGCAGTTCGCCAATGGTCTGGAGACCGATCTGAGCCAGGACATCTCGGTATTCAGGTCGGCCGCGGATGCCAGCGCTGTCTTCGCCACGGTGGTGTCGAAGGCCCGAACCTGCAAGGGCTCGGTTGCAAGCACCGAGGACGGCCCGCTGAAGCAGAAGACGATCCGTCGCAGCAACGGCACGGCGCCGTTCGCATTCGGCGGGCAGCAGGCGGTGTGGACCGCTCAGCTCACCCCGGGCCCCGGCGGCATCAAGGCGCTGAACGACGCCCAGTACCACGTCTTCCTGCTGAATGGCGCGGTCATCCAGGCCGTGGAGTTCGAGCAGATCGGAGTCAAGGCCACCAAGGTGTCGTCGGCCACTCGCGCCAAGGTCAACCAGCTCGCCCAGACGCTGGCCCAGCGCTGGACGGTCGCGCAGTAGCCGCGAGCCTTACTGGCGCCACTTGACGGAGCAGCCCACGGCGGGCGTCTCGGTCACGACGACGTCCTGGCCGCGCATCACGGCCAGGGCGGCGTCGTGCAGCCAGGTGTGCGTGACGTCCCCGGGCTGCACTGCGTCGTCGATGGCCCCGCGGTACCGGAGGCGGCGCTCGGAATCGAGCAGGAACACCTCGGGGGTGCGCTGCGCGCCGTAGGCGCGCGCGACCTCCTGGGTGGCGTCGTGCGCGTAGCGGAACACCGTGCCGGTCTGGCGCACGCGCTCGACCATGTTCTCGAACGAGTCGGCCGGGTAGGTATCGGCGTCGTTGCTGTTGACGCAGATGACCACCAGCCCGCGGTCGGCCAGTTGCTCGGCCAGGTCGTTCAGCCGCCCCAGCCACGCGCCCACGTACGGGCAGTGGTTGCACCAGAAGACGACCGCGATGGCACGGGCGTCCGGCAGGTTGCCCAGGTCGGCCGTGCGGCCATCGGTCTGGGGCAGCGAGAACGTCGGCGCGATGTCGCCGATCGCGAGGGGCGTGGGATCGGTCACGGGGCTGATGGTAATAGGGTTCCCCGACTTCCCGATTGGAGCCCCGATGCCATTCATGTTCCCGGGCCGCACCCGCGCGGTGCTTGCCCTGATCGTGGTCGCCGCACTGGCCGCCGTGCCGTCCATGGCGTCGGCGGGGTCTGCAGATCAGGTGGCCGCGCGGGTGCTGGTGGGGCTGCAGCGCGACACCGCGGGGCTCGAGGCGCTGGCCACGCGCGTGTCGGATCCCGCGGGGCCCGTGTACGGGCGGTACCCGTCGGTCGCCGCCCTTGCCCGCCGATACGGAGCCACCAACGCCACGGTGGCCGCGGCGCGGCGCCAGCTGGCGAAGGCGGGCCTGCCCGCCGGGACCCTCGACGCCACGCGCGGGTTCCTCATCGTGCCCGCCACGCAGTCGCAGTTGAACGGCCTTGACCGCAGGGCGTCGCAGGCAGAGCGCGGTGGCCCGGGGGCCGCGATGGCCGCGATCCGCGCGGGTGCGGGCGGGCTGGTGACCGAGCTCGTCACCGAGCCGGTCGTGCCGAAGGCGCAAGGGGTCGCGGCAACGCCCGCCGCCGGCAGGCCGTCTTTGTACGGCTTCAGCTGGCCATCGCGCACCGGCACGGCGCGGGGCTGTGCGCAGGGGGTGTCCACTCCCATGCCCGAGGGCGCGATCTTCGCGGCGGCATTCCCCAACTCCAAGGCGTTCACGCCCAACCAGTTCCAGACGGCCTTCGGCATGACGCCCCTGCACCGCGCGGGGCTTCAGGGCCAGGGGCAGCACATCGCCCTGTTCGAGGTGGGGGCCGGGGTGAGCCCCGCCGACATGGCCACCTTTGCCCGGTGCTTCGGGCTACCGCAGCCGAACATGCGCGTGGTGCCGGTTGGCCAGTCGCAGCCCGTGAGCCCGCTGGTGGGCGAGGGAACGATCGAGGCGCAGCTCGACGTGCAGGCCGTGATGACCGCGGCTCCCCGGGCGCGCATCAGCGTGGTGGAGGGCAATCAGATGACCTCGATGCCCGAGATCATGTCGGCGGCACTCGACGCCCGCCGCATGCGCGGGGTGCCCGACGTGCTGTCGATCAGCTACGGCGTGTGCGAGGTGCTGGTGCAGAACGGGTCGGAGGCCCCCTTCCTGGGCGGATCAGGTGCCCGCAGGCTCTCCGACTGGGTACTGGCCACGGCGGCCGCCGCGGGGGTGTCCGTGGTGGTCTCCACCGGTGACTCCGGTTCACAGGGCTGCGCCCACAACATCGGGTCCACCCCGGCCGGCCCGAGCGCGCCGGGCGTCATCGCCCTGGCGTCCACTCCCTACGTGGGCTACCCGGCGTCGTCGCCGTGGGCCGTGGCCGTCGGCGGAACCGACATGACCCTCACGAAGGGCAACGCCCTTCGCAGCCAGACCGTGTGGAACGACCGCGTGGCCATCGGCATCCCGCCGATGTCCGAGAGCATCATCGGGGGGGTGCCCACCATCGTGTTCGGCGCGGGTGGCGGCACGGGTGGCAACAGCCAGCTGTACGGCACGCCGCGCTTCCAGTCGTCGGTCGGCATCACCTCGAACCGCAGGCTGGTTCCCGACGTGAGCATGTTCGCCGCCCGTGGCGTGGTGATGGTGTGCGGGGTGTTCGACCCGGCCACCGGTCAGGGGCCGTGCCCGCCCACGTCGGCGTCGTGGCCGTTCATGTCGGTGGCCGGCACCAGCTTCGCCGCGCCGCTGCTCGCGGGAGCCGTGGCACTGGCCAATCAGGCCGCGCGTGCCGAGGGCACGCCGCGTGCCGGATTCCTCAACCCGCTGCTGTACTCGTCGGCCCGCTCGGCGGTGGTCGACGTGACGCAGGGCAACAACGACGTGTTCGGAACGGGCCGCTGCTGCTTCGCGGGCCGGGGGTACGACCAGGCCACCGGCCTGGGCACGGTCAACGCCGCCCGCCTGGCCCGGGCCCTGGTGCGCGCCGGCCGCTGACTGCTCCCGGACCCCGGTGCCGGGCACCGGGGTCCGCCCAACCGGGGCGCCCCGTAGGGTTAGGGGCATGGATCCGCGCGCGGACAGCCCCATCGGAGTGTTCGACTCCGGCGTGGGCGGCCTGACGGTGCTCGACGAGTGCCTGGCACGCCTGCCTGCCGAGGACTTCCTGTACTTCGGTGACACCGCGTGGTTTCCGTACGGCGACAAGTCGGCCGACCAGCTGCGCGGGCGGGCGGAGGCCATCGGCAACTGGCTCATCGCGAAGGGCGCCAAGCTCGTGGTGGTGGCGTGCAATACCGCCACCGCGGCCGCGCTGGCTCACCTGCAGACCCACCTCGACGTACCGGTGATCGGCGTGATGACCGCCGAGAGCCACGCCGCCGTGCAGTCCAGTCGCTCGCGGCGCATCGGCCTGCTGGCCACGGAGGCCACGGTGGCGTCGGGGTCGTACCAGCGCATGATCCACGCGCACGACGCGGGTGCGGAGGTCACCGCCGTGGCGTGCCCCGGGCTGGCACCGGCGATCCAGCGCGACAACCCGTTCGACGAGGAGATCGTCGAGATGGTGCGCGAGTACACCGCACCGCTTCGCGAGGCCGGTGTTGACACGGTGATCCTCGGCTGCACGCACTACCCCATGGTGGAGCGGCTCATCCGCCGTCATGTGCCCGCCGACGCCACGCTCATCTCATCGGGAGAGGAGATCGCGCGCGAGATCTCGGGCACCCTGGCCCGCCAGGGCATGCTTGCGCCCGCCGGCCGGGAGGGCGGTTACGAGTTCGCGTGCTCCGGCGACCCCGCGGCCTTCCGCACCATCGGTTCGCGCTTCCTGCAGATGCCCTTCGGGGATGTCCAGCAGGTGGACCCGGGCATCGCAGACGGGGCGTAGGCCATGGGGGTCGAGCGCGTGCTTGCCACCATCTCCGCGGATGACGGCGAGGTGCACGACGCCCTGCTGCACATCGACGATCACACGACCCGGGTGCGCGAGCGCGCCACCGGGCGGCGCACGGCCGTCATCCACGTGCACGGCATCATGGGGAACTTCCTGGTGGGCACGCTCAGGTTCCTGCCCGGTCGCCTTGCCCGCGCCGGCTTCCCCACGCTGGTGGTGGAGACCCGCATGGGCAATGTGGGCCAGCTGTTCGGCAAGGCGATCTTCGAGGACGCCGTGAAGGACATCGCGGCTGCGTGGTCGTGGCTGCAGGTGCAGGGCTACGAGTGCGTGGTGGTGTGCGGGTACTCCAGCGGCGCCACGCTGGCGGCGCGGTACGTGGCCACGCATCCATCGCAGGCCGTGCGTGGGCTCATCTCGATCTCGGGCCCGTGGGGTCTTCCCGAGTCGCTCGAACAGCGCAGCCGCCACTGGGGCGCCGACCCCACGTACGACGAGATCGTGGCGCGGCTGGGCGAGGTGGTGGGGGAGGGCACCCCCGACAGCCCGGCCGATGACCGCCTGTTCGTCATCGAGCAGAGCCGCGGACCCACTCGCCGACCCAGGGACAGCGAGGTTTACACCTACCGCACCTGGTGGCACTCCCGGGGTCCCGAGGCGCACGCCGCCCAGGCGTACCGCCAGCTGCCGCACGTGGGCGTTCCCACGCTGTTCACGCAGGGCGACGCCGACGACGTCGTGGCGCCCGAGGAGGCCGAGCGGCAGGTGGCACTGATGCACGATGCCGGGAATGACCGGGTGCACCTGGCCCGCATCCCCGGGGCCTCGCACTTCTACAAGGGGCAGGAGGTGCTGCTGGTGGACGCCATCACGGCATTCCTGAGGGAGGTCGCGTGAGCCGTCCGCACAGGGTCGTGCCCCGCCTCGCGGACTCGCCCTACCGGTCGCACAGGCGGCCGGCCTTCGGCAGGGACGACCGGGCGATCGGCACCCGGCTGGTCACCCTGCACCCGGACGATGGCCACGAGTGGGACGGCCTGCTGCTGCGCCCGCGCCACGGCGACCCGGCGCTGCGCAAGCTGCTGGTGATCGTGGTGCATGGATCGGTGGGTAACTACCTCACGGGCGTGCCCCGCCGGGTGGCCTTCAACCTGGCGTCGATGGGCTTCTCGGTCATGAGCATCAACACGCGTCTGGCCAACTACGGGCCATTCTTCGGCGGCGGGCTGTTCCACAAGACACCCCTCGACCTGCTGGCAGCCATGGACGTCGCGCGCGCCCATGGGTTCACCCGTGTCGCGCTGCTGGGCTACAGCATGGGCTGCACGGTGTGCACCAACTTCATCGCCAACCACGACGCGCCCGAGGTGGTGGGGCTGTGCACCATCGCGCATCCTGAGTCGCTGCCCGAGGCGCTCAGGTTGAGGTGGCAGCGGTATGGATCGACCCCCACCTACGACGAGGTGGCCGAGTTCGCACGGCCGATCGTGGCCGATCACCCCGACGACCCACCGGGTGACCGCATCTTCACGGTCATGCGCGCCAACGGCCCCCTGCCCACGCCCGAGAACGGCGAGATCTGGACCTACGCCACGTGGTGGTCGTCTCGCGGCCCCGAGTCGCCGCACGCGGTCAGCCGCGATCAGATCGGCAAGGTGCGGGTGCCAATCGCCATCCTGCAGGCGGGCAACGACCACCTCATCCAGCCCGGCGAGGGCTACGAGCTCGCCCACGTGGCCGAACGGGCGGGAAACCACGACGTATTCCTCGACATGGTCCCCCACGCCGACCACGGCTTCACGGGGTGCATCGACGACGTCTCGGACATGGCCGGCCGCTGGCTGGCAGAGCTGACCTGACCCCGGTGCCTGTCACCCTATTCCACCGGTGCCTGTCACCTTATCCACAGGGGGGCTCCCCTTCCTGATCCCCATGGGAATGGGCGTTTTGGTCGCTGGTGGTCCTCATCTGTGGACGACCTGTGAAGAATCTGGACAGGACTTTGACACCGTCGGTGCGACACCTGAGCGTTCCCGGGCGACAGCGACCGGAAACCTGCGCATAATTACCGGCGAAGCCACAGTTTCCCCGATGTGGCATGCCCTAGGAGATAACGATGGTCGAACCATCAAGCACAGTTCAGTTGTGGCTGTGGATCGGCACCATTGGCATGGCGCTCGGCGCGCTGGCCTTCCTGGTGATGGCCGCCCGCGAGAAGCCGGGCAACCGCTGGTTCCACACGATCACCTTCTTCGTCGCCGGTATTGCGACGGTCGCCTACCTGGCGATGGCCCTCAAGCAGGGCTGGTTCCCGATTGCGCGTGAAGGCCAGGCAATGGCCGAGCCCTTCTACTGGGCCCGGTACGTCGACTGGTTCTTCACCACCCCGCTCCTCCTGCTCGACCTCGCGCTTCTTGCCGGGGCCACCAGGGAGGCCATCGTCTGGCTGCTCGGCCTCGACGTGATGATGATCAGCACCGGTTTCTTCGCCGGCGTCACGGCAAGCGACATCCGGTGGATCTGGTTCGCGGTCAGCTGCGTCATCTTCGTCTGGATGCTGTGGGTCCTCCTCGCCGAGGTCCTGAAGGCCGCCAAGCAGCGCCCGCCGGAAGTGAGGGCGAGGTTCAACCAACTCGCCGTCCTCCTGGCAATCCTCTGGACCATCTACCCGATTCTCTGGGTGCTCGGAACAGAGGGGCTCGGTGTCATCGGCATCGGGGGAGAGGTGGCGACCTTCGCCATCATCGACCTCATCGCCAAGGTCGGCTTCGGTTTCCTGCTGCTCTCGAACCGCAAGGTTCTGGAGGCCGCACGGCCGAACATGGCCGCCTAGCCGCATTCGGTCGGCCCGCACGCCCCTGATGGGGGCGTGCGGGCTACCGTGCCCGGGGTGAGTACTCGCGTCGCCCTCCCCGGCACCGGATGCCTGCGCGAGCAGTCGTTCCGGCTGCTGTTCACGTCGCAGCTGCTGAGCGCCGTGGGCGACACCATGGCATCGGTCGCCGTGCCCTTCGCCATCATCGCCCTGGGCGGTGGGGCCGGCGACATCGGACTGGTGCTCGGCGCCAGGGCGGTTCCGCTTGTGCTCTTCCTGCTGGTGGGCGGGGTGTGGGCCGACCGCATCTCGCGCCGCACCGTCATGATCGCGAGCGACGTCGTGCGCGCGGCGTGCCAGGCCACCTTCGCGGCAATCCTCTTCATGGGGGTGGGCGGGGTGTGGGCCATCGTGGCCATCACGTTCGTCTACGGCGCCGCCGAGGCGTTCTTCCGCCCGGCGCTGTCGGGAATCGTGCCGCAGGCGGTGTCGTCCGAGCGACTGCAGGAGGCCTACGGGCTCATCGCCATCACGCCGGCCGTGGGCATGACGCTGGGCGGCGTGCTCGGGGGCACCGCGGTTGCGCTCATCTCGCCGGCAGGCGCCATCGCCATCGACGCCGCCACGTTCGTGCTGGCCATCGTGCTGCTGGCCTTCGCCCGCTTCCGCACCGTGGCCATGGCCGAGCGCGGCCGATCGTTCGTCGCCGACCTGCGCGAGGGGTGGGATGCCTTCCGGCGTCGCACGTGGCTGGTGATGGTGGTGCTCGGCGAGTCGTTCTACGCGCTGCTGGTGATGCCGGCCATCTTCGTGGGTGGCCCGCTCATCGCCGAGCAGTACCTCTCGGGCGCCTCGTCGTACGCCACCATCGTCACCTTCTTCGGGCTCGGCTTCATCACCGGCGGCCTGGTGGTGGCGCGACTCACCCCGAAGCGCCCATTGGTGCTGGCCTACGTCATCACCCTTCCGTTCGTGGGAACGTTCATCGCGCTGTCGGTGCCCGCCCCGGTGGCGGTGATCGCGGCCTGCGCGTGGATCGGCGGCACCGTCATCATCATCTCGGGCAGCCTGCTCGAGACCACCATCACCCGGCAGGTGACCCCCGACATCCGCTCACGCGTTGGGTCGTTCCGCGCCCTCGGCAGCCAGGTGTGCCAGCCCATCGGCTTCGCCCTGGCGGGAGCCATCATCGCCGGCATCGGCCTATCGGGAACGATGTGGCTGGCCGTGGCCGCCGTTCTGGCCAACGTGGCCCTGGTGCTTGGTACCCCGAGCGTGCGCGCCATGGACGACAGCGCCCCGGGTCTTGAGGCCGCCTAGCGCACGTTGACGGTGGTGCGGATGGGCCGTCCCGCCACGCCGCCGGTGACCGGCGTGATGGTGATGGTCCAGCGCCCGCGGGCGGTCACCCGCACCGAGCACCTGGCGGTGCCCGCGCCGGGGCGGCATGCGCCCTTCACGGCCCGCCTGCCCGTGCTCGTCGCCTTCACTGACAGGGTGGTTCCGGCGGGAGCGGGGATGGTGGCCGACAGCGTGCGGCTGCCAGCGGTGCCCGTTGCCGCACCCGGCGATGTCCACCGCGCCGTGGTGGGCAGGCGCACCGCGGGTGCAGTTGGCGTGACCACGGGCACGGCCGGGGGCGTCGCGGGTGCCTGCGGCACCGTCGGTACCACAGGCGCTACGGGGGTGGGGGTGGCGGGCAACTCGGCCGCGCGCACCTGGAATTCGACCGGGGTGGCCGTGGCCGGCAACAGGGTGCCGCTGGCGCTGATGGACGCCGCGATGCGGCACGTGCCCGGCGCCACGAACACCACCTGCCCCGTGGTGGAGTTCACCAGGCACACCGACTGCGTGGATGATGAGTAGGTGGTGGCGCCGCCTGCGCGCGACGGCGTGGCCACCAGCAGGGGCGCGACGTCGCCGATGCGGTACGACGCCTGCAGCGGCGCCGCGAGCGTGAGGGTGCGGGCCACCAGGCCGCTCGGGGTGTGCGCCACCTGGTTCGACTGCACGCTGGTGCCGCCGGGGCCCACCACCCGCAGGCGCACGGGGTACGAATCACCATTCGTCAGGCCGCCGATGATCAGCGGGCTCGCCACCGACGCCGGCGACCTCTCCACCCAGTTCGCACCGCCGTCGAGCGAGTAGCGGATGTTCTGGGCGGGTGCGCCCCCGGTGGACGCCATGGTGAAGGCCACCGAGAGCTGGCCGTCGCCCGGGGTGATCCACGTGACGGTGGGCGCCTCGGGCGTCACGGCCGTGATCGCGAAGGTTGCGGGTGTCGATGACGCGGGCAGCAGGTTGCCGCTGGCCGCCACCGACGCCGTGATCGAGCAACTGCCCACCGACACGAACGTGACCGCGCCGGTGCCGGCGTTCACCGTGCACGTTCCGGGGGTCGCGGACGCGTAGGTGACGCTGCCGCCCGACACCGACGGCGTGGCAGAGATGATGGGCGGGGTGGCATCGAATGCATAGGTGGCGGACCCCGGCGCCGAGATGGCGATGGTGCGCGCCACCGGGCCGTTGGGAGCCTGCGTCACGGCGGACGATGCGGCACCGGTGCCGCCCGGGCCCACCAGCGCCACGCGCACGGCGTAGGCCTGGCCATTGGCCAGCCCGCCGATCACCAGGGGGCTGGCAGTGGATACCGGCGACCGGGCGGTCCACGACGCGCCGTCGTCGGTGGAATACCTGATGTTGGTGGGCGCCGCGCCGCCGGTGCTGCCCGCCACGAAGGCCACCGACAACTGGCCGTCCCCCGGCGTGATCCATGTGATGGTGGGGGCGGCGGGGGCGGTGGCCGTGATCTCGAACGACGCGGTGGGCGATGTGGCCGCCACGTACCCATCGCTCGCGGCCACGGTGGCCGTGACCGAGCAGGTACCGGCGGCCACGAAGGTCACGGCTCCCGTGGAGGAATCGGCCGTGCATGTGCCGGGGGTGGCCGACGCATAGGAGATCGCGCCCCCACCGGCCGACGGCGAGGCGACGATGGTGGGGGCCGTCGCGGTGAACGCGTACGAGGCCGCAACCGCTGAGGTGATCGCGATGGTGCGCGATACCGGCCCTGTGGTGGACTGCGCCACCGAGTTCGACTGTCCGCTGGTGCCACCCGGGCCCACGGCCCGTAGGCGCACCTGGTACGTGACGCCCAGCCCGAGACCGGTGATCACCAGCGGGCTTGCGGTGGACGCCGGCGATCGGGTGGTCCAGTTCGCGCCGTCGTCGAGTGAGTACTCGATGTTCTCGATGGCAGCGCCGCCGCCCGACCCCGTGGTGAACGCCACCGACAGCTGGCCCGACCCCGACGTGGCGCTGGTGACGGTGGGTGCCGCGGGGGCCACGGCGGTGACGGCGAACGACGTCGTGGCAGATGTGGCCGCCATCAGCTGGCCGCTGGCGGCCACCGACGCCGACAGCGAGCAGGTGGCCGCCGACACGAACGTGACCGCCCCCGACGCTGAGTCGATGGTGCAGGCTCCGGGGGTGGCAGACGCGTAGGTGATGGCCCCGCCTGCCTGCGACGGCGTGGCGCTGAGCGTGGGCGGGGTGGCGCTGAAGGCGTACGAGGCCGCCACTGCCGACGTGATCGCGATTGTGCGGCTGATCGGCCCACTGGGCGTTCCCGACATCAGGTTCGACTGCGCACTGGTGCCGCCCGGCGCCACCACACGCAGGCGCACGTCATACGACGTGCCGTTGCCCAGGCCGCTGATGATGATGGGGCTGGACGCCGATGCCGGGCTGCGTGACGCCCACGACGCTCCGCCGTCGGTGGAGTACTGGATGTTGGTGGCGGGCGCTCCGCCCGTGCCGCCCACGGTGAAGGCCACCGACAGCTGGGCGTCACCCGGCGTGATCTGCGTCACCACCGGCGCGGCCGGGGTGGAGGGGGTCACCTCGAACGTGGTGGGCGTGGATGTCGCCGGCAGCAGGTTGCCGCTGGCGGCCACCGATGCCGTGATCGAGCAGTTGCCCGCCGCCACGAACGTGACCGCGCCGGTGGACGAGCCCACGGTGCACACGCCGGTGGTGGACGATGCATAGGTGATGTCGCCCCCGGCCCGGGATGGCGTGGCGGTGAGGGTTGGTGGCGTGGCGCTGAATGCGTATGAGGCCGACACCGGTGAGGTGATGGCGATGGTGCGCACCACGGGTCCGGTGGTCTCGCGTGCCACCGAGTTCGATGCCGTGCTGGCGCCGCCGGATGAGATCGCCTGCAGCCGCACCCTGTACTCGGTGCCGTTCGTGAGCCCGCTGATGACCAGGGGGCTCACCGTGGATGCCGGCGACCGGGTGGTCCAGGTGGCACCGTCGTCCACCGAGTAGCGGATGTTGGTGGGCGCCACGCCGCTCGACCCGCCCAGCGTGAAGTCCACGGTCAGCTGACCGTCGCCCCCCGTGACCGCCGTGACCGTGGGCGGGTCCGGCACGGTGATGCAGCCGTGCACGTCGACCTGGTCGATGTACCAGCCGTAGCCACCCACCCCGGTGTCTGTGGCCTGGCGGAAGCGGAACCGCACGTTCTGGCCGGCCAGGCCCGACAGGTCGACCTGCGTGGTCACTGCCCCGTTGCTCGCCGCGATGAACCCGGGGCGACCCTCCAGCGGGTTGTCGCTGTAGAGGTCGGCGTTGATCGTGCCGGTGTAGCCGTTCACCGCGGTGAGTCCGCTGATGTCGGTCCACGTGGCGCCGTTGTTGGCCGAGTACTCCACCACGCCGGCGTCGTAGCCCTGGTAGCCGTAGCCGGCCCCGTACAGGGAGATGGACGACTCGAACTGGTGCCAGTGCGTGAACCGCAGGTAGCCGTTGGCCGGCACCGTCACCGGGCTGGTCATCGTCATCGTCGAGTCGCTGCGCTCGGCGGGCCCCACGGCGCGCGCGTTGGTGGATGTGGCGGCTGGCCAGTTCATCGGCAGGCCGTCCGGCGACGTGGCGCTGCTGGGGTACCAGTGGTTGCTGCCCACCAGTGCGCCGGTGGTCCAGTTGCCCGAGATCCCCGACGCGAAGCCGTCGCTGAAGGCGGTCACCGAGGTGCCGCCGGCGGGGCACACGGCGGGCACCGACAGCGGGTCGGTGCGCATCTCGGTGGCCAGCACGGCGCTTCGCACCTGCGTGCAGTCGCTGGTGGTGAAGCTGCGGTAACCAATCGACGCGAAGCCGTCGCACGTCTGCTCGAGGGCGTCGGCCAGGTCGGAGTAGTCAGACGACATCCGCAGGGTCAGGCCCGTCTGGTACCACAGCGCCGCCGACTTGCTGCGGCCCACGGCCGCCACGGTGCGCCCGTTGAACGCCCCGCCGTCGGCGATCAGGTAGGCGGCCTTGTTGGCCACGCCACTGTTGGTGTGCACGCCGCCGTTGTCCCAGATGCCCGTGGCGTAGTAGGGGCTGGTCATGCGGTCGGGGTCGCCGTACGACGGCGGGTTGGCCATGTCGCGGATGATCCCCAGCGGGGAGTCCTCGGCGATCTTCCAGGCGCCCAGCGGCGCGGGGCCGCGCAGCAGGTCGAACAGCTCGCCCATGATGTCCGACAGCGCCTCGTTGATGGCGCCTGACTGGTACCAGTACACGAGGTTCGACGTGCGCTCGGTGACGCCGTGGGTCAGCTCATGTGCCACCACGTCGTCGGCCGACGCCATCCCCGGCCCGAAGACCATCTGGGTGCCGTCCCAGAATGCGTTGAGGTATGGGCAGGTGGTCTCGCACCAGTTCACGGTGGACACCAGGCGCATCCCGGCATCGTCCAGCGAGTCGCGCCCGAGCCCCGCGAAGAAGTCGTACGTGGCGCCCACCAGCGAGTAGGCGGTGTCCACCTCGGCGTTGCCGGTGGCCACGGCCGAATTGAACCGGGCGTAGTTGGGCGCGGTGCACGGCACCTTGCTGGTGCTGCTGCCGGCATCGCACACCGCCACGCTCTTGGCGTGCCGGATGAGGTCGATCACCTGATACGGCACGCCGGTGCGGGCATCCACGTACACCCGGGCGCGCAGGTCGGCGCCGCGGCTCACCGTGACCTCCCACGCCGTGCGCGCCACCGGGGGTCCCGCGCCCCCCATCACCTCGGGGTCGTGCACCACCAGCCGGGCCGGCGACGCCACCAGGCCCCTGCCCACGCCCTTGCGCACCGCCTGCACGGCCGCCAGGCGCGCCTGCCGGGCGGTGATGGTGGGCGCCGCCACCGACGTGCCATCGGCCACCGCGCCATCCACGCGCAGTACCCGCTTGCGGGAATCCAGGGCCACCACCACCTCGCCGCCCAGCACCGGCACACCGTCGATGTCCTGGTCCATGCGCACGATGCTGGTGCCGCCACTGCCCGATGTCACCTCGGGCGCCGACAGATCACCCGGGGTGGCACCGTCTGCCGCGGCGGGGCGCTGGTCCACAGCCGCAAGGGCGACGTCTGCGGGGTCGGACGCCGCCGAGGTGCCTGCGGGGCGGGTGGGGGTCGCCGCGGCCGCCGAGGCGCCGAGCAGCGCCAGTGCACCCACGGCGATGGCGATCAGGAACACCCGCATGGCCCTCCGATGCTAGTCGGATGGGGGGTTGAGATGGGGCGGACGTCGCGTCGCGACAAGATGTTTGACCGATGTATGGGAAACCCGCCATCACCGCGGCCCGGCCCCCCTACTTTCGGGTGGCAGTGGTCCCCCAATCCGCCCAGTTCTGAACGAGTCCGCCGCACTGCGGGCCGTGCGCGCGATCATCGCGCTGCTTGCCGCTGCCATCATGCTGGCCGTCGGCGTGGGCCCGGCCGCCGCCGCCGGGTCGGATGCCCCGGCCTGGGAGCAGGCCGTCGCCGAGTGGGCGCCCGAGGGTATCTCGGGGGCCATCGCCAGCCCGCCCACCGCGCCACAGGGCGTGGCACTTGCGTCGAAGACCAGCACCTCGGTGCGCATCAAGTGGGACGCCCCGTCATCTGATGGTGGGGCGGCCATTACCGACTACATCGTCGAGTACGCCACGCCGGCCAGTGCCATCCAGACGACCCCGGTCTGGACCACCTTCGCCGACGGGGTGTCCACCACTACGTCCGCCACCGTCACGGGCCTGGCCCTGGGCACCACCTACCTCTTCCGCGTTTCGGCGAAGAACGCCGACAACGTGGTGGGTGCCACAGCCCCCCTGGCCTACGTCGGCACGTCGGCGCAGGCGCCCGTGCCCGGCATCGGCAGCACCTGCACCGTGATGGCCGACAGCACGCTGCGGTGCTGGGGCTCCAATGCCCAGGGGCAGCTGGGCGACAACTACGCCTCTGGCACCCTCAGCTACTCGGGTGTCACCCCGCTCGGCCTCACCAACGTGGCGCAGTTGGTGCAGGGCATCAATCACACGTGCGTGCGCCGTACAGACGGCACGGTGTGGTGCTGGGGCATCAACAACGAGGGGCAGCTGGGCATGGGAACCCTTGCCACCTGGTCCGAGCCGCAGCGGGTGCAGGCCATCACCGACGCCACGTCCATCGCGGCCGGCGGCAACACCACCTGCGCCGTGATGAGCGGTGGCAAGGTGTCGTGCTGGGGTCGTGGTGACGAGGGCGAGATCGGCACGGGTGTGCTGCTGCCGTCCGACCAGACCACAGGTGGCACCACCTTCGTCAAGACGGATGCCACGACCGAGATCACCGACGCCACCCAGGTGGCGGTGGGCAACCAGCACGTGTGCGCCATCCGAGCGAGCGGGGTCGTCTGGTGCTGGGGCAACGGCGGCTCCGGGCGTCTGGGCGATAACACCGCCACCACGCGGAGCTTCGCAGTGAGCACCGGTCTCACGAATGCCACGCAGCTGGCGCTGGGGGCAAACCACAGCTGCGCCCTGATGAGCGACGGCACCGCGCGATGCTGGGGCTACAACACCAGCGGCCAGCTGGGTGACGCCAGCCAGACCAGCCGCAATGCGCCCGTCACCGTGTCCACCCTCTCGGGCGCCACCGCCCTCACCGCCGGTGAGGGCAACACCTGCGCGCTGATGGGCGACGGCACCGTCAAGTGCTGGGGCTACCAGCAGGGTGTGGGCGACAACAGCGCCAGCGTCCGCAGTGCCCCCACGGCGGTCAGCGGGCTCACCGGCGTCGTATCCATCGCATCGGGCGGCAACTGGAACCCCGACTCCGCGGCCACCACCTGTGCCATAACCGGCTCGGGCACGCAGTGGTGCTGGGGCAGCCCGGGCAGCGGCCGTCGCGGAGACGGTCAGGCCACCACCACCCTCACCGTCCCCACGCCGGTGTACCAGCCGGTCGCCATGGGTGCTGTGCCCGACGCCCCCACCAACCCCACGGCCCGCTTCACGTCCGCGACCTCCATCCGGCTCTCGTTCGGTGCGCCGCCTGACCCGCGTGGCGCCCCGGTCACCGACTACATCGTGTCGTACTCGACGGACTCCGGTGCCACGTGGCAGACCTGGTCCGACGGCGTCTCACGCACCCCGATGATGACGCTCACGGGGCTGACGGAGGGCGCGACATACGAGTTCCGCATCACCCCGGTGAATGCGAACGGCACCGGCACGTCGGCATCCATCACGAGCGTGCGCACATCAGGTGGGAGCCTGGCCGGCGGCGGCGACTTCTTCTGCGCGGCCACCACCCAGGGCCGCGCGTCGTGCTGGGGCGTGAACAACCTCGGGCAGTTCGCCAACGGTGCCGCAGTGAACCTCTTCGAGCCGCGGGAAGGGGTTGCCACCACGTCTCCCATCACCGCCGTGACCGCCGGAAGTGAGTTCATGTGCGCCCTTCTCGCCGACACCACTGTTCGGTGCGCCGGACGTGGCGGCGAGGGCCAGTTGGGCGATGGCCTTTCGGCCACCTCCAACACCTTCCGCACGCCCTCGAGCCTGACGGGCGTCACCCGCATCGAGGCCGGAAACGCTCATGTCTGCGCGCTCCTGGCCGATGCGAGCCTTCGTTGCTGGGGCTACGGCTACACCGGACAGATCTTCTCGGGCACGAACAGCAGGTCCACGCCCACCACCGTGACGTCGCCAACCGGAGTGACCGACATCGCGGGGGGGACCGACTACATGTGCGCGATCGTCGCAGGCGGTGAGGTCCGCTGTTCGGGGCTGGGCGACCAAGGGCAGCTCGGCAATGGCACGACGACGACCAGCACGACGCCCGTCACCGTGGAGGCCTCTGCCGGCGTCGCGTTCACCGGCGCATCGGCCATTGATTCGTGGGATCGCACCAACTGCGTCGTCAAGTCGGCGGATGGCACGGTGTGGTGCTGGGGCAGGAACGCCAGCGGCGGCGTCGGCGACGGCACCACGGTGACGAAGACGCGCCCGGTGCAGGTGCCGGGCATCACCAATGCCGTTGATGTCGCGGTGATGTCCGAGACCTCATGTGCCCTGCTGTCCACTGGCCGTGTCAAGTGCTGGGGGCGCAATGACGCCGGCCAGACCGGCGATGGAACCAACACCTCGCCCCGCCTCACGCCGGTCGATGCGCAGGGCGTGGTGGCCGCATCGGCCATCGCCGCCTCGAACTCCACGGCCTGCGCGCGGCTCACCAACGGCCAGGTGCAGTGCTGGGGTACGGGCACCTCCGCGCAGCTGGGCAACGGCGGAGCCTTCAGTTCCAACCTGCCCGTCACCGTGCGCTCACTGGCGAGCACCAGCACCCCCACCCGACCATCACCGCCCGCCGGTGTCACGCTTTCCTCGCGCACCGGCACCACCCTCGACATCACATGGACGGCCCCCGACTTCGATGGCGGCTCGGCCATCACCGACTACGTCATTGAGTACACGCTCGCGGGATCGGCCACGTGGACGATCCTGCCCGACGGGGTGTCCACCGATCTCCGCGCCTCTGTGCCCAACCTCCGCCCGAACCAGGAGTACAACGTGCGGGTGTCGGCGGTGAACAGCCGTGGCACGAGCGACCCCCGCTACATGCAGCAGCCGTTCTCGCGCGTTGTGCAGGGCAACAGCCACGGGTGCGGCCTCACCATCACCAATACGGTCATGTGCTGGGGCAACGGCAACAGCGGCGAGATCGGTGATGGCTCCAACGTGTCGGGTGCCCGCCCGCGCACGGTCACCGGCCTCACGTCCGTGGCCTCGCTCTCCGCCGGTGCCGCCTTCACCTGCGCGGTCATCAACGAGCCCCAGCAGCGGGTGCGGTGCTGGGGCAACAGCGGCAACGGCCAGCTGGGCATCAACAGCACGACCAACCAGTGGGTGCCGCAGTACGTGCACAACTCCACCGGCACCGGACAGCTCTCGGGCGTGGCGCAGGTGGCCGCCTCTACCGGCAACCACGCGTGCGCGCGCCTCAGCGATGGCACCGTGTGGTGCTGGGGTCTCAACAACAACGGCCGCCTGGGTGACAACACCGCCACCCAGCGCAACCGGCCCGTGCAGGTGACCGGCATCACGAGCGCCAACCCGGCAGTGTCGATCGCCACCGGCAATGCCCACACCTGCGCCGTGCTGGCCGACGGCACCATGCGCTGCTGGGGCCTCAACACCAGCGGCCAGCTGGGCGACGGCACCGTGACCGAGCGGCGCACTCCGGTTGCCGTCCTTGGAATCACCAACGCGAAGACGGTGGTCGCGGGGACCGCATTCACCTGTGCGCTGCTGGCCGACACCACGGTGACCTGTTGGGGCCAGGGCAACCAGGGCCAGTTGGGCGACGGCCTGGCGATCCAGCGCCTGACGCGTGGCACGGTGCCGGGGCTCACGGGCGTCACGCAGATCAGCGCCGGCAACGTGCACGCCTGCGCCCTGCTGCAGGACGGCACCTCGCGCTGCTGGGGTGCGGGCTCGGGCGCGGTCGGTGACGGCACCACCACCCAGCGCAACCTGCCGGTCGGCCTTGCGCAGGACGTGACGTTCTCGAACATCCTCGCCGGGCCCACCAACACCTGCGGCATCGTCGATGGCTCGTCGGCCCTCTGCTGGGGAACCAACGGCAGCTTCCGCCTCGGCGACGCCACCAACGTCAACCGCACGTCGCCGGTGACCGTGGTGAAGACCACGGCGCTACCGCTGCGGCCGGACCCACCGTTCAACATCGCTGCGCAGTGGCGCAACTCGAGCACCATCGACGTCACGTGGAGCCCGGCATCCGGCCGTGGCTTCACCGTCACCGACTACCGCGTGGAGTACACCAGCGATGCCGGAGCCACCTGGACCACGCTGAACGACGGCGTGTCGGTGTCGCCGAGGGCAACGCTCACGGGCGCCTCATCCGGTTCCACCTACGTGTTCCGGGTGGCGGCCATCAACGCGAACGGACCCAGCTTGCCGGCATCAACGGCCCGGGCCGTGGACGTCGTCGCGGGCAACGCCTATGCGTGCGCGGTCGGCGAGGATGGCGGCGTGGCTTGCTGGGGCGCCAACGCCTCCAGCCAGTTGGGCAACCTCACCACCGAGAACCGCAACGTGGCCACGTGGATCGAACGCCTGAACGGTCGCGCCACGCAGGTGGACCTGAGGTCGACGACGGCGTGTGCCCGCATGGCCGATGGCACGGTGCGCTGCTGGGGCCTCGGCACCAGTGGCGAGCTCGGCAACGGCACCAACGTCACGTCGAGCGAGCCCGTCGTGGTGAGCGGCATCTCCACTGCCACCCGGGTGTCGGTGGGCTACGCGCATGCGTGCGCGCTGTTGGCTGACTCCACCATCCGCTGCTGGGGTCTGGGCACCAGCGGTCAGCTCGGTCAGGGCGCGCTCACCACGAGCTGGCCGCCGGTGCAGGTGGCCGGCATCACCAATGCCGTGTCCGTCGTGGCGTTCAACGTCGCCACGTGCGCCCTGCTCGACAACGGCGAGGTGAAGTGCTGGGGCAACCAGAACACCGGCAAGCTCGGTAACGGCGTCGTCACGAACACCAACACGGTGACCCCGACCAGCGTGCAGACGGCCGCGTCGGTGCCGTTGACGGACGTCACGCAGATCGATGCCTTCAACAGCACCGGCTGCGCGCGCAAGAGCAACGGCACCCTGTGGTGCTGGGGCACGAACTCTGCCGGCATGCTGGGAGACGGCCTTACGGCGCAGTCGGGCTACGCGAAGCAGGTGCAGAACCTCCCGGCGTCCGCCGATGCGGTGGACGTGGGGAACACCGAGACCTGCGCGCGCATCGGCGACCAGGCGTGGTGCTGGGGCACGGGTACCACCGGCCAGCTGGGCCACGGCCTGTCGACCAACAGCCTGGTGCCGGTCCGTGTCGCCGGGCTCACCGGCGTGGCGCAGGTGAGCACGGGCGTCACGCTCACGTGCGCGCGCCTCACCGACGGCACCATTCAGTGTGCGGGGCAGGGAACCAGCGGCCAGCGCGGCGACAACACGGTGGCCGGTGCCCGCAACACCACGGTGCTGGTGCGTGGCATCGGCGGCTACCCCCGCGCGGCGTCGCCCACCCTTCCCGGCGCTCCGACGAACCTGACGGTCACCGCGACAACCGGCACCTCGGCCACGCTGTCGTGGACGGCGCCGTCGTACGACGGCGGCAGCGCGATCTCGGACTACCTCGTTGAGTACTCAGAGGTGGGAACCAACATCTGGAAGGCCTTCCCGCACACCGCCTGGCCGGCAACCACCATGACCGTCACGGGCCTGGGCCCCGGCACCCGCTACGTGTACCGGGTGTCGGCCGTCACGGCGCAGGGCACGGGCCCCTCGGTGCAGGGGGCGTGGGACGGTTTCACGGCCATTGCCCGGGGCAGTAGCGGCATGCAGCACACCTGCGCCATCCGTACGGGCGGCACCGTGTGGTGCTGGGGGAACAACTCGACCAGCCGCCTCGGGGACGGCACGACGACCCACTCCTATGTTCCCGTGCAGGTGAAGGGCCTTACGGCGCCGGTCACTGCCGTTGGCGTCGGCATCGAGCACGGATGCGCGCTGCTCGACACCGGTCGCGTGCAGTGCTGGGGGCGCACGCCGAACTCGACAGGGGGCTGGGGACAGGTGACCCTGTCCCAGGCCACGGCCGTCACGGGCATCACCGACGCCGCGAAGCTTGCCGTGGGTGAGTACCACGCTTGCGTGCTCCTCGCGGCCGGCGGGGTGAAGTGCTGGGGCTACGGCGCCGAGGGGGCCATGGGCAATGGCTTCACCAACAACCAACTCGAGGCGGGGGACGTCCCGGGACTCTCGAACGTGGTGGATGTGACCGCTGGCGGACGCACCAGCTGTGCGGTGCTCGCCGACGGCACCGCGAAGTGCTGGGGCTACAACCCCAGCGGGCAGATCGGAGACGGGACCACCGCCAACAAACTGGTGCCCACGACCGTCACGCTGGCGACGGGCATCCGATCCATAGCAACCAGCAACAACCACGCCTGCGTCATTCGCACGGACTACACGGTGTGGTGCTGGGGTAGCAACGCCAACAGCCAGCTGGGCGACGGCACCACCACCTCCAGTACCACAGTTGCCGTTCGGGCCCTCAACGTCGACGATGCCCGCCAGCTGGCCCTCGGCAGCAACGGATCATGCGCGCTGCTGGCAGACGGCACGGTGCGCTGCTGGGGCATCGGCACGAGCGGTGAGATCGGCGACGGCGGTGTTGCGGGCGTGACCCGCGAGACCGCGCAGGTGGTGAAGGGCATCACCGGCGCAACGGCCATCGGGCGCTTCGGAAACACCACCTGCGCGCGCATGAGCGACGGCACATTGCGCTGCTGGGGCTACAACAACATCGGCCAGGTCGGTGACGGCACCCTTGTCAACGCCCTGCAGCCCGTGCCGGTGGCCTCACCGACCGCGCTGCCGGCGGTGGCGTCGCGCGTCACGGGCCTGCGCATCGCGTCGCAGACCGACACAAGTGCGGTGCTGCAGTGGGACCCCGCCGTGGGCAATGGCCTTCCCATCACCGGCTACGAGGTGGCGTACACCACCGACCAGGGCGCCAACTGGACGGTGTTCCCCACGGGCACCTCGACCTCGCCCACCACGGAGATCACGGGGCTCGCGGCGGGCCAGCGCACGGCGTTCCGCGTGCGGGCGCGCACGTCTGCCGGGTTGGGCCGACCGTCGTTCATCGACGCTGCGGCGTCCGTGGCTGCTGGCGTGCAGACGGGGTGCGTGCGGCTGTGGTCCGGGGGGGTCGAGTGCTGGGGCTACAACAACAGCTTCCAGGTCGGTGACTCCAGCACCACGAACCGCGCGCTCCCGACGGGAGTCTTCTCCATCGACCGGGCATCCGCGGTGGCCACCGGCAACACGTTCACCTGCGCGCTCGAGCCGGCCGGCACGGCGAAGTGCTGGGGCCTCGGCACGTCAGGTCAGCTTGGTGATGGCATCACGGCCACGCGGTCGTACCCGGTGAGCGTGAGCCTGCCGGGCGCGGCGTCGGCCATCTCGACGTCGCAGGCCAGCTCCCATGCCTGCGCGATCCTTCAGTCGAACGGATCCATCTGGTGCTGGGGCGCCAACGGAAACGGCCAGCTGGGCGACGGCACGAAGACAAACCGCAACGTGCCGGTGCGGGTGTCCACGTACACCGGCGCCGTTTCGGTGGCCACGGGTGCCGCGCACACCTGCGCGGCCTTCGGTGACGGCACCGTGCGCTGCTGGGGCGCTCCCAACGACGGCATGCTGGGCAATGGGCAGGCCACCACCGAGTCGCTCACCGGCGTTCAGGTGAGCGGCATCACGAACGCCGTGCAGGTGACGGCCGCCAACAACTTCGCCTGCGCGCGGCTGCAGGACGGCACCGTGAGTTGCTGGGGCCTCGGCACCAGCGGCCAGCTGGGCAACAACGCGCTGTCCAGCCAGTCGTCGCCGGTCGCGGTGAGCGGTCTCACCGGCGCGACTCGCGTGGTGGCGGGAGGCGCGTACGCGTGCGCCATCATCGGTGGTGGCGGCGTGCGCTGCTGGGGCTACAACGCCTACGGCCAGTTGGGTGACAACACCACCACCAACCGCCAGGTTCCCACCGAGCCCAGCGGGTCCCTGAGCGGCGTCACCGACATCGCGACGGGCGACGTGTTCACCTGCGCGGTGATGGGCGACGGCGCCACGCGGTGCTGGGGCTACAACGGCCAGTACTCCCTCGGCGACAACACGAATGTCAATCGCTACGTGCCCGGCGCCGTAAGCGAGATCGAGCCGGCCTTCACCACCGTCACCTCCGTGCCGGGTGCCGTCAGCGGCATCGCAGTGACAGGGCGTACCGACACCGCGATCTCCCTCAAGTGGAACGCGCCCGCGCGCAACGGCGGCGCGCCCATCGACGACTACAAGGTCGAGTACTCCAGCGACAACACCAACTGGACCACCTTCAGCCACCCGGCGTCGGCCGTGACTGCCATCACGGTCACGGGCATGACGCAGTCGGCTGCCTATCAGTTCCGCGTGTCGGCCCGCAACGCCAACGGCTTCGGGCCGGCCGAGGTTGCCGCCTACGGTGGCACCCAGGTGGTGACGGGCGCGAACCACGCCTGTGCCCTCGCGGCCACCGGATCAGTGGTGTGCTGGGGCTACAACGCTGAGGGCCAGCTCGGCAACGCAACCAACACGACGTCTCTGCTTCCCGTGAAGGTCAGCGGCATCACCAATGCCATCTCGCTTGCCGCCGGCGGCAACACCACCTGTGCCGTGCTCTCCACCGGTGCGGTGCGCTGCTGGGGTCGCGGCACCAGTGGTCAGCTGGGCAACGGCGCCATGAACCACAGCAACGTGCCCGTGGCGGTGTCGGGTATCGCCACGGCGCGCGAGGTG
The DNA here is from genome assembly GCA_964541555.1 of uncultured Bifidobacterium sp. Classification (GTDB taxonomy): domain Bacteria; phylum Actinomycetota; class Thermoleophilia; order Miltoncostaeales; family Miltoncostaeaceae; genus SYFI01. The sequence goes on along the minus strand of CAZIQQ010000012.1, from coordinate 8,311 downwards.
GCCGTCCTCGAGAATTCCTCATGCGCCCGCCTGAGCGACGGCACGGTGCGGTGCTGGGGCTACAACGTCTCGGGCCAGTTGGGCAACAACAGCACCCAGACGTCGTCGGTGCCCGAGCCCGTCAGCGGCCTGACCGGCGTTATCGCGCTCTCGGGTGGGGCGTCGCACGCGTGCGCCATCAAGAGCCCCGGGCAGGTGTGGTGCTGGGGCTTCAACTCGCAGGGCCAGTTGGGGGACGGCACCGCCACCACCCGCCTCACCCCCGTGCGTGCGGGCAGCATCTCGAACGCCATCTCGCTCTCTGCCGGGTGGCAGACCACCTGTGCCGTGCTGGCCGACAAGACCGTGTCGTGCTGGGGCTACAACGCCGGATACCAGCTTGCCGACGGAACCACGACCAACCGCCTCGTGCCGCAGACCGTCGCGGCGCTCGACCAGGTGGCGTCGGTCAACGTGGCGGGCTCCAACCACGTGTGCGCGGTGTTCGTGGGCGGCGGCCCCGTGTGCTGGGGCGGTAACGGCTACGGCCAGCTGGGCGTGGGCGACCTCGTAAACCGCAGCCAGCCGGTGATCCTCACGGGCGAGTCCAAGTACAGCCAGATCTCCGGCAACTCCAACTTCACCTGTGGGGTCACCACCGACGCAACGGTTCGCTGCTGGGGCTATGGCGCCAACGGCGAGCGTGGCGACGGCACCAACACGACCACCAAGGCCGTTTCGTCGGCCGTGCCGCTGATCACCCGTACGCCCACCGTGCCCGGTGCCCCCACCGGCCTGCTGGCGACCGCGGGCAACGCACGCGTGCGCCTGGCGTGGACGGCGCCGGTGAACGACGGCGACAGCCCGCTGCTGAGCTACCGGGCATCGGTGGTGGGCGATGCATCGAAGTTCTGCACCACGCAGATCGGTGTCACCGCCAACCCGCTGTCGTGCAGCATCGAGGGCCTCTCCAACGGCACCTCATACGCATTCGAGGTGGTGGCCACGTCGGCCATCGGCAGCAGCGCGGCATCCACTCAGGTGGCCGCGGCGCCGTCCGACACCAACCCCACCGGCATCGACGACGCCGTGGCTGCGATCGAGGCCGGCGGTCTCAGTAACGGCACGGCGGGCGCCAACGCCACCGGGACCGCATTGGCCAACGACGTCGCCCCGGGCACGGTGACGGGCGGCGCCAGCGCATCCGTCACCGCCATTCGCACGGGTGCCGTGAAGGGGGCCGGCATCGTCGGCATCGTCGGCGAGGGCCTGGCCGGTGGCTACGGAACGCTGACGATCAACGTGAACGGCGAGTTCTCGTACATCGTCGACAACACCAGCCCGGCCGTCGAGGCGCTGGCGGCGGGCCAGTCGGTGCGCGACTACTTCAACTACACGGTGTCGTACGGCAGCTCATCCGACATCGGCGTGATCGAGGTCGTGCTCACCGGTGCCAACGATGCCCCGGCCGCGGGCAACGACACCGCCGCGGCGGTGGAGGCCGGCGGCACGGCCAACGGCACGCCAGGTACCGACCCCGATGGCACGGTGTTCGCGAACGACTCCGACCCCGACGCGGGCTCGACCATGTCCGTGTCGTCGCTGCGCCGCGGGTCCACCGCGGGCAGCGGCACGGCGGGCACCGTGGGTACGGCGTTCGCGGGCTCGTACGGCACCCTCACCCTGAGGGCCGACGGCTCGTACTCGTACACCGTGAACAACGGCAACTCGCTGGTGCAGGCGCTGCTGTCCGGCCAGTCGCTCACCGACGCCTTCAACTACACCGTCACCGACGGCAACGCGAGCCGCTCGGCCGTGCTGTCGGTGCAGATCGGTGGAGCAGAGGACGCCCCGGTGCTCACGGCCACCGGCACCGCCCAGTACACCGAGCAGGCCGAGGCCAGGTTCCTCGATCCGGTTCTCACGCTGACCGACGTCGACAGCCTCACCCTGGCATCGGCGACGGTGGCCATCACCGAGGGCGCGGTGTCGGGCGACGCCCTGTCGTTCACCAATCAGCCGTCGACCATGGGCAACATCAGCGGCATCTGGGCGGCGGGGTCGCGCACGCTCACGCTGACCTCCGCCGGCGCGACGGCCACGGTGGCGCAGTGGCGCGCCGCGCTGGCCGCGGTGCAGTTCGCCAACCCCACCAACGACTCGCCGGGGGCGTCGCGCACCATCACCTGGAACGTGTCGGACGGCACGCTCACCAGCGGGCGCCCCACCACCACCATCACGGTGACGCCGGTCAACGACCCGCCCGCGCTGTCGAACCTGTCGCGCACCGCGCCTGAGGGCGAGAACATCAGCTTCGACCAGACCGAGTTCACCTCGCGCTTCACCGACGTCGAGGGCGGGACGATGGCGTCGCTCACCATCGCCACCCTGCCTGCGGCGGGCCAGCTTCGCCTTGCGGGCGTGCCGGTGACCCGCGGCCAGGTGCTCACGGTGGAGGCCATCGACAACCTCACGTTCTGGCCCGCCGCCCAGAACTCCGCCGCGCAGTCGTTCACCGTCACGGCCTCCGACGGCTCCGTGCAGTCGGCGCCCGCGACCGTGACGATGACCTTCGCCGCGGTGGACGACCCGCCGACGACGTCGGACTCGGCCATCAGCACGCTGCGATCCACCGCGCTGGTGATCGGAGTGGACGCCTTCGGCGCCTATGCCGACCCCGAGGGCAACGACATCGCGGGCGTGCGCATCGCATCGCTGCCCGGCAGGGGCACGCTGGAGTACCTGGACGACTCGTCGAACTGGGTGGCCGTCACGAGCGGCCAGGTGATCACCCGCGCCCACCTCGACGCCGGTCGCCTGCGCTTCGTGCCCACGGGAACCGACACCGGTTCTCCGTATACGACGTTCACGTTCAATGTGTCGGACGGCGCGGTGTACAGCGCGTTCCCCAACCTGATGACGGTGTCCGTCACCGCCGTCAACGCGGCCCCCGTCATCACGGTGCCCGGCCGCCAGGTGATCAACGAGGACATCCCGCTGCTGTTCTCCGACGCCCTCGGCACCGCCGTGACCGTGGACGACGACGACTCGAGTTCGGTGGCGCTTACGGCATCGGTGCCCGCCGGCAAGGGCTCGCTCTCGGTGTCGCCGGTCGCCAGCGCGTACGTGGGCGGCAACAACTCGCGGCAGATCCTGCTGACGGGTCCGCCGGCCGAGGTCGACGTGGCCCTCAGCACGCTGCGCTACACGCCGCCGGCCAACGAGAACGGCACCGCGTACGCGACGGTGTCGTTCACCGCCGACGACCGCTTCGCCACCAGCACGGCATCGGTGATCGTGGACGTCACGGCCATCAACGACGCCCCGCGCTTCACCACCGTGTCGAACCTGGCGGGCACCGAGGACACCCCGCTCACCATCACGTACGCCGACCTGCTGGCGGCCAGTAACGCCAGCGACCCCGAGTCGGCGCCCATCACCTTCCGTGTCACCTCGGTTGCCGGTGGCACGCTGACGAAGAACGGGAACCCCGTGGTGCCGGGCACCACCACCATCGCCGTGGGCGACGAGGTGGTCTGGACGCCCGCGGCCAACGCCAGCGGCGTGACGCCGGCCTTCTCGGTGTCGGCCTCCGATGGGTCCGCGGTGTCCGACCCCGTGCAGGTGTCGGTCGCCGTGGCCGCGGTGGACGACGCGCCCACCACCACCGACGCCACCGCGACCCTCGACGAGGACGCCGTGCTGGTGCTCGGCCTGTCGTCGTTCGGCACCTACGCCGACGCCGACGGCGTGGCCCTGGCGTCCGTGCGAATCACGCAGGTCCCCGCCGCCGGCACGCTGGAGTACCTCGACGCGGGCGTGTGGACGGCCGTCACCGCCGATCAGGTGGTGACGTCATCGGCCATCGCCGGGGGACGCCTGCGCTTCCGTCCTGCCGCCAACGCCAACGGCACCCCGTACGCGACGGTGCGCTTCAGGGTGTCCGACGGAACGCTGCAGAGCGCCGCCCCGAACACCCTCACCATCAACGTGACGCCGGTGGTCGACGCCCCGACCTTCCCCGTGCAGGCCGGCGCGACACTCACCGACACCAGCGCCCCTGACACCTTCGCCAACGCCACCGGCACGCTCAGCGCGAGTTCGGTGGACGGCGCCGCGTCGATCGCCTATGGCATCAGCGGCACCGTGCCGGGTTCGGTCGTTCAGGAGCGCACCGGCACATTCGGCAGCCTGACGGTGAACCCCACCACCGGCGCCTACACCTACACGCCCGACCGCAACGCGGTGAACCGCCTCGGCGCGAACGCCAGCGAGGTATTCGAGGTCACGGCCACCGTGGAGGGCGCCGGCACCACGACGTCCACGCTCAGCTTCCCGATCACCGCCGTGCCCGAGGCCATCACGGTGCGCCCGCTCGCGCTGTCGAAGAACTACGGCGACGTCGATCCGTCGCTCACGTACGAGATCACCAGCGGCGCGCTGGTGCCCGGCGATGCCTTCGTCGGGTCGATGACGCGCGTCGCGGGTGAGGCCGTTGGCACCTATCAGATCAACCGCGGGTCCCTCGCCATCGGCGGCGCCTACGACGTCACGTTCGTGCAGCGCAACCTCACCATCACCCGCCGCACGCTCACGGTGGGCGTCAACAACGCCACGAAGACCTACGGCGACTCCGATCCCACGCCGGTCTTCGGCGTGACGGGTGGCTCGCTGCTCGAGGGCGACCGCCTCACGGGTACGCCGTCGCGCGCACCCGGCGACACCGTGGGCACCTACGCGTACACCGCCGGCACCCTGAGCGCGGGCGCCAATTACGACCTGATCATCCAGGGTCGCCTCACGATCGGCCGCAAGGGCCTCACCGTCACCGGCGCGTCGGTGACCACGCGCGACTACGACGGCACCCGCGCCGCGCAGATCACCGGAGCCACGCTGCAGGGTGCGGTTGGCAGCGACGACGTCGCCCTGGCGAACGCCACGACCGGCACGTTCGCCCAGGCCGAGGCCTCGGCATCGCCCATCAGCGTCACCACCGCGATGACGCTCACCGGCACGACGGCGCCCAACTACACACTCACCCAGCCCACCCTCTCGGGCACCATCACCTCAAGCGGACGCGCACTGCGCACCATCGCCTTCGATTCCACTCCCGCAGGGCCGTACGCATTCGACGCCACCCCGCCGACGCTGGCGGCCACGCCGTCGGTCGTCGATGGCGCCGTGACCTTCGCCACCTCGACTCCCGGTGTCTGCACCGTGGGCGAGGCGACCGGGGCCGTCACCTTCACCGGCGCGGGTACGTGCTCGGCCACCGCCACCGTCGCGGCAACGGCGTCGTACGTGGCGGCCACCACCACGCCGGTGACCTTCCAGGTCACGCCGGTCGCCCCCGCTGCGCCGTCCATCACGGGCATCACCGGCCGCAACACCCAACTGCAGGTGGCCTTCACGCCGGGCTCGACCGGGGGCGCCCCGATCTCGAACGTGGAGTACTCCACCGACGACGGCGCGACGTGGACCACCCCGTCGCCGGCCGCCACGGCAAGCCCCATCACCATCGGCGGCCTGGTGAACGGCACGACGTACCAGGTGAAGCTGCGCGCCGTGGGCCCCGGCGGCACCAGCCCGGCGTCGGCCACCGCATCCGGCGCGCCAGAGGCCCGCACCATCGCCATCACCAGCACCGTGGCGTCGTCGTACGCGTTCACGGCGACCCCGCCCACCATCACGGCTGCGCCGTCGGTGAGCGGGGGAGACGTGACCTTCGAGACCACCACGCCGGCGCAGTGCCTGGTCGATGACACCTCGGGCGTCGTGGAGTTCGTGTCCGCCGGCACCTGCGCCATCCGCGCCGTCGTCGCGGCCGCCCCCGGCCTGAACGCGGCCACGTCGAGCCCGCAGTCGTTCACCATCACGCCCGTCGCGCCCAGCGCGCCCACCATCACGCAGGTGAGCGGCGGCAACGGCAAGCTGACCGTCGGCTACACGCAGGGGTCGAACGGCGGCGCCGACATCACCAACGTGGCGTACTCCACGAACGGCGGTGTGTCGTACACGCCGGCGTCGCCTGCCACCACCACCAGCCCGCTGGTGATCACCGGCCTCACCAACGGCACCACGTACAACGTGAAGCTCGCCGTGATCGGGCCGGGCGGCACCAGCGGTGGGTCGGCCACGGTGTCGGGGGCCCCGACCGGAACCCGCTCGATGACCCTGACCTCGAGCGTGGCCTCTGCGTACACCTTCAGCGCCATTCCGCCCACCATCGCGGCCGTGCCGTCCGAGGACGGCGGCGCCGTCAGCTACGCCTCTGCCACACCCTCGGTGTGCACCATCAACCCCGAGACTGGCCAGGTGGCGTTCGTAACGGCGGGTTCCTGCCAGGTGTCGTCGACCGTGGCGGCAAGCGGCGGCCTCAACGCGGCCACGGTCACCCGCACCTTCACCATCCTGGGCGTCACGCCGACCGCACCGACGGTCACGTGGATCGAGCCGAGCAGCGGCACCCTGACGGTGGACTTCTCGCTCGGGTCCACGGGTGGGCTGCCGCTCTCCAACGTGCAGTACTCGTTCGACGGCACCAGCTGGACCTCGGCGTCGCCTGCCACCACCACCAGCCCGCTGGTGATCACCGGCCTCACCAACAACCAGAACTACACGGTGTACCTGCGCGCGGTGAACGCCGTCGGTGAGAGCGGCACGTCGAACTCGCTGGCCGAGACCCCGGCCACCTCCATCGTCCGAAGCATGGTGAACACCGGAGCTGCTGCCTCGTACGCCTTCGACGCATCGCCGCCCACCATCACCGGAACCCCGACGGTCGCAGGCGGCACGGTCAGTTACGCCAGTTCCACCCCTGCGGTGTGCACCATCAACTCGGTCACGGGCGTCGTTGCCTTCGTGTCGGCCGGCACCTGCCAGGTGACCTCGTCGATCACGCAGTCGGGCATCCGCCAGGCGGTCACGTCGTCGCCCACGTCAATCACCGTCACTGCCGTAGCCCCCGGCGCTCCCACCATCACCGACGTCACCTCGGGTGACGGCACGCTGTCGGTGGCGTTCACGCTGGGCCCCAATGGCGGCGCCACTCCCACCAGCATCCAGTACTCCACCGACGGCGGCACCAACTGGAGCACCCGCTCGGGAATCGCCAGCCCGCTGTCGATCACGGGTCTCACCAACGGCACCGAGTACCCCGTGATGCTGCGCACCGTCGCCGCGGCGGGCACAAGCACGGAGTCGAACAGCTTCCTGCAGACCCCGAACGCCCCGGTGGCCCGCACCATCGACATCACCTCGACCGTCGCCTCGTCGTACGCGTTCAACGTGTTCGGCCCGGTGCTCTCCGCCACGCCGTCCCAGGCCGGCGGGGCTGTCACCTACGCGTCGTCCACCACGGGCGTCTGCACCGTCGACTCCTCCACCGGCGCCGTGTCGTTCGTGAGCGCCGGCACCTGCACCGTCACCGCATCGGTGGCCGCCAGCGGAAACCTGCTGCCCGCGACGTCGTCGAACACGAGCTTCCAGGTGACGGCCGTGCCGCCGAGCGCGCCGACGATCTCGTCGGTTACCGCGGGCGACGGCCAGCTGAGCGTTGCCTACACCCTGGGCAGCAACGGCGGTGTGGCACCCACCAACATCCGCTACTCCACCGATGGCGGCACCAACTGGGTCACCCGCTCTCCTGCCTCCATCACCAGCCCGCTGGTGATCACGGGTCTGAACAACGGCGATGCGTACGACGTGCGGGTGCAGGCGGTCAACACCGCCGGTAACGGGGCGCAGAGCAACGCGATCACCCAGACCCCCAACGGGCCGATCTCGCGCACCATCGCCATCACCTCCAGCCAGGCGTCCAGCTACGCCTTCGACGCCACGCCGCCCACGGTTGCGGCCACGCCGTCGCGTGCTGGCGGGGCCATCACCTACGCATCCACCACCACCGGCGTGTGCACGGTCGACGCCTCCACCGGCGCCGTCACCTTCGTGTCGGCCGGCACCTGCTCACTCACCGCCTCCGTGGCCCAGAGCGGCCTGCTGGTGCCCGCCACATCGTCGGCGTCCAGCTTCCAGGTGACCGCCATCGCTCCGGCCGCCCCGGTGGTGAGCGCCCTCACGCCGGGCGACGGCCAGGTGTCGGTGGCGTTCGCCCTGGGGGCGACCGGCGGCGCCACGCCCACCAACATCGAGTACTCCACCGACGGCGGCACGAACTGGATCGCCCGCTCGCCGGCGGCCATCACGAGCCCGCTCGTGATCAGCGGCCTCACCAATGGCGACTCCTACCCGGTGCGCCTGCGGGTGGTCGGCCCCGGTGGCACCAGCACCCAGAGCAACGCCATCACCGAGTCGCCCAACGGCCCGATCACCC
>CAZIQQ010000011.1:3409-31612 GCA_964541555.1 uncultured Bifidobacterium sp. | reverse complement strand
CAGTACTCCGTGCTGTCCGGCGTGTATGTGCCTTCTTGTGCGCGGTTGATGGTGGGAACCGTGCTGATTGGGTCCCAGGTCGGTGCGGGTGCGGCGCTGGCCAAACTCGCGCCGGAGGTTGGGATTGCGAGCAGAAGCATTGCTGGTAGGGCGAGAAGTGCGCGGGTCCTGATCAGGGGCACGGGAACCTCCGAAGCGGGGGTGGAATGGGAAGGGCCTCGGTGCCGTTCTACCGCCGGCACCGAGGCCCCGTAACCCCGTCGGACCGCATTCGTGGGCTATCCGCCGCCCGGTTGCGTGGGGTATCCCCCGATCAGCCCGTGACCGGCACCCTCACCACGTAGCGGGCCACCCGCAGACCGCGTTGGACGCCACCGGTCCCGGATGCTCGCCGGCCGCGCACCATCCCGCCCGAACCGGGGCAGTTCGAACTGCCGCCCCAACCCACGCAGTAGTGGCCTCCCCCGCAGACCCCACCGCCAACCTACTCCGCCGCCGCCGCCCCGACGACCCTGCCGACCGCGGGAGCGCAGGCACGCGGCGCTCCAAGACTCAGCTTTCGCGCAGGGTCACGGCGCCCCGGAGCCACGAGGTCTCTCCCGGGGAGAGTTCTGCAGCACGAGCCACCGGAGGAATCCTGTTGGAAACCGTGGGAAACCCCACGGGCGACACAGGGGGCAAGCCAGCAGGATTACCGGGCGTCTCGATTGAAGCCCAAGGAGGCCTGAAGTGTCCATGCGGAAAGACCCTCGTCGCCGTGCGCTGGTCGGTCTTGCGGCAGCATCAGCGACCGCAGTATGCGCGGTGGGCGCCACGAACGCCATTGCCGCGGCGACGGCACCTGTGCAAGTCACTGCGTGGACCCCCGCATACAACGGCAATTGGAACGGCGAGAAGATCGCCGCGGCCGCGAATCCGAACACGGGCCACACGCTGGTCGTTTCGTACTATCAGGGCATCAACTCGAGCAGCGAACGCTCGTACGTGACCCTCCTTCTGGGTCCCGAAGGGACGCAGGTCGGCTCCCAGCACGTGCTGGCGAAGAGCACCCAAGTGCCCCAGCAGCAGCCCGCGGTCGCGTACGACCCGACGACCGGAGGGTGGATCGCCTGCTGGGGCGAGCAGGATCCGTCGGCGAACAAACCGGTCAAGTGCCGCGCCATCGCCGCCGACGGCACCCCGGCCGCCGACACGACCACGATCCTCAGTGGGCCGAACAACATCGAGTCGGTGACCATCGCCTACAGCCCGGCGAAGAAGAGGTTCCTGGTCGGCGCGTCGGGCGGAGACTGGGAGGCGGCCATCTTCGTCAACTCCACCGGTACGCCGCAGGGGACCTCGATGGACCCGTTCCCCGGCCTCACAAGCTACGGCGCCTTCAGCCTGACGTATTCCGCAACGAGCGACACCTTCCTCGCCCAGCGACGGGGCAAGACGACCGGCTCGAGCGAGCAAGACGCGCCGTGGACCACCCTGCTCAACGGGGATGGCGTTCCGGTTGGCACCCCCCGTCGCCTCGACCCCAACACGGCACTCGGTTACTACTCCGCCTCCGTGACGTGGAACCGCACGCGCAACGAGTTCTACGTGGCGTCGTTTGTGTACGGGCCATATCCACAACCGTCATATCCGATGGTCGTGCAGCGCTTTTCCGCGACCGACGGTGCCCGGGTGGGGGACCTCAAGAGCGTCGAGCCCGCTGGATGGGCCACCTCTCGCTATCGCCCGCAGATACTCGCGAACCCCTTCGCGGACGAGACCCTGGCGCACCTCGGTGCTCAAGCTCAGGCGACCAACGAGCTTGGAATCTACGTCGGGTTCATCGCGAGCGACGGTACGCCGCCCTCGACGGTGGAGTTGGTGCAGGGCGGCACCTCTGCCACGAAGACGACCGCCCGCCCGTGGTCGACCTTCAACCCGACCACATGCGAATGGCTCGCGGTTTACGGCTCGCGGGCAGGCGACGGCACGACGTGGCAGATCTGGTCAAGCCGATACCCATCAGCGGCCGGGTGCACGAGCACGCTGTCGCTCGCCAAGGGTGGCGAGGGCAAGGGCTCCATTGCAGGCACCGCAGCGGAGACGCCTGCGGAGGTCGGCCTGGCCGAAGCATCGGCGTCATGCGATGCGGCATGCAGCAGCACGACGAAGACCCTGTACCGGACCATGACCGTTTCCCTGACGGCAAGTCCCGCGGCGGGATCGGAATTCACGGGGTGGTCCGGTGCCTGCGCTGGCACCGGCACGTGCACAGTGACCATGGCGCAGGCGCGCTCGGTCACCGCGACCTTCGCGCCCGTCTCGCCGGATAGCTTGGTGACGCCCCTCGCCGCCGTGTCCAGCCGGGCGCTCCCGGGCAACCGGACCAGGACCAACTTCCGGCTTCGCTACGACAAGACGGGGCGCTTCTCGTTCTACATGCAGAACGCGGCGGGCAAGCGCATCCCCCTCCTGCGCGGATCGACGGTCGGCACGCGGGTCCTCAGGCGCACGTTCTTCGCACCGGTCGTCCAGAACGGCCGAGCGGGCACCTCCGTGACGATCACCGCGATCACCAAGGGCAAGGTGCCAGCAGGCGCCACCCTGAGAGCGGTTCTGCGCAACACCGATGGCTCGCTGCGCGGCCAGACCATCTCGGCGAGGCCGTAAGCAGGTCACGCGCCGCGATCTCCAACGATCAGGACCCTGGGCCTCTCGGGGGCAGTGAGTGTGTGCGTCGCGCCATCGGCGCGAACGATCCGGTGGCCTAGCGTCGAGCAACGACGGTTCCCCCCCGCTGTCGCTCATCGTCGCCTGCGCCGGCATGGGGAGCAGATCGGTGAGGTAGGCATGTGGCTGAAACCGGCCGAACCGAGGTGGTGGAGCGCCCCGGCCTCTCGTGCCGAGAGGCCCGCGACCATGCACTCGGTGAGCCTGCGCCTTCAGGCGGTCACACCGTGCGTCGGCAGGACACCTACCCCGTGACGAACGCCTGCTGCGCCCGGCAGGTGGCCACCCCAGCATCGATGGTGAGGTTCGCGAAGTCCGCAGTCACGCCCGTGCGACTGAACTTCGTGGTGTCGCCCTTCACCTCGCCGTAGATCATGAACTTCGGGGTGAGGCCGATGCGGCGGTTGAGCTTGGTGGGCACCGGGTTGGAGTTGACCTTCGAACCCTTGGCACCCGGCTTGGTGAAGCAGTACTTCGCCGGGATCTCGAACTTGGCGCGGTACTCACCAGGGGCAAGGTTGCTGATGAGGTACTTGCCCGTCTTGTCGGTGGTGGCGATGGGGGCCAGCTTGCCCGCGCGGTTCTTCGCGCGCTGGGTGCCCGAGGCTGTGAGCAGGGTGACCTTCACGCCCTTGAGGGGCTTCTCGGCCTTGCCCTGCGTGCCGTCCTTGTTGGTGTCGAGCCAGGTGTAGTCGCCCATGGCCACGGGGGCGTCCGAGTTGAGGTGGAAGCCGACGTCGTAGGTGTGGTTGTTGAAGCCCGCCTTGCGCGCCGGGATGGCGATGGTCGGGAAGCCGCCCACGCTGGTGGCCTTGGAGTTGATCGAGGTGCTGTTGGCGCCGCCGGTGGCCGTGGCGTCGGCCCTGGTGAGCGTGTAGCCGTCGAGCGGCCCGCCCGCGGCGTAGTCGGCCGCCTTGTCGAACTTGACCGTGAAGGTGTCGCCGGCGACGAGGCCGCCGCCGGTGTTGCCGCCGTCGCCCGTCGCGGGCTTGCTGACGTTGGACGAGAAGTAGTACTGGCCCTTGGCGTCGGTGAGGGCCGTGCCCACCACCGTGCCCGCGGCGTTGTAGAGACGCACGGTCACGCCCTTCACGGGCGTCTCGTCGGCATCCTGGATGCCGTTCTTGTTGGCGTCAATCCACACGCGGTTGCCGATCTGCACCGGTGCGGCATCGCACAGCAGCTCGAGGTCGCCGAGGCCGTTGCCCTTGGCGAAGTCGTAGACGCGCTCCGGCGACGGGGTGATGGTGGCACCGCCCAGCATGGCGCCATTCGCAACGCCCGCCGGGCCACATGCTCCATCCCCCACGCGCGCGTCACAGGGGCCGAGCGCGCGCAGGCCCTGCTGGTTGAACGTGGTGATGTCATACGCGGTCGTCCACAGCACCGGGGACCCGGGCATGGTGGCCGTACCGCCGATCGAGGTGTAGGGATGATATGCCTTGGTAGATGTGCAGCCGGGGGCCGAGTCTGAGCAGAGCCAACTGAGGGCGTAGAACAACGGCGAGTCGTCGCGGGCCCCCGCGGGCACGCTTCCGGCGCTGAGGATCCCGGCCGCCGAGGCGCCGGTCGTCGCCCCGCACGCACCGCCGCTCTCACGGGTATAGGTGGATCCGTTCCAGCACAGCCGCAGGAGCTCCGCCGCGCCCTGGCCCGATCGCTCATTCTCCTGAGTGGCGCCGGTGCCGTCCCACTCGTAGCGGATGACGCCGTTCGGCTTCACCTGGTCGTAGTAGCGATCGCGCATCGAGAGGGCGAGCCCGCCGTCGTCGAGGATCTCGATGTTGGCCAGCATCGGCTTGGGCCATCCGCCGAAGGGCTCGCTGTCGGGGTCGTTCCAGGCCGGCGGCCCGTCGTTCCAGTTGTGCCAGAGGCCGGTCTGCACCTGGCCCCAGGTGAAGAGGTTCTCTCCCTGGTAGCCGCCGCCCTTGGCGTAGCCGAGACCCACCGCCGCGATCGCGTCGAAGCCGGTACCCGCGGCGTTCCGCTCGAGGACCCACGCGGTGGCCTCGGTGCGGCCCGTGGCCGGGTCAACCGCGCGCGCCTCGTTGCCGCCGCAAACCCCGCCGACCATGACGCGGCTTCCGCGCACGCCGATGGCCATCGGATGCCAGGGCCCAACGCATGTCACCCCACCGAACGTCGTCGGGGCGGCAATGCCGATGGAGGTCGGCGTGCCGGCAGCGGTTGAGGGGCCCGTCCCTACGATCGGCACCGTCCAGAACTTCGGGGCGGCCTGGGTCATCTCGACCGCATACAGCGTGGAGCCGTCCGGTGAGACATCGACGTCGCCGAGCCCAGCCCGTCCGACCTGGTTGTAGACATCGGAGTAGGCGGGGTCGCTCGGATTCGTGATGTCACGGCGACCATCCTGCGAATATGGCGGGTAGTTCGAACCACCGTAGCTCCCCGGAGCCACCGCGCTGTGCGCTGGCAAGGTCGCCGAGCCGAGCGTCACGAAGGTCGACGTGCCGCCCGTCGCGATGTTCACCCGGTAGACGGCGTTCACCGCACCGGCGGGCCCGTAGGGGCTGAAGCGCTTCACGTAGGTGCCGAAGTACGCGTTTCCGCCGCGATCGACGCCGACGCCGAAGGTGGAGCCGATGTTCGGGAGAGCCGTGTGCGTGATCTGCCCGGCGCCGAGCGCAGTGGTCTCGCTGCTGAAGACCCCGCCGAAGTCGCTGAACGTCTGGGGAGCGCTGAACGCCGACGGCAGCGAGAACGCCCCGGCCTGCGTCGGGTAGGTCGTCATCTCGTCCGCGGCCGGGGCGCGGCAGGTGATGAGCCTCGGGTTGTCCTGGCAGTAGTCGGCCGGCACGTTGACGGCGTAGTTGACCTTGGAGGCACCTGCGCCGTCAACGAACTGCACGCTCGTCCCGGCTTCCGCACCCTCGAAGGAAGGCTGGTACCCCGATGGCGTGGCGAACTCCACCCTCACGGTGCCCGTTGCGTTCACCGACATCGAGTAGGTGCCGTCGGCTGCCGTGGTGGCCTCGCCCACCTGCGTGCCCGCGTTGTTGAAGGCGCGCACGCCCACCCCGGCCATGCTGGTGTCGGTGGCGGTCACCGACGAGCCCGCCACGAACCCCCCGGCGTTCTTCGCGCCGTTGCTGTTGTAGTCGCGGAACACCTGCCCGCTGATGGTGCCGCCGAGCGCCATCGAGGCGCACGCGAGCGAGGCGGTGAGGGCGGCGGCGGTGACGAGGGTGCGGCGCACGGGGACTCCGGGAGGTCGGTCAGAGGGAGCAGGGCTCGGTGTGTAGATACCGGCCGCGCCGACCCCTTACCTCCCCATCGGACCGGATTTGTGGGTTACCTCCCGCGCCCCGGCGTGGGGTATCCCGAAATCAGCCCGTGACGCCGCCCGATCCGCAGCCGCCGGGCAGGCCCATGATGAACGGGGCGCTGTGCGCGGCGGTGCTCCCGATCGGAAGCTCGGCGCGCACGCGCAGCGGGGTGCAGCCGCGCGCGAGCCGCTGCCCGGTGGCGTTCAGCGCCACGCGCGAGCGGCCCCTCACGCCCGACGCCATGGCGATGGGCGCCGTGCCCACCACCACGCGTGCCTGCTCACGGGCCTGCTCGCGCGGCCGAGGCCGCGCCAGCACGCGCACCAGGACGATGCTCACGGTGCCGGTGCAGCGCATGACGGGCGTGCCCTCGCAGGTGGCGCGGATGGTGGCCACCGATCCCGGGCCGCGACCCACGAGCCGCACCACGCGACGGCCCTGCGGGGCGCGCAGCACCAGCCGCTTGCTGCCCTTCACCGACTGCCCGTTGGCGGTGGTGGTGGTGCGAAGCGTGGAGGGCAGGCGCCCGGCGAAGGCCACGCGGCGCTGCCAGGGTCGCGTGAGGCGGATGGTGGCCTTGACCCTCTGACCTGCCGTGACGGTGACCGTGGTGACGATTGCGCCCTTGCCCGTACCCAACTGCAGGCGCACGGTGCACACGGTGCCGGCGGGGGCGTTGCAGGTGACCGGCACCCGCACCGACCCGTTCGCCTGCACCGCGGCCTTGCCGATGGTGGCGGCGGTCAGTGGCGCGGCGGGGGTGGGCCCGGGAGCCGGAGACGGCGGGGCAGCGATCTGCCAGTTCCATGTGGCGATGCCCGCGCCCACGTTGCCGGCGGCGTCCACCATGCGCATGCGCATGGTGTGCGTGCCCACGCCCAGGCCCGGGAACTGCTGGGGGCTGGTGCACGGCACCCAGTCGGCGCCGTCGAGCGAGCACTGGGCCGATGCTCCCCCCACGCCGTAGGTGAAGTTGAAGCCCGCCGTGGTGGACAGCGTGCCCGTCTCCGGGCCATCGGTGATCACCGGCGTGCCGGAGGGCGGGGTGGTGTCGACGGTCCAGCTGACGCTGGCCACGGCGCCGGTGTTGCCGGCGGCGTCCACCCCGCGGGTCTCGAAGGTGTAGCTGCCATCGGCGAGCCCGGAGTAGTTCACCGGCGACGTGCAGGGCCCCCACGAGCCCACCCCACCAGGCCCGGTGAGCCTGCACTCCAGCGACACCGCCCCGGCCGGCGTGGAGATTCCGAATGACGCCCCGGTCTGGTTGGTGGGGCTGTTGGGCAGCGGGTTGAGGCCGGGCTTGCCGGGGCCCTCAGTGTCGACGGTCCAGACCACGGTGGTGTCCGCAGACGTAACGCCTCCGAGCGTCTGGTTGACCGACACCGAGTGCGCCCCGTCGGCGAGGCCGGTGAGTGCGAGCGGGCTGGTGCACGATGCCCAGGCGCCGCCATCGACGGAGCACTCAAGGGTGGCGCCGCCCAGCACCCCGGTGAACGACAGCGTGGCACCGGTGGCGTTGGTGATCGCGCCCGGCACGCCGGTGATGCCGACGGGCGGCACCGCGAGCGGGGCGACCACGGTGAAGATGGCCTCCGTAGCGTCGCTCACGTTGCCTGCGGGGTCCTTCTGGCGCACGCTGAACGTGTGCGTGCCGAGTGCGAGGGCCGATGAGGTGTAGGGACTGGCGCACGGGGCCCAGCCTCCGCTGTCCATCTTGCACTCGAAGGTGTTGCCCGGGTCGCCCGTGAAGGTGAACGTGGGCGTGTCGTCGTCGATCGTCGGCGGCAGCGTGCCGAGCGACGGCGGCCCTGGCGGGGTGGTGTCCACTGTCCATGCCACTGAGGCCGCGGGGCCCTTGTTGCCGACGGCGTCTACCTGACGGGCCTCGAGCAGGTGGCCGCCATCGGCAAGGCCCGACGCCACGAACGGGCTGATGCAGGCGGCCCATACGCCGCCGTCGAGCCGGCACTCGAAGGTGTTGCCGGGGTCGCCCGTGATGGTGGCCGAAAGATCGCGGCTGGTGGTGATGCCGCTGGGCGCCCCCGAGATGACGGGCGGCGCGGATGGCGGCGTGGTGTCGACGTTCCAGGCCACGGTGGTGGCCGGGCTGATGTTGCCGGCAGCGTCGACCTCACGCACCTTCACGGTGGTGGTGCCGTCCTGCAGATTGGTGAGCGAGATGGGCGTGGTGCAGGCCGCCCAGTTGACGCCGTCGGTCATGCACTGGGCGGTGCTGGTGGGCTCCGACAGCGTGAAGTTGAGCGTGGCGGAGTTAGTGCTGGTGGGGCTGTCGGGCACGCCGGTCACCGGCGGTGCCGGCGGTGCGGTGAGGTCCACGGTCCATGGGCGGGCTGCGGCCGGCCCGGGGGTGCCCGCCGAACTCACGAGGCGCACCTCAAACACGTAGGGGCCCTCGGCCAGGCCCGAATAGGTGGTGGGGCTGGCGCAGGCCACCCACGCGGCAGAGCCCAGGCGGCACTGGTAGGTCTCGAGCCCCGTGGCGCCGGTGAATGCGAAGGTGGCCGAGGTGACGTTCACCGGGCCATTGGGGCCAGAGGTGATGGTGGGGGCGCTGCCGGGGATGCTCACGTCCACGCTGATGGTGGATGAGGCGCTGGCATTGGATGCCGGCCCGGCCACACCCAGCACACCGGTCACCGTGCCTGCGTTCAGCTGCAGCCCCAGGGTGCCGCTGGTGGGCGAGCCCGCAGTGAGCGTGACGGTGTAGGGCCCGGCCCCGCTGCCGGTGACCGACCCCAGGGACCAGCCGGCAGATGTGCCGGTGACGGTGAAGTCGCCCGCCGCCAGGCCGGTGATGGCCTGCGAGAACGTGATGCTGAATGTGGCGGGCCCGGCATTCGTGGGGCTGGCTGAGGTGGGCGCGAATACCGTGGGCTCGGGGGGCGTGCGATCGATGGTCACCTGCCCGCCCGTGACCGGGAAGATCGGGCCGGTGTTGCCCACCGAGTCGGACACCCCGCCCGACGCCAGCACGGGGGCCACGGTGCCGTTGGAGCATCCGCTCACGGTGATGGTGATGGGCGTGTTGGCCGTGGCGGTGGCCGCCGACGGCGTGAAGCTGCAGCCGGTGGCCGTGCCCTCGTTGGTGAAGTCGCCTGCCGCGATGCCCGACACGCCCTTGGTGAAGGTGAGCGGGTAGGTGAAGGTGGCAGCCGCCGTGGGGGTGGTGGGCGTGGTGCCCCAGGTGGCCCCGGGCTGAGTGCGGTCGACCGTGACCGTGCTGGCGGTCTCGTTGAACGCCGGGCCCAGCACGCCGTTCGCACCGGTCAGCTTGCCGGCGAAAAGCGACAGGATCACCGTGCCGTCCCCGCCCGCGCTGCCCTGTCCGCCCGGGCCGCTCAGCGTTACCGTGTAGGGCCCTGCGCCCTCGCCGGTGACGGAGCTCACCTGCCAGCCGAGCGCGGTTCCGGTGATCTGGAAGTCGGATGCGTCGAGGCCGGTGACCGACTGCTGGAAGGCCATGCGGTAGGTGATGCTGGAGTCCGCTGCGGTGATGGTGGTGAGCGTGGGCGCGAAGGCGATGGTCTCGGTCTTCACCTGGACGTACACGACGGTCTGGGGGCCACCCTGGCTCGTCGCCACCGTGGTCGGCGAGGAGAGCGTGGTGTTGGCGGACGATGCCTGTGAGAAGAACGCCGGCTGAGGACTTGCGCCGCCCGACCCGGCGAAGACCGTGCGTCCGTCGGGGCTGGCCGTGATGTCCCCGGTGCCCCGGCCGGTCGCGACGATGACCTGGCTGGACAGCATGCCGGTAGCCGCGTTGATCGTGTACTGCCCGATCTGCTGCTGGCCCCATGAGGTGAAGAAGAGCCGGCCGCTGTCGGCCGCAACCTGAACGTCGTAGACCTGCTGGGGGTTCAGGCTCTGCGTGCTCCCGGCCACGTGCGTGAGCGCACCGTTCGCGGCGACGGAGTAGGCGTTGATCTTCCCGGGGTTGTACGAGCCGACGTATACGTACTTGCCGTCGGGGCTCGCGGTGATGCCCACCGGATCGGTGCTGTCACCGGGCAGCGCCACCGTCGCGGGCGTCAGCGGCATCAACTGGCCATTCGCACCCACCGCGTTCTGCGACACGGTGGCGTTGCCGCGATTGACGAAGTAGGCGAACTGGCCGTTCGCGCTGACCACGAGGGTGGTCGGGGTCGGCCCGGTGGGCACGGATGCCGGCGAGAGCGGGGTAAGGGCACCATTCGTGGCGACGGAGAACTGGTAGACGCGGGCGGCGGCGGGCGACACCGCGTAGGCGAATCGGCCGTTCGGGGTGACGACCACGCGGCTCGCGCTTACGCCACTCGGCAGGGTCACCGTCGCGGGGGTGAGCGGCTCCAGCTCACCGGCTGCGTTCACGGAGAGCTGATAGATGACCTGCGTGGTCACGCCGCTGACCGTCGCAGTGCCGGTCACATAGGCGGCGTTGCCACGAGGGGTGAGGCTGATCTTCCTCGGTGCGCCGGTGAGCCCGGAGTACTGCGTGGCCGCGACGAGCGCTCCGCTGACAGGCGTCGATGCGAATCCCTCGATCGCGGCGGTGCCGGGCGACGCGAGGGAGTTGCCCGAGTAGACGAAGTCCGGTCGGGTGATCACCCTCGCCACGGAGTACGCGGTGGTCGATCCGGTGGGGTTGGTGGCCACCACCTTCAGGCGGGCGTACTTGCCCACCTCCGCACGGGGCGGCGTGTAGGTGAGGGTGGTGGCCCCGGTGCCCGCGCCGTTGGCCCACGACGACAGGCCGTCGGTGGAGATCTCCCACTGGTAGGCGTAGGTGGGCGTGGTGGGGCTGGACCACGTGCCCGCGGTGCCGGTGTTGGGCAGGTAGCCGAGCACGTTCGGCAGCGTGGGGGCCGCGGTGTTGACCGGAGCGGTCTGGGCCAGGGCAGGGCCGGCGAACACCAGGGCCAGCAACACGGCCAGGATGGTGACGAGGCGGACGACGGCGCGCCGGGGGTGCATGCCCGCACCGTGCCATGCCGCGGGGCTCTCTTCGTGCCCTCTGACGCCGATTCGTGGGTTAACCCCCACGAGGGTCGTCGCGGCCTACCCCGGGCCAAACGGCCCTGCAGGCGGGGCCTGACACCAATGTCAGCCGTGGACCCCATTGGTAGGGTGGCCCCGTGGCGCGCCGAGCACTGGTGGTGGGGAGCGGGGGACGCGAGCATGCGCTGGTGCGCGCGCTCGCGGCGAGTGGTTGGACCGTGTTCGCGGCGCCGGGCAACCCGGGAATCGCGGCCGACGCCGACGTGCGCGACATCCCAATGAGTGACCACGCCGCACTGGTGGCGCTGGCCACCGGAGAGGCCGTTGACCTGGTGGTGGTGGGCCCCGAGGCGCCGCTGGTGGCGGGGCTGACCGACGACCTGCGGGCAGCGGGCGTGGCGGTGCTGGGGCCGTCGAAGGCCGCGGCGCAACTCGAGGGCAGCAAGGCCTTCGCCAAGGAGATCATGCTCGCGGCGGGGGTTCCCACCGGCCGCAGCGAGACCGTCACCTCGGTGGACGAGGGCATGGCCGCGGTTGCCGAGTTCGGGCTGCCGGTGGCCGTGAAGGCCGACGGCCTGGCAGCGGGCAAGGGCGTGGTCATCGCCCACAGCGATGCCGAGGCCCGCGAGGCGCTGGAGTCGATGCTGCACGACGGCGTGTTCGGCGACGCCGGGCGCACCGTGGTGGTGGAGGAGGGGCTCACGGGCCCCGAGGTGTCGCTGCTGGCCATCAGCGACGGCACCGCCGTTGCGCGGTTCCCGGCCGCCCGCGACTACAAGCCCATCGGCGAGGGCAACACCGGGCCCAACACCGGCGGCATGGGATCTGTCAGTCCCGTGCCGGACATCCCCGACCACCTGGCCGACCAGCTGGTGGACGAGGTGCACCGCCCGGTGATCGCAGAGATGGCGCGGCGCGGAATGCCCTTCAGCGGGGTGCTGTACGCCGGGATCATGATGACGCCCGGCGGCCCCAAGGTGCTGGAGTTCAACGTGCGGTTCGGAGACCCCGAGACCCAGGCGCTGCTGCCCCGCGTGGACGGCGACCTCGGCGAGGTGCTGCTGGCCGCCGCCGCGGGCGGGCTTGCCGACCGGCCGGTGAGCGTGGCGCCGGGGGCGTCGGTGGCCGTGGTGCTGGCCGCCGCCAACTACCCGGGCGACCCTCGCACGGGCGATGTGATCACCGGCATCGCCGACGCGCAGGACACGGGGGCCGAGGTGTTCCAGGCCGGCACCACGCTAGACGCGGAAGGGCAGCTGGTGACCAACGGCGGCCGCGTGCTGGCCGTGCAGGCACTGGGCGACGACGTGGAGCAGGCGCGTGGTCGCGCCTACGCCGCGGCTGAGCTCATCCACTTCGACGGCATGCAGATGCGGCGCGACATCGCCGCGGGGATGGACGCCTAGCCTCCGCAGCCCCGTCGCGCATCTGCGATGCGAAATGCGTGACCCTATTGACGCAACGCGCGGTCCCCGCGTACATGCGGCCGACCTACCGTCGGGCGCATGCCGAAGACCTACGGACAGGTCCGCCAGGCGCTGAGGGACGCCGGGTGGAGAGTGGTTCGCCAGAAGGGATCGCACCAGTTCTGGGTGAGCCCCGACGGCAAGCGCGCGGTGTCCGTCGCGGGCAAGGACTCCGATACCATGGCCGCTGGAACGTTGGCCTCAACCCGTCGCCGGACAGGCCTGGAGGATCTCAGGTGAACAGCTATCTCGTTGTGTACGAGCGCGCAGAGGACGGCGGTTGGGGCGCGTACCTGCCCGACATCGATGGCGTCGTCGCACTCGGTCGCACCCGGGAAGAGGTTGAGGACGGCATGCGCGTGGCGCTGGGCGCGTACCTTGACTGGCTGAAGGAACGCGGAGAGACGGCACCGGCGCCGAGCAGTTGCGAAGTGGGCTTCATCGCCGCATAGCGACGGGGAACCCCATTGGTAGGGTGGCCCCCGTCTCCGCTACCCGATTGGACGCATGATCCCGAGGTACTCGCGGCCCGAGATGGCCGCAATCTGGACCGACGACGCCAAGTTGCAGCGCTGGCTCGATGTGGAGCTCGCGGTGTGCCGCGCATGGGCGAGGCGCGGGGTGATTCCCGCAGACGACCTTGCCGAGATCGAGGCCAAGGCCGCCTTCAGCGTGGAGCGCACGCTGGAGATCGAGAAGACCACCAATCACGACGTGGTGGCCTTCCTCACCAACGTGAACGAGAACATCGGCCCGGCGTCGCGGTGGATTCACTACGGCATGACCAGCAGCGACGTTCTGGACACCGGGCTGGCGCTGGCCATGGTGCAGAGCGGCCGCATCATCGTGGAGGGCCAGGCGGCGCTGACCCAGGCGCTGAAGGCCCGGGCGCTGGAGCACCGCGACACCCTGTGCGTGGGGCGCACCCACGGCGTGCACGCCGAGCCCACCACCTTCGGGCTGCGCCTGGCCGGCTTCGCGCTGGAGAGCCGGCGCAACGAGCAGCGCCTTCGCGCGGCGCATGAGCAGATCGCCTTCGGCAAGCTGAGCGGCGCGGTGGGCACCTACGCCATGCTCGAGCCGGGCGTTGAGGCCGAGGTGATGCTGGAGCTGGGGCTGCAGTGCGAGCCCGTGGCCACCCAGGTGATTCCCCGCGACCGGCACGCCGAGGTGGTGACGGCCATGGCCATCGCCGCCAGCGGGCTGGAGCGCCTGGCCGTGGAGGTGCGCCACCTGCAGCGCACCGAGGTGCGCGAGGCCGAGGAGGCCTTCGGCAAGGGGCAGAAGGGCTCGTCGGCCATGCCGCACAAGCGCAACCCCATCACGGCCGAGCGCATCACGGGCCTGGCCCGGGTGATCCGCGCCAACTCGCTGCCGGCCATGGAGGACGTCGCCCTGTGGCACGAGCGCGACATCTCACACTCGTCGGTGGAGCGGGTGATCCTTCCCGACAGCTACACGCTGCTCGACTACCTGCTGGCCACCACCACCAAGCTGGTGGACGGCCTGGTCATCCGCCCCGACCGCATGCAGCAGGTGCTGGACAGCAGCTACGGCCTGGTGTTCAGCCAGCGCGTGCTGCTTGGCCTGGTGGAGGAGGGCCTCACGCGGGAAGAGGCCTACGCCGCCGTGCAGCGCAACGCCATGACCGCCTGGGACACCGGCCGGCCGCTGAAGGACCTGCTGGCCGACGACGCCGACGTGAAGGGGAAGATCGACCCGGCGCGGCTGGATGCCATGTTCGACCCATCGCACCACCTCCGGCACCTTGACGAGGTGTTCGAGAGGGTCGAGGCGCTGTGAGCCTGATCCTCCGGGGGAAGGTCCGGGAGGTCCACGACGTCGGCGACGGCCGGCTGGTGATGGTGACCAGCGATCGCATCTCGGCCTACGACGTGGTGATGCCCACGGAGATCCCCGGCAAGGGCCAGGTGCTCACCGGGCTCAGCGTGCACTGGTTCGCGCGCATGGCCGACCTGGTGCCCAACCACCTGCTGGGCTGGCGCCTGAGCGAGATGCCCGACGGCTGGCGGAAGAAGGAGCTCGCCGGCCGCGTGATGCTGGTGAAGGCGCTGGACATGCTGCCGGTGGAGTGCGTGGTGCGCGGCTACCTGATCGGAAGCGGCTGGCGCGACTACCAGGCCACCGGCGCCACCAGCGGCGTCACCCTTCCGCCCGGGCTTCAGCAAGCCGACCGCCTGCCCGAGCCCATCTTCACCCCGGCCGCCAAGGCCGAGGTGGGCGAGCACGACGAGAACATCACCATGGACGACGTGGTGGCCACGGTGGGCCCCGATCTGGCCGCCGAGATGGAGCGGGTGTCGATCGCCGTGTACCAGCGTGCCGCCGCCGACTGTGCGAAGGCCGGGATCATCCTGGCGGACACCAAGTTCGAGGTTGGCGTGGCACGAACGTCAACCGCCGTGTCAGGCACCGTTCCGGTGCCAGACACGGGGGTTCGGGCCATGCTGATGCTCGGCGACGAAGTCGTTACCCCGGATTCGTCGCGATTCTGGCCGGCCGACACCTACACCCCCGGCACGTCTCCCCCCTCATTCGACAAGCAGTACCTCCGCGACTGGCTCGACCAGAGCGGATGGGACCACTCGCCGCCCGCCCCCGAGCTGCCCGCCGATGTGGTGGCCGGCACGCGCGAGCGGTACGTGGAGGCATACGAGCGCATCACAGGCCGCTCGTTCGACTCATGGCTCAAGGAGGCCGCTGAATGACCCTGGTCGTCGTCACCGTCATGCCGAAGAAAGGGGTGCTCGACCCCCAGGGCCAGGCGGTGCAGGGGGCACTCGCGCACATGGGCTTCGCCGAGGTATCCGACGTGCGCGTGGGCAAGCGCATCGAGCTGGAGATAAACGGGCACGACCCCGCGGGCCAGGCCACGAAGATGTGCGAGGACCTGCTGGCCAACAACCTGATCGAGGACTTCTCGGTGGAGGTGCCCGGGTGAGCGCCACGCGGGTGGCGGTGCTGAGGTTCCCGGGCACGCTCGACCACGAGAGCGCTGCGCGGGCGGTCGAGGGCGTGGGCGGCCAGGCCGTGTACGCGCACCACGAGGACACCGCGCTGCCCGAGGGCACGCAGGCCGTGGTGATTCCCGGCGGGTTCTCGTACGGCGACCACCTGCGCCCCGGCGCCCTGGCCAGCCGCACGCCCATCATGGCGGCGGTGAAGAGCCACGCATCGGCGGGCGGCAAGGTGCTGGGCATCTGCAACGGCTTTCAGATCCTCTGCGAGAGCGGCCTGCTGCCGGGCGTGCTGCGCCCCAACGCGTCGCTGTCGTTCATCTGCCGGCAGGCCGACCTCGAGGTGGCCGACTCCGGCACGGCGTGGACCGGCGGGCGACTGGAGGGCGAGACCCTCTCGATTCCCTTCAAGCACCACGACGGCGCGTGGTTCGGCGACCCCGGCGAGACCCGCGTGGTGCTGCGCTACAAGGGCGAGAACCCCAACGGCAGCATCGACCGCATCGCCGGCATCTCGAACCTGTCGGGCAACGTGATGGGCCTCATGCCCCACCCCGAGGAAGCCCAGGATCCCCTGCTGGGGTCCGTGGACGGCCGCGTGCTCTTCGCGGCGCTGCTGTCATGAGCCCCACCATGGGTGACAGCGGCAAGCCGCTGTACGAGGAGCTCGGCCTGCTGGCCAGCGAGTACGACCGCGTGGTCGATCTGATGGGCCGCGAGCCCACCGACCCCGAGCTGGTGATGTTCAGCCTCATGTGGAGCGAGCACTGCTCGTACAAGCACTCCAAGCCGCTGCTGAAGGGCTTCCCCACCACCGGCCCGCGCGTGGTGATGGGCCCGGGCGAGAACGCGGGCGCGGTGGACGTTGGCGACGGCCTGGCCATCGTGTTCAAGGTGGAGAGCCACAACCACCCGAGCGCAGTGGAGCCCTTCCAGGGCGCGGCCACCGGCGTGGGCGGAATCGTGCGCGACATCATCGCCGTGGGCGCCAAGCCCATCGCGCTGCTCGACTCCCTGCGATTCGGCACGCTCGACTCCGCCCGGTCGAGGTTCCTGTTCCGGCGCGCGGTGGAGGGCATCGGCCACTACGGCAACTGCATCGGAATCCCCAACGTGGGCGGCGAGGTGCAGTTCGACGAGCGCTACGAGGACTCGTGCCTGGTGAACGCCATGTGCGTGGGCGTGGTGCCGCACGATCGCATTCTCTCGTGCGCGGCGAAGGGTGTGGGCAACCGCCTGGTGCTCATCGGCAACCGCACGGGACGCGACGGCATCGGGGGCGCCAGCGTGCTGGCGTCGGCCGAGCTGGGCGACGACGACGCCGACAAGCGCCCCAGCGTGCAGGTGGGCGACCCCTTCACCGAGCGCAAGCTGATGGATCTCTGCCAGGCCATGGGCGACGCCGGGCTGCTGGTGGCGCTTCAGGACCTGGGCGCCGCTGGCCTCACCAGCGCGGCCAGCGAGATGGCCAGCCGCGGGGGCGTGGGCCTGGCCATCGACCTGGACCGCGTGCCGCTGCGCGAGCAGGGGCTTGCCCCCGGCGAGGTGCTGGTGAGCGAGAGCCAGGAGCGCATGCTGGCCATCGTGGAGCCCGCGAAGATGGACGCCGTGGTGGAGATGGCGCGCCGGCACGAGCTGGACGCCACCGACATCGGCGAGGTCACCGATACGGGCGAGCTCGAGGCCCTGTGGCGCGGCGAGGAGGTCGTGCGCATTCCCTCGCTGTACCTGACCGACGACGTGCCCTTCTACGACGTGCCCCGCGATGCGGCGCCGGCTGCCGTGGCCATCGACCTGGCGTCGGTGCCCGAGCCCGACGACCTCTCGGCGGCCTGGCTGTCCCTGATGGGCGACCCCAACGTGGCCAGCAAGCGGTGGGTGTTCGAGCAGTACGACCAGCTTGTGGGGGCCCACACCATGCGGCGCCCCGGCGGCGACGCGGGCGTGGTGAGGATTCCCGGCACCGACCGGGCCATCGCGGTGTCGCTGGACTGCGCCGAGTGGCACACCGAGATCGACCCCTACGCCGGCGGCATGGCATCCGTCCTCGAGGCCGCACGCAACGTGGCCTGCACCGGTGCGGTGCCGATAGCGGCCACCGACTGCCTCAACTACGCCAACCCCGAGAAGGGAAGCACGGGCTGGCGCCTTGCCGAGAGCATCCGCGGCATGGCAGACGCCCTGACGGCCATCGACGCCCCCATCGTGAGTGGCAACGTGTCGCTGTACAACGAGAGCCCGCGCGGGCCCATCTACCCCACCCCGGTGGTGGGAATCGTGGGGCTGCTGGATGACGCATCCACCAGCATCGGATCGGCGTTCGACCGGCACGACGACGCCATCCTGCTCATCGGATACGGCGAGCCCCGGGTGGATGCCAGCCGCTACCTGGGCCGGTGCGAGGGCTCCCCGCCCGCGCCCGACCCCTCGGCCGAGGCCGCGCTGTTCCGCCTGCTGGCCGAGTGCGCGCGCAGGCGCCTGCTGAAGAGCGCGCACGACGTGAGCGAGGGCGGCCTGGCCGTGGCGCTGGCCGAGAGCTGCATCGCCGGCGGCATCGGAGCGGGAATCGCCGTGCCCGCGGGGCGGCGCGCAGACGAGGCCCTGTTCGGCGAGGGCGGCGGCCGGGTGGTGGCATCGTGCGACCCCTCGCACGTGGCCGACATCGCCGCGCTGGCGGGTGAGGGCATCACCGTCGTGCAGGTGGGCGCGGTGGGTGGCGACGACGTGGTGGTGGACGCCGGGGGTTCCGTGGCCCGGGTGTCGCTTCAGGAAGCGGCCGCCGTGTGGGAAGGTTCCATCCCAGAGGCGTTGGAGGCCCAGTGACCCGGCTCGCGGATCCCCTCGATGGGGACCACCCCAACGAGGAGTGCGGAGTGTTCGGCGTGGTGGCGCCGAGCCGCGACGTGGCACGCATCACCTTCTTCGGCCTGCACGCCCTTCAGCACCGCGGCCAGGAGAGCGCCGGCATCGCGGTGAGCGACGGCACCCACGTGATGGTGCAGCGCGAGCTGGGGCTGGTGTCGTCGGTGTTCGACGAGCCGTCGCTGCGCAGCCTGGTGGGCCACAGCGCCATCGGCCACGTGCGGTACTCGACCACCGGCAAGAACAAGTGGGACAACGCCCAGCCGGTGGCGCTGCCGCGCGGCGAGGGCCTGGTGGCCCTTGGCCACAACGGCAACCTCACCAACAGCGACGCCCTTCGCCGCCGCGTGGAGGACATGGGGCACGAGCTGCGCGCCACCACCGACAGCGAGCTCATCACCGCGCTGCTGGCGCACGAGCCCGGCACGCTGCTGGACGCCGTGTGCAACGTGATGCCGCTGCTGCAGGGCGCGTACTCGATCGTCACCCTCACCGAGGACGAGCTGGTGGCGTTCCGCGACCCCAACGGGGTGCGCCCACTGGTGCTGGGCCGCCTGGACGGTGGCTGGGTGGTTGCCAGCGAGACCTGCGCGCTCGACCAGGTGGGCGCGGAGTTCGAGCGCGAGGTGCGCCCGGGCGAGGCCGTGCTGCTGACCGCGCAGGGCACCGAGAGCCGCCAGGCCATGGCGCCCACCACGCGGTCGCTGTGCATCTTCGAGGCCATCTACTTCGCGCGGCCCGACAGCATCATCGATGACCAGGCCGTGTGGCAGAGCCGCCACGACATGGGAATCGCCCTGGCCCTGGAGGACACCCCCGAGGCCGACCTGGTGGTGGGCCTGCCCGACAGCGGCACCCCCGCGGCCATCGGGTTCGCCAAGCAGAGCGGCATACCGTTCTCGGAGGCCGTGGTGCGCAACCGCTACGTGGGGCGGTCGTTCATCCAGCCCGACCAGGAACTGCGGGCCAACGGCGTGAAGCTGAAGTTCAACCCGCTGGTGAGCGTGATCGAGGGCCAGCGGCTGGTGGTCGTCGACGACTCCATCGTGCGCGGCACCACCACCCGCCGCACGGTGCAGATGCTGAAGGACGCCGGCGCCCTCGAGGTGCACCTGCGCATCTCCAGCCCGCCCATCACCTGGCCCTGCTTCTACGGAATCGACATGGCCGACCGCGACGACCTGATCGCCGTGGGCCAGACCGAGGCCGAGATCGCCGCGGCCGTGGGCGCCGACTCACTGCACTACCTCACGCTCGACGGCCTGCAGCACGCCATGGGCCGCCCGGCCGAGGGCTACTGCCGCGCCTGCTTCACGGGCGAGTACCCCATCCCCGTGCCCGACGCATCGGGCAAGGAGAGGTTCGAGGCCGCCGCAGGTACCCGGTAGCCTGCGCGCGTGACCGATCGGGGCATTTCCTACGACGACGCGGGCGTCAACCTCGACGCGGCGAGGGTGCTGACCGAGGGAATCCGCGACCTGGTGCACGGCGGCACCACGGGGTTCGCCGGCACGCTGCCCATGCCCCCCATGCGCGACGGCGTGCTGGTGGCCTGCACCGACGGCGTCGGCACCAAGGTGCTGCTGGCCCGGCAGATGGGTGATGTGTCGGGGCTGGGCCAGGACCTGGTGGCGATGAGCGTGAACGACCTGGTGTGCACCGGGGCACGGCCGCTGTTCTTCCTCGACTACCTGGCCGTGGGAAAGCTTGATCCTGACGAGGCCACGATGATCGTGGGGTCGGTGCGCGAGGCCTGCCTCGACAGCGGCTGCGTGCTGCTGGGGGGAGAGACCGCCGAGATGCCCGGGCTGTACGCGGACGGCCACTTCGACATGGCGGGGTTCGCCGTGGGCGCGGTGGAGCGGGCTGAGATGCTGGGCCCCGACCGCGTGGTGGCAGGGGATGTCATCGTCGGGATCGAGAGCAGCGGCATCCACAGCAACGGCTACTCGCTGGTGAGGGCGCTGGTGGACAGCGGCGCGGTGTCGCCCGACCCGTCGCTGCTTGCGCCCACCCGCCTCTACCCCGCCGACATCAAGGCGCTGCAGGCGTCGGGCGTGGAGATGCACGCGGCCGCGCACATCACGGGTGGCGGGCTGCCCGAGAACCTGCCGCGGGTGTTCCCCGAGGGACTGCGGCCTGTGCTGAAACGCGGATCGTGGCCGCAGGCCCCGGCGATCGCGCATGTGCTGGCATGCGGCACCGTGGACGAGGACTCCGCCTGGGAGACCTTCAACATGGGCCTCGGGATGTGCCTGGTCATGCCCGCGGCGGCCGCCGAGCGCGCGCTCGGGATGATCTCTGGAAGCCACCTGGTGGGCCGGGTCGAGGCCGGCGCACCGGGACTCGCCTGGGAGGCGTGATGTACCGCATCGCGGTGATGGTGTCGGGCAATGGGTCGAACCTTCAGGCGCTGATCGACAACGTGCACCGCAACGCCAGGGTGGACGCCCAGATCGTGATGGTGATCTGCTCGAAGGACGACGCCCCGGCGCTGGAACGCGCCCGTGCGGCGGACATACGCGCCGAGGTGGTCACGCTGGAGTCGCGCGGTGGCGACCGCCAGCGCCGCGACGGCGAGGTGGTGCGCCTGCTGCGGCTGGTGGCGCCCGACCTGGTGGTGATGGCCGGGTGGATGAGCATCGTCACCCCCGTGCTGCTCGACGCCTTCCCCGACAAGGTCATCAACCTGCACCCGTCGCTGCTGCCGGCGTTCCCCGGAATGAACTCCATCGCCGACGCGCTCGACTGGGGCGCCAAGGTGACCGGCGTCACCGTGCACCTGGCCGAGGAGACCGTGGACGGCGGGCCGCCGATCCTGCAGGAGCCGGTGCCCGTACTCCCCGACGACACCTTCGAGACCCTGGCCGAGCGCATGCACGGCGTGGAGCACCGCATCCTCACGAGGGCCGTCACCCTTTTCGCGCAGGGCCGCGTGCACCGCGACCCCACGCGTCTTCGCCGCATGATCGTCAACGATGGAGGTTCCTGAGGTGGCCACACGCCGCGCGCTGCTGTCCGTGTCCGACAAGACGGGTCTGGTTGACCTGGCGCGCGGGCTCTCCGCCGAGGGGGTGCAGCTCATCTCCACCGGTGGCACCGCCAAGGCGCTGCGCGACGCCGGGCTGGAGGTCACCGACGTCAGCGAGGTCACCGGCCACCCCGAGATCATGGGCGGCCGCGTGAAGACGCTGCACCCGAAGGTGCACGGGGGCATCCTGGCCCGCAGGGACCACGATGGCGACGTTGCCGACATGGCCGCCAACGGCATCGAGGCCATCGACATGGTGGTGGTGAACCTCTACCCCTTCGAGGAGGCCGCGGCCAAGGACGGCCTGGGCCGCGCCGACGTGGTGGAGGAGATCGACATCGGGGGCCCGGCGATGGTGCGGGCATCGGCCAAGAACCACGACCGCGTGGCGATCGTGACCGACCCGTCGCAGTACGAGTCCGTGCTCGCAGAGGTGAAGGGTGGCGCCTGGGTGAGCGACGCCACCCGGCGGGCGCTGGCGGCGGCGGCTTTCCGCAAGACCGCGGCGTACGACACCGCCATCGCGGCCTGGATGGCGTCGCAGGGGGACGCAGACGTGGACTTCCCCGACCGCTTCACCGTGGGCTTCCGCAAGGAACTCGAGTGCAGCTACGGCGAGAACCCGCACCAGCGGGGCGCGTACTACTCGCAGATCGGCGCGCCCCAGCACCTGCTGGGCGGCGTGGCCGTGCGCCACGGCAAGCCGCTGTCGTACAACAACCTGCTCGACGTCGACGCCGCCCGCGGGCTGGTGGCCGAGTTCACCGACCCCGCCGTGGTCATCATCAAGCACAACAACCCCTGCGGGGTGTCGTTGGGTGATGACCTCGCCAGCGCCTACCTGCGCGCCAAGGCCTGCGACCCGGTGTCGGCGTTCGGCGGCGTGTACGCCGTGAACCGCACGGTCGACCTGGCGCTGGCCGAGCACCTGGCCGAGATGTTCGTGGAGGTCCTGTGGGCCCCGGGCTACGACGACGACGCCTTCGAGGTGCTCACGCGCAAGCCCAACGTGCGCCTGCTGGAGACCGGTGAGCAGGTGCGGCCGGGCAACCCGGGCGAGCCTGTGTACCGCCGCGTGCTCGGCGGAATCCTCGTTCAGGACGCCGACGACGTCGCGGAGGGCCGCGACACCATGAGCGTGGTGACCAAGCGCCAGCCCACCGACCAGGAGTGGACCGACCTGGTGTTCGCGTGGAAGGTGGCGAAGCACGTGAAGAGCAACGCCATCGTGTTCGCCAAGGACGGCGCCACCGTCGGCATAGGCGCGGGCCAGATGAGCCGCGTCGACTCCGTGCGCATCGCGACCTCGAAGGCCAACGAGAACGACCTGCCCATCCAGGGCAGCGCCATGGCCAGCGACGCCTTCTTCCCGTTCCCCGATGCGCCGGTGATGGCCATCGAGGGCGGGGCCAGCGCCATTGCCCACCCCGGCGGGTCGATCAGGGACGACGAGGTGATCGAGGCGGTCGAGGCCCTTGGCGCGGCCATGGTGACCACGGGGCACAGGCACTTCCGGCACTGACCTGGGCCGTCGTCATGGGGGCCCTCGCGCTCGCGTGCTGGGCGGGGGTCCTGCTGCATCCGGCCCGGCCGTGGGATCTCCGGCCCATCGACGCGGAGGATCCGCCAGCGGCTGATCCCGGGCAGTGGCCATCGGTGGGGGTGGTTGTTCCGGCACGCAACGAGGCCGAGATGATCGGCCCCACCGTGGGTGCGCTCGACCAGCAGGACTACCCCGGGCCCATGCGCATCGTGGTGGTGGACGACCGCTCGTCCGACGCCACGGGTGACGTGGCGCGGGCGATGGCCCGTGTGGCGTCGAGGCCGGTGGATGTGGTGACCGGCCAGGCGCTGCCCGATGGCTGGGTGGGCAAGGTGTGGGCCATGGATCAGGGCGTGCGGGCGCACGAGACCCAGGGCGACCCGCCCGACTGGCTGCTGTTCACCGACGCCGACATCCGCCACGAGCGGGGTGGCCTGCGGTCGCTCGTGGCGTCGGCGGTGGCGGGCGGCGTGGGGCTGGAGAGCCGCATGGCGCGCCTGCGGTGCCGTTCGGGTGCCGAGCGACTGCTCATCCCTCCGTTCGTCCTCTTCTTCTTCCTGCTCTACCCTCCGCGCTGGGCCAACCGGGCGGGGTCGCGAATCGCCTCCGCGGCGGGCGGGTGCATCCTGGTGCGCCGAGACGCCCTGGCGGCGGGCGGCGGCATGCAGTCGCTGAAGGGCGCGCTCATCGACGACCTGGCGGTGGCACGGCTGGTGAAGTTCCGTGCGGGCATGCCCACCCGCCTGGCGCTCAGCCGCGACCGGGTGGTGAGCGATCGCGCCTACGACGACCTGGGCTCGGTGTGGACCATGGTGCGCCGCAGCGCCTTCACCCAGTTGCACAGGTCGTGGCCCCTGCTCGCGGCCGTCACGCTGGTGCTGCTGCTGATGTTCGCCGGCCCGCTGGTGGCCATGGTCGCGGGCATCGCGGGCGCGGCCTCGGGCGCGGGGGCGGGCGCGTGGTGGGCCCTGGCCCTGGGCGCGGCGGCCTGGGCGGCGATGATCGTGGCGGCGGGCCCCGTGACCCGCGAGTTCGGTCTGCCGTGGCCCTGGCGACTGGCCCTGCCGGCGAGCGGCCTGCTGTACGGCGCGATGACCGTGGACTCCGCACTGCGCGGCCCGCGCGGAGGCGGCTGGCGCTAGCGCACCCCTACCCCGGGACCCCCGGTGACGGGACCCCCGGTGACAGTCACCGTTTCCCCCGGGTGACAGTCACCAGGGGGTCTAGCCTCCCCCCGGATGCGGCTTCGCCACCACGTTCTCGCACTCGCGCTGACCGTCCCCATGGCCCTGGGGGTGACTGTCACCGGGGTCACTGGGGACGCACGTGCCGACATCCCCACAGGGGTGCCCGACGCGCTGTCGCCCCAGCCGCTCGATCGCGCCGCGCTGCTTGCCATGCCCGCGGTGTGGCGGGTGGAGGTGACCGCCAGGCTCACGGGGCTGCGCACCAAGGACGGCACCGTCATCACCCTGCCACCGCGCGCGCGGTCGGTGAACAGGGAGGGCACGGCCTTCGGCGTGACGCCCGACGGCTACCTGGTTACCGCCACCCACGTGGTGCAGCCATCGGCGAATGAGCTGTCGGAGGCCGCGTACTTCCAGTACCTGGCGTTCGCCGGCAAGCCGCACTCCGCCGCCCTCGCCGCCCAGTGGGTGAAGGACAACGAGCCCGTGCCGGTGGGCCTGCAGCCGGTCGAGCGCATCGTGCGCCCCACCGCCGCCGGCGAGGCCGCGAAGGTGAACCGGGGCATCGCGCCGACCGTGGTGGAGACCGACGAGATGCGCGACATCGCGGTGCTCAAGGTGCCGAACGCGGTGAACGCGCCCTCGCTGGGGCTGGACCGGGGCGTCGACAGCGGTACGCCCATTGCCACCCTGGGCTTCGGAGACGACGACCCCTTCGCCGAGCCCCAGCGCGGCGCGCTGGTGCCCGCCGTGCGCCTGGGGGTGATGGAGCGCACAGGCGAGCTCGAGAACAACCCGCTGCGCATCATGACCTTCATCAGCAATGAGGTGCAGAGGGGCGATTCGGGCGGGCCGGCCATCGACCGCAACGGGCGCGTGCGCGGGGTGGTGCTGATCAAGCGTGCTGCGGGCGGCGGCGCCATGGCCCCCACCGATGAACTGCTGCGCGTGCTCGACCGCGCAAACGTGCGCGGCTGGGAGGGCCGCACCCAGTACACCTACCGTGAAGCGCTCGAGCGTGTGTCGCGCTTCGACCTGGAAGGTGCCAAGACCGACCTGCGCCGCACCCTGGCCAGCTACCCTGCCCACGGCCTGGCCGCCTACGAGATAGAGCGCCTCGATGACCTGAAGAGCGCGCGCCTGGCCATCGCGGGCGAGCCCTGGTACCGCGGAGGCCTGGTGGCGGCGGGAATCACCGCCCTGCTGATCGCCGGGGTGCTGGCCGTGCTGCTGTGGAAGGCCGTCAACAGGTCGCCCGGCGTGCTTGGCCCGCGTGACCGCAAGGCACCCTTCGACAGGGAGACCGACGCGGACGACGATTGACTCACTCCGTGCGGGTGGCGTTGCATGACCGGCGTTACCGTGGGCGCATGACACGCGCACCGGTGGCCGTGGGTGATAGCAACGATTGCTATCTTCAGGCGATGAAGCAGATGATCACGCGGGTGAGCGAATCGCTGCACGCCCTGGCCCGGGATGAAGCAGCCCGGCGGGGGCAGTCGCTGAACGACTTCGTCACCGATGCAATCGTCGCCGCCCTCGGCGATGCAGACCACCCCCCGTTCCGGTCACGCGCCGCAGCACTTGGCCTGCTGGCCGCCCCCGGGGAATGGCCGGTGGATGACCTCACGCCCGAGCAGCGCGAGCAGCGACGGCGCGACTGGATGTCGCGTCAGCCCGCCGGCGCAGCAGATGCGGTGTTCGACGCGCTGATGGCGGATCGCCGTGGTGAGCCATGGCCGTGATACCGGCGCGCGCGCTTGCGTACATCGATGCCAGCCTCATCGTGCGCACGCTCATGTTCGACGAGCACGCACATGCACAGGCGACAGGCGCATTGGCGGCTGCCGCCGGGCGCGCGGCGACATGGACGATCACCCAGGTGGAGACCGCGTGCGCGGTGAGCGCAGCCCGGCGGGCGAAGCGCATCGGGGCCCACACGGCCCTCGATGCCGACCTGGGCGCGATGTTCGCCGGCCCCGGAGCCCTCATGCTGCTGCCCGGAACCGACCCGGCCCTGGTCGACGTGGCGATGGGCGTGGCGTCTCGCCGACGCGTGCGGGCACTCGATGCCATGCACATCGCCGTGGCGCTGGTCGAGGCGAAGCGTCTGGCCGCGGACTGGCCCGTGGTGTTCGTGACCGCCGACCGCGAGCAGGGCCGGGCGGCGAAGGCCGAGGGGCTTCGCGTGGTGGCCGTCTAGGCCGACGTGCCCGCCGGGGCTCTACTCGGCCCGCCCGCCCAGGTGCTGGGCGAAGAAGGTCTCCATGGCCCGGTAGGCACGCATGCGGTTCTCGGGCTTGGCAAACCCGTGGCCCTCGTCGTCGGCCACGATGTACTCCACGTCGATGCCGCGGCCCTTGAGGGCGTCCACGATCTGGTCGCTCTCGTGCTTGGTCACCCGTGGGTCGTTGGCACCCTGGATCACCATGAGCGGCGTGACGATGTCGTCCACCCGCGACAGCGGCGATCGGCGCCACATGTCCTCGCGCTCGTCCTCCACCTCGGGGTCGCCCACGAAGCGGTACCAGGTGCTGGCCAGGAACGGACGCCAGTAGTCGGGGAACGACCGGATGAGCGTGACCAGGTTGGACGGCCCCACGAAGCTCACGGCGGCACGGAAGCGGTCGGGGGTGAAGGTGACGCCCACCAGCGTGGCGTAGCCGCCGTACGACCCTCCGTAGATCGCCAGGCGGTCGGGGTCGGCGATGCCCTGCTCCACGGCCCAGTCGACGGCGTCGATGAGGTCGTCGTGCATCTTCCCCGCGAACTCGCGCTCGGCCGCATGCATGAAGTGCTTGCCGAACCCCGTGGACCCCCGGTAGTTCACCTGCAGCACGGCGTATCCCCGGTTGGCCAGGAACTGCGCCACGCCGTCGTAGCCCCAGGCGTCGCGGCTCCACGGCCCGCCGTGCACGTAGAGAACCATGGGCAGGCCCTTGGCCTCCATGCCCCGCGGGGTGGTGAGGTAGCAGTACATCGTGAGCCCGTCGCGGCTGGTGATCTGCACCGGCTGCATGGGCGAGAGCTCATCCGGCGACAGCCACGGGCGCGGGCGGAACAGGAACTCGCTCTCGCCGGTCTCGCGGTTGAACAGGTACGTGGCGCCGGGGTCGACGTCGCTGTCGAAGGCGACGACCCACATGCGCTCGTCGGCGTCGCTGCCGGTGATGCGCGGATCGCCATCCGCGATCTGCCTCACCCTCTCGAAGTCGCGGGCGAAGCGCTCGTCGAACGTGTGCACCACAAGGCGGTCGCGCAGGTAGGCGGCACCCAGCAGCGTGCGGTCCCTGTCGCTGACGATGGGCATGCCGAGGTCGGCCACCTCGTCCTCGTCGAGCACGGTCTGCTCGCCGGTGGCAACGTCGATGGCCACCAGCCGCGAGCGGTCGGAGTCCTTCGCGCTGCCCACCCACATCACGCCGCCGTCGGCGTCGAAGCCGTAGGGCTGACCGCCGTCCTCGTTGTCGAACTCGGCCAGCACGCGGAAGTCATCCTGCTCGGTGTCCCTCACCAGCAGCTGGTAGTCGCCGCCAGGGGTCTGGGCGTAGGCACCCAGCACCTTGCCGTGGCGGTCAGCCACCCACCCGATGATGTTGCCGGGGTTCTCTGCCACGGGAGTGAGGTCGCCGGTGCCCAGGTCGAGCCGCTCCACATCGAACACCGAGCGGTCGCGCCGGTTGGTGCTGACGATGATCTGGTCGGGGGTCGCACGCGGCACGGACACGATGCTGGCCCGCACGCCATCGAACGGCGTGAGGTCGCGGGCCGTGCCATCGCCGGGCACGTCCACCATCATCACGTGGTGGTTCTCGTCGCCGCCCTGGTCCTTGCTGTAGAGGATGTGCTTCGAGTCGCGGGTCCACGAGTAGCCCATCACCCCGCGGTCGGTGTCTCGGGTCACGGGCACGGCCTCGCCACCCCCGATGGGCCGCACCCACACGTTCAGCAATCCATCCAGCGGCGCGAGCCACGAGATCATGGTGCCGTCGGGTGACGGCTTGGCCAGGGCGCGCTCGGGGTTGTCGAAGAACTCGCCGAGCGGGATGAGGCGGGGCTGTGTCATGACAAGAAGACTGGCACCCTCTGGTGCGCATTTCGGCACGATCGGTATGGCCCGCGCGCGGTCCACGTCCATACGTTCG
>CAZIQQ010000011.1:2149-3309 GCA_964541555.1 uncultured Bifidobacterium sp. | reverse complement strand
CCGGCGGTACCGCCGCTGCTCAACACCTGAGGGGAACTCCCGCAACTCCTCGAGTTGCAGCAGAGCCCACTGATCCTCCCCCGCCAGCAGCGGGATGCCCTCCCCCAGGTCCACGGGGATGACCGTGACGATCAGCTCGTCCACCAGCCGGACGTCGACCAGCTGCTGGATGAGCCTGCCGCCGTCCACGTAGACGTCGCCCTCGCCCGCCGCGGCCCGCGCCTCGGCCAGCATTTCCCCCGCCGTCCC
Organism: uncultured Bifidobacterium sp.; assembly: GCA_964541555.1. GTDB lineage: Bacteria > Actinomycetota > Thermoleophilia > Miltoncostaeales > Miltoncostaeaceae > SYFI01. The sequence goes on along the minus strand of CAZIQQ010000011.1, from coordinate 3,060 downwards.
GGACACCGCCCGCACGGTGGGCTCGATGGGAGCGAGCGGCCGCGTGGTGGCCACCAGCACCGGGGTGTCGCCATAGGGCCAGCCGGTGCCGAAGCCCTCCACCACGTCGTAGGTGCGCCGCCCCATCAGGATCGCCCCCACCCCGGCCATGAACTGCTCGTAGCCGTAGTCCTCGCCGGCGTGGCCGTCGGGCAGCCACGAGAGGTCGTCATCGGGCCCGGCGATGAAGCCGTCCCGCGACATGGCGACAAAGGCGCGGATCACGCGCGCCACTGTGCCAGAGCAGAAAGAAGGGGGACAGCCCCATCACGGGACTGCCCCCCTTGCTCACCAAGCAATGCCGGGTGGGCGCTACTTGATCTTGATGACCGACTCGCTCTGGGCGGTGCCGGTCGGCGCGTAGATCACGCGCAGGTTCAGCTTCTTCGCCTGCGCCTTGCGCAGCAGGGCGCGGGTGACCACCTTGGCGTTGTCGGCCGTGGTGGTGATGACCGCAGCGGTGTAGGCCTTCTTCAGCACGCGCTTGCCCAGCTTGCTGCCCTTCTGCATGGGCACGCGGTTGCTGGTGGCCTGCTCGCGCGACATCTCGTTGGATGTCGGCTTCTCGAAGATGAACGTGTACTTGCCCCTCGCCCCGAGCTGCGCCCGCACCGTGACCACGGCGTTCGCGCCAGGGGCGCTTGTGTTCACCGTCGGGGTGGCCAGGGTGGTGGCCGCCGGGGTCGTGGGAGTCGGGGTCGGACTGGGAGTCGGGGTGGGGGTCACGCCCCCGCCGGGGCCCGTGGGGTCGACTGCGACATGCCCAACGAAGGCCGTTGATCCGGACACGGTGAGAAACGACATGTTCGGCGATGACGAACCCTGGATGGTCCCCTTCGCAAGCGCCTGGCTGAAGGGCGAGCCGGACACGG
>CAZIQQ010000011.1:0-2049 GCA_964541555.1 uncultured Bifidobacterium sp. | reverse complement strand
GCCGCGATGTTGCGAATGGTGTCCGACCCGAAGCTTGCGAAGTTGTCGTCCCGCCCTGTCGTGCCGTCAAGCTGGACCCGGCCGATCTTGCCTGCTCCCCCCGCCAAGACGGAGTAGTAGAGGTAGTCAGCCGCGCTGGCGGTGCCGACGCTGAGGCCGGCAAGGGCAGTGGCGGTCGCCGCGACGACCATGCGCTTCTTCACGAGATCTCCTCCCGAAGGTCTCGGCGGGCACCACGCCGCGCCGGGGGTTGCGTAGAAGGTGCCACACGCCACCACGCCCCACTCGGGAGCCAATGGTGAAAACGCCATCATCGGGGTGGCCGGGCACACCTCCCGGACGTAGGGTTTTCGCCATGGACCCCCACTGGCTGCGACGCGTGCTCCTCGTGGACGACGACCCCCTGATGACGCGCCTGCTGTGCGGTGTGCTCGAGCAGAAGGGGTTCGAGGTGAATGCGGCCGGTTCGGCGGCAGATGCGCGCGACGCCCTGGTGGCCTTCGACCCCGACATCGCGCTCATCGATCTGGAGCTTGGAGGCGGCCCCTCCGGCGTGGACATGGCGCATCTCATCCACAAGCAGCACCCCGGCGTGGTCATCATCATCCTCACCCGCTACCCCGACCTGGCAACCGCCGGATTCCCCGACGCCACCCTGCCGCCCGGTGCCGGCTTCATCCGCAAGGACCTGGTTGAGGACCCCGACCAGATCGTGGCGGCCATCGACGCCGTGGTCGCCGAGCGCGCCGACGTCGTGCGCCACGACCGCGACGGATCACCCGCCTTCGGGATGCTCACGCGCGCGCAGCTCGAGGTGCTCACCCTGATGTCGCAGGGCTTCGACAACGACGCCATCGCCACGAGGCGTGGATGCAGCGTGTCGTCGGTGGCGAATCTGATCGCAGAGATCTACAAGCGCCTCGGCATCGACCCTCGCGGCGAGCTCAACCCGCGCGTGGAGGCCGTGCGGCAGTTCGCGCAGGTATCCGGGCTGCCCGAGCGCACCTCTTGATCACCCGCCGCATGGGCGGACCCAGCGCCCTCAGCTGGACGGCGTTCTGGGTGTGCCTGGTCACGTCTGTCGCCGGGAACCTGACCGACCGCTTCACGGTTCAGTCGGGATTCGACGTCGTGCTCAACCTGGCCGCCAACGTGGCGGCCGTCGCGGCAATGTTCGCGGTGATGCTCGCCCTGCGACCGCTGCTGCTGCGCGACGTCGCCGTGACGCCCCGCCCGGGCCGGGCGCTCGTGATGTTCGTGGTCGGCGCAGCGACCCGGGGGCTGGTGCTGGGCGTACTGCTGGGCCTCATGGGCACGGGCGAGCCGCGCCTGCTGTTCCGGGTAATCGCCTCGATCATCACCTTCACCCTTGCGATGGCCATCAGCGCCACGATCGTGGACCTCGTGCGCACCGGCCAGGCGCGACGGCGCGCGCTGCGCGCCGAGGCAGACGGGCTCCGCCGGGCGGAGGACGACGCGATTGCCAAGGCGACGGAAATCCAAGAGCGGGCGACCGCGCAGGTGCGGACCCTGCTGCTCGGCCGCCTGGCCGCGCTGCAAGGCGATCGGGCAGACGGCCTGGCCGCGGAGCTGCGGGCCGACGCCGATGAAGTCATCCGCCCGATGAGCCACGAAATGGTGGCCTTGGCCCCCTCCGGGCCACGCGCAGGCGGAGAGACCGGCGGCGGGCGCATCCGATGGGCCGACGTGTGGCACGCGGCATCACTGGGCCAGCCGTTCCGCCCGGCCTGGGGAGCCGTGCTGCTCATGGTCATGAACGTGTCGATGCTCACCGCCTACAACGGCAGCCTTGTACTCGGGCTCGCCTATGCGGCGATCGGCGGCGTACTCATCGCGGTCGTGCTCGCTCTGCTCGGCAGATTCATGTCGCCACGGCTTCGGGCCATGAGCACCCGGCCACGGGGCGCGGCACTCATCGCCAGCGGGATCATCGGCATCGCCGCCGCCGGGGTCGCATGGGGCCTGATCATGGGTGCTGCGGGCAGCGACAACGCGTGGCGCAGCCCGATCAGCATCATGATCGGAGGG
>CAZIQQ010000010.1:0-31904 GCA_964541555.1 uncultured Bifidobacterium sp. | reverse complement strand
TGCTGGAACGGGCTCATGGTGCCCGGGTCCACGTTGAGGTACGGGTCGCACTTCTGCAGCGACACCTTGTAGCCGCGGGCCTTCAGCAGCGTGCCGAGAGAGGCAGCCGTGATCCCCTTGCCGAGGCCCGATACCACGCCTCCGGTCACGAAGACGTAGCGCTCACCGTTCTTGCTCACCTCACCGGCCTCCCCGACCCGTACCGCCGTACGGGCCGTCAGCATACCCCCCGCCGCGGCGTGCGAGCAGTTCCTGCGCGTGGCCCCTCGCGGCGGCATCCGTCGGCGCCGCGCCCAGCATGCGGCACATCTCGTCCACCAGTGCCTCGCCCTCCACCGCCTCGATGGTGGTGATGGCGCGGCCGTCGTCCGCAGTGCCCTTCACAAGGCGGTAGTGGCGGTCGGCTGCGGCCGCCACCTGCGGCAGGTGGGTGATGACCACCACCTGCCGCCCCAGGGCCATGTCGGCCAGACGGGCGCCAACCGCTCCCGCCGTGACCCCGCCGATTCCGGCATCGACCTCGTCGAACACCCACGCCACACCCGGCTCCGCCGCGGCCGCCACCGAGTGCAGCGCCAGCAGCACGCGCGACAGCTCGCCACCCGATGCGGCCTCGGCAAGGGGGGCCTCCGGCAGCCCGGGGTTGGCGCGCATCACCAACGACACCCGGTCCATCGGCACCTCGGCGTCGTCGCGCGTGACCTCCACCCGCAACTCGGCGCCCGACATCGCAAGGTCCTGCAGTTCCGCCTGAACCCGTTGCGCGAGGTCCGGGGCAGAGCGCGCGCGCAGGTCGTGCAGGTCGTCGGCTGCCGCGCGTGCATCGGCCAGCAGGGCAGCACGCTCGGCAAGCAGTGCGTCGTCCTGCGCGGCCCCGCCTGAGAGGGACTCGAGGGCCGCCCGGGCATCGTCTGCCCGCGCCAGCACGGCATCGGTGCCCGGGCCGTAGCGGCGCGACAGGTCGTCGTAGCGCGCCAGGCGGCCCTCCACCCAGTCGAGGCGACCGGGTTCGGCGCCAAGGTCATCGGCATACCGGCGCACCCCGATGAGCCCCTCCTGCAGGGCCGCCTCCCCGGCGGCCAGGTCGTCGAGCACCGGCTTCAGCCCCGGGTCGAGCTCGGCCGCCTGCTCGATGACCCTCATGGCCTTCCCCGCCGCCGTGAGCGCCCCGCCATCACCATCGCCATCCAGAAGCGACAGGGCAGTGGCCGTGGCGTCGGCCAGCCGCTCGGCGTGGGCCAGCCGCCCGCGCTCGGTGCGAAGGGCGGCCTCCTCGGCCGCATCGGGGCCGACCTCATCCACCGCGGCAACCAGCGACTCCAGCGCCTCGCGCTCGAGGGCCGCCCGCTCACGGCGGTCGGCCGCCTCGGAGATGCGGCGGTCGAGTGCCACGAGCTGCCTGCGCATTGCGGCCACCCGCGCAGCCCCGGCCAGGGCGTCCGGGCCGGCGAAGGCGTCGAGTATGGCCATCTGCGCCGCGGGGCCCACCAGGCGGCGCTGCTCGTGCTGGCCGGAGAACCTCACCAGGGCGCCCACGAACGCGGCCACGCCGTCACGCGAGGCCACCTGGCCGTCCACCAGCGCACGGGCGCGCCCCTCGGCCGGCACCCTGCGCGCCACGACCACCTCGCAGTCGTCGTCGGCCAGCTCGCGCACCTGCAGGGCGGGGTCATCGGGATCGAGCGAATCCCAGAAGCCGTCCGGCACCAGCACCGTGGCCTGCACCAGGGCGTGCTTCGCCCCCGGGCGCACGGCCTTCGGGTCGGCCTGACCACCCGCGAGAAGGCCGAGCGCCTGGGCCACCACCGTCTTGCCGGCACCGGTCTCCCCGGTGATGGCCGTGAGCCCCGCGACCGGCTCGATGTGCGCCCGCTCGATCACGACGAGGTCGCGGATCTCGATCTCCCGGATCACGCCGACTCCGTCCGGGCCGTCACGGGCGCCCGAACTTCTCCCGGTAGCGACGGAAGAAGGACGACTCCGGGAAGATCGCCAGGTGGACCTCCTCGCCGCCGAGGCCCACGGTGATCGACCTGCCGGGCGGCAGTGCGGCGATGCGCACGCCGTCTGCCAGCACGTCGCAGTCACCCACGATCGCCGAGTTGGTGACCGTCAGCTTCTCGTCTGCGGCAAGCACCAGCGGACGCGTATCGAGGTGATGCGCGGCGATGAACGAGAGGACGAAGCACTTGACGCGCCACGACACCGTGGGGCCGCCGGCCGCCAGGTTGTAGGCGGTGGATCCCACCGGGGTGGAGCAGATGAGCCCGTCGCAGCGCACCGTGGCCACCGGCTCGCCGGACACCGAGTACGACAGGTCGGCCAGGCGGGACTCGCCGCCCCGCAGGAATGCCAGGTCGTTCACGGCCTGCAGCGTGCCCTCGCTCCACTCGGCCTTGAGCGACGGAAGCCCGAGGGTGATGTACTCGCCGTCCAGCGCGCGCCCCAGGCCCCGCTCGAGATCGCTCTGCTCGATGCTGGCCAGGAACCCCACGCGCCCGTAGTTGACCCCCAGCACGGGCGCACCGGTGGTGGCCTCACGCGAGAGCGCGCGCAGGATGCTTCCGTCACCACCCAGCACCAGCACCAGGTCGATGCCGCCGGGCCGGAGATCCGTGGGCTCGATGATCGACCGCTCGGCGAGGGAGGGGTGCTTGGCGGCCTCCTCCCCTGTGGCCGCCACCTCCACGCCGCGGGCGTCGAGGATGGACAGGAGCGTGGGCATGACCCCGGCCGTGACCTCGGCCGCACCATGGGTGAGGATGAGCACGCGCTCCGCGCGGCCGCCGGCCTCCTCCTTGATGGGCGTGTGGGGAGGTGTCACGCGACGCCCTCGGCCACCGCGGCGCCCACGAGGGCGTCCACGTCGGCGCCCGGATCGGGCAGCCCGGGTCCGTGCACGAGCAGGAAGACCTCGCGGTTGCCCTTGGGACCCGGGGTACCGCTGTCGGCGGCACCGGCGACGCTGCCGCCCGATGCCTGCACGGCGCGGGCAACGCCCAGCACGGCCTCACGGCGCAGGGACGGGTCGCGCACCACCCCTCCGGAGCCCACGTTGTCCCTGCCCACCTCGAACTGCGGCTTGACCATCACGAGGGCACGGTACGCGGGATCCATGCAGCGCGCCACCGCGGGCCACACGAGAGCCGACGAGATGAACGACACGTCCATCACGGCGAGGTCCGGCACGCGGGGCAGCATGGCGGGCTCGAGCGCCCGTGCGTTGGTGCGATCGAGCACGTCCACGCGGGCGTCCTCGCGAAGCGCCCACGCCAGTTGGCCGTAGCCGACGTCGACCGCGATCACGCTTTCGGCGCCCCGCCTGAGGAGCACGTCGGTGAAGCCCCCGGTGGATGCACCCACGTCGATGGCCTTCGCGCCGGCCACATCGACGCCCAGGGCGTCGATGGCGTGGTCCAGCTTGAGGCCACCGCGCGATGCGAACTCCGGGCCCTCGTCCACCTCGATCGCGGCGTCAGGGCCCACCTGCTGGCCCGGCTTCACGTCTGACCGGCCCTCCACGCGCACGCGACCGGCCATCACGGCCGCCTGGGCGCGCGCGCGGGATGGGAAGAGACCGCGCTCCACGAGCGCGGCGTCGAGTCGCTGCCGGGGCACGTCGCCGATGCTAGCCCGCCGCGCACGCGCACCACGCGCGCATGCGTGCCGCGACGCCGCCCTCAGTGCGCCGCGCGAGCCCCCAGCGCCGCCAGGGCGGCCTTCGCGGCCGCCGCGGGCGTGACCCCGGCCTCGGCCAGCAGCAGATCCCTGCGGCCGTGCTGGATGAACCGGTCCGGTATGCCGATGCGCTCCACCTGAGCCGGGCCATCACCAATGGCCTCCAGCACGGCGCTGCCGAACCCGCCCTCGAGGGCGTGGTCCTCGATGGTGACGATCACGTCGTGCGTGGCCGAGAGCTCCTGCAGCAGATCCACGTCGAGCGGCTTCACGAAGCGCGCGTTCACCACGGTGGGCCTCACGCCCAGGGCCTCCGAGACGATGCCCGCCGCATCCAGCGCGACCTGCACGCCGTAGCCGTAGCCCACCAGGGCAACGCGTGAGCCATCCTCCAGCACCTCGGCCCTGCCCAGGGGCAGCACCTCGGGCCGCTCCGGCAGGGCCACGCCGGTGCCCGCCCCACGCGGGTACCTGAGCGCCGAGGGCCCGTCCAGGCGCAGGGCGGTGTGCAGCATGTGGACCAGCTCGGCCTCGTCCATGGGCGCCATGACGACCATGCCGGGAATGGGCCTGAGGTAGGCGATGTCGAACACCCCGTGGTGCGTGGGGCCGTCATCTCCAACGAGCCCGCCGCGATCGATGGCGAACACCACCGGCAGCCCCTGGAGGGCGATGTCGTGCACGATCGGGTCGAACGCGCGCTGCAGGAAGGTGGAGTAGATGGCGCACACCGGCCGGTAGCCGGCTATGGCGAGGCCTCCCGCGAACACCACGCCGTGCTGCTCGGCGATGCCGACGTCGTAGGTGCGCTCGGGGAACCGCGAGTACATGTGGTTGATGCCCGTGCCCTTCAGCATCGCCGCGGTGATGCCCACCACGCGAGGGTCGGCCTCGGCCTCCCTCACGAGCGCCTTCCCGAACACCTCCGTGTAGGCCGGCGGACCGGGTGACGACGGCTTGGCGGCCAGTCCGCTCTCCACCGAGAACGGGCCCGAGCCATGCATGGCCTCGCCGTCCTCCTCGGCGGGGCCGTACCCGTGCCCCTTGTCGGTGTGCACGTGCAGCAGCACGGGCCGGTCGCTGTCGGCGGTGCGCTGCATCGCCCGGCGCATGGCCTTGATGTCATGGCCGTCGATCGGGCCCATGTACGCGAAGCCCAGGGCCTCGAACAACTGCCCGGGAACGAACAGCGCCTTGGTGGCGTTGCTCAGCGAGTTGCCCAGGTCGTTGATGCCGGGGATCCGCCCCAGGCCGCGCTCGATCTCGTGCCGCACCCTGGTGAGCATGGGGTCGAGCCGCGCCTTCTGCAGCGCCCCGGCAAACGCCCCCACGTTCTGCGAGATGCTCATGCCGTTGTCGTTCAGCACCACCGTGATGGGCGAACCCAGGTCGCCTGCGTGGTTCAGGGCCTCGTAGGCCATGCCCCCGGTCATCGCCCCGTCGCCGATAACCGCCACCACCCGGCGGTCGCGTCGTCCGCTCACGCGCATGGCCTCGGCCAGCCCGACCGCGTACGAGATGCTGGTGCTGGCGTGGCCCGCACCCATCACGTCGTGCTCGCTCTCCTCGCGGCGCAGGAAGCCCGACATCCCCTCGTACTGCCTCAGGGTCCCGAAGTCGCCGAGACGGCCGGTGAGCAGCTTGTGGCCGTAGGCCTGATGGCCGACATCCCAGAGGATGCGGTCCCGTGGGCTCTCCAACTCCGCATGCAGGGCGATGCTGAGCTCCACGGTGCCGAGACTCGATCCGAGGTGCCCGCCGGTGCGGGACACGGTGTCGATGATGGCCGCGCGCATCTCCGCCGCCAGGGCCTCGAGCTGGGCGTCGTCCATGTCGTGCAGCGGGCCCGGGCCGTCGAGTGCGGCCAGCAGCGGATAAGCAGATGAGAGATCGGTCACGCACCGGATTGTACGGCGCATACCTGCACCCGGCGCCGTGAGCGGGCACACTGCGGGCATGTCGATCGACGCCGATCTCGTGAGGGCGCTGCACCTCACCACCGAGGACCGCCGGGGTGCCCGCGATGACCTCGCCGCACCGCATCACGTGTTCCAGACGTCAACGATCACGGCGCTGATGGACGCCCGGTACGACGGCGAGCTCACCATCGCCGAGGTGCTGCGCCACGGCGACCTGGGCCTCGGAACCCTCGCGGGGCTGGACGGCGAGCTCATCATCGTCGACGGCCGGGCCCATGTCGGGCGCATCGATGGCTCGCTGTCCCCCGTTGACGCCGGCACCACCACGCCATTCGCGGTCGTCACGCCGTTCACGCCCGGCGAGCCGGTGGCCCTGCGCGACCTGGGCCACGAGGCCCTGCTGGCCCGGCTCGACGACGTCGCCCCCGCGGCCGTGTCGGCCGTCAGGGTCGAGGGTTCGTTCCGCCGGCTGCGACTGCGCAGCGTCCCCCGTCAGCAGGCGCCCTATCCCCCGCTCGGCGACGTGGTGAGGCAGCAGGCCGAGTGGGAGGCAGGCGCCATCGACGCCGTGGTGGTGGGCTTTCGCTTTCCGGCCGAGGCGGCGGGGCTCGAGGTGCCCGGCTGGCACCTGCACGCGATGGCACGCGATGGATCGACCGGGGGCCACGTGCTGGTGGCAGATATCGCCGACGGCACGGCCTGGCTGGACGCAGCCGACGAGGTGCACGTGGAGCTGCCGCCGGGCGTCGAGATATCGGCGGCGAGCGAGGCGATGCGGGCCGACATCGAACGCGCGGAGACCCGCGCGGGCGGGGACTAGGCCGGGTCGCCGATGCGGGGCACGTCGCCCCGCGCCTCTTCCTCGGCCTCGGCGATGGCCCGGGGGATGATCTCCACCACGGCCGCCGACAGGTCGGATGCCTGCCGTGCGAGCTCCTCGATCTCGTTCGCGGGCCGCCCGACGGCATCGGCGATGCGCTGAGCCAGTTCCTCCAGGCGCCGGGTGGCGCGCTCCAGTTCCCCGCGTGCGCTCATGCGGCCTCGCCCGTGGGCTCGCGGGCCACGCGCCCCAGCACACCGTTCACGAACGACGGGGCCTCCGCCGCGCACCACTTCTTCGCCATCTCCACGGCCTCGTCGATGGCCACGGGCACCGGCACATTCCCCGTGGATATCTCCCACACGGCCACGCGCAGGATGTTGCGCTCGAGCGGGGCCATGCGGTCGACCGTCCAGCCGGTGGCAGCCGCGGTGATGCGATCGTCGATCATCGCGCGGTCGGCCTCCACGCCGTCGACCAGCGACCGGGTGAAGGGGTCGTCGGCGTGCTCACCGGCCCGCAGTGCGTTCTCGACGAGCTCAGGCACGGGAAGCCCGGTGACATCCCGCTGGTAGAGCAGGATGACTGCCTGGCGACGCGCCTCGCGGCGCGAGACCTCGGCGGGCATCAGCGGCCGCCACCGCCGCCCAGCGAGGGCAGGTGGTCGGCTCGCTCGGTGAGGAACGACGTCGTGTAGCTGCCCGAGCCGAAGACCTCGTCGTGCGAGATCTCCTCGAGCAGCGGCAGGGTGGTGGGCACGCCCTCCACCACGCTCTCGGCCAGGGCGCGCTGCATGCGGGCCACCGCCCGGGGGCGGTCGGGCGCCCACACGCACAGCTTGGCGATGAGCGAGTCGTAGAACGGCGGCACGTATCCGCCGGTGCGGCAGAAGGTGTCCACGCGCACGCCCGGGCCGGCGGCGAGGTGGAACGTGCCCAGCCGACCGGCGGCCGGACGGAAGTCGAAGGCCGGGTCCTCGGCGTTCACGCGGCACTCGATGGCGTGGCCATTCGGCTCGATGCGCCCCGTGCGCGACAGCACCTGCCCGTCGGCGATGCGCAGCTGCTCGGCCACGATGTCCATGCCGCTCACCAGCTCGGTGACCGGGTGCTCCACCTGGAGGCGGGCGTTCAGCTCGAGGAAGTAGAAGTCGCCCTTGGCGTCCACCAGGAACTCCAGGGTGCCTGCCGATTTGTAGTCCCACGCCCGGCAGGCACGCTCGGCAGCCGAGTGCAGGCCCTCCCGCGTGGAGTCGAGCAGGTTCGGCGCGGGCCCCTCCTCCACGACCTTCTGGTGACGGCGCTGGATCGAGCACTCGCGGTCGCCCACGATGAGCACGCCGCCCAGGCCGTCTGCCAGCACCTGCACCTCGACATGACGGGCGCCCTCGAGCAGCTTCTCCACGTACAGCGATCCATCGCCGAACGCCGCGAGGGCCTCCTGCGCGGCGTTCTCGAACGCCCGGTCGAGCTCGGCGGCGCTCTCGACGCGGCGCATGCCGCGCCCGCCTCCACCGGCAGAGGCCTTGAGAAGCACCGGGTAGCCGGCGCTGTCGGCAGCCGCACGGGCGATCGCGAGGTCGCTCACGGGGCCGTCCGACCCGCCGAGCACCGGCAGGCCCGCCTCCACCGCCGCGCGCTTGGCCTCGATCTTGTCGCCCATGCGCTGCATGACCTCTGGCGAGGGCCCCACGAAGCGGATGCCGTTGCGGGCGCACTCGGTGGCGAACTCGGGGTTCTCCGACAGGAATCCGTAGCCGGGGTGCACGGCGTCGCAGCCGGTCACCTCCGCCGCGCCGATGACGTTGCGCATGTCGAGGTACGACTCGCGGGCCGGCGGCGGGCCGATGCACACGGCCTCGTCGGCCATCTCGACGGCGGGGGTCTGGGCGTCGGCGGTCGAGTACACGGCAACGGTCTCGATGCCCATCTCGCGGGCCGTCCGGATGACGCGCACGGCGATCTCGCCGCGGTTGGCGACGAGCAGCTTCACGGTGTCAGCACGAAGAGGGTCTGGCCGAACTCCACGGGCTCGGCGTTGCCGACCTTGATCTCCTTGATCGTGCCGGCGCGCTCGGCCGTGATCTCGTTGAAGATCTTCATCGCCTCGATGATGCAGAGCACCTGACCCTGCACGACGCGGTCGCCCACCTTCACGAACGGCTCGGCGTCGGGGTTCGGTGCCGCGTAGTAGGTGCCCACCATCGGGCTCTCCACCTTCACGCCGTCGTCGGCCTGGGGCACCATGGCACCGCCCGCCGGCGACGCCGCAGCCACGGCGGGGCGCACGGTCACCCGGGCGCCGCCGATCTCCACGCTGACCTCGGACTGCCCCGCGTGGGCCACCACGTCGACGAGGGTCTCGATGAGCCCGCGATCGATCGCGATGCCCTCCTCCCCCGCCTCCTCGGCGGCCAGCGAGCGGCGGCGGTCCACCAGGCGACGCCCCGACTCGGGGAACTGCGCCAGCACCACGGCGTCCTCCTCCGACACGTCGGTCGGGGCGGCCGCGAGCACGGCAGCGAGGTCCGGCGCCTCGCCGGTGCCGCCCGCGCCACGGGCAACCGCGAGCGCGTCGTCCGACACCGGACCGCGCGGACGGCCCCTTGTGCCAAGGGCCACGTCAGCCAGGGCGGGGCTGGTCTCGCGCCAACGCACGCCGTCGACCAGGTGCTGCGCGGCCTGGGCCACGATGTCCTCGCCCAGCGGCGGAGCGAACGTGACGCCACCGAGGTCGCGGCACACCGCCGCGCACTCCTCGGCGGCCTCATGCGAGCGCCCTGCCAGGCCCTGGCGCGCCAGGCGCGACAGCAGGCCGGCCGCGAGGTCGGGCGGAAGCTGCAGCTGCGGACCACCCGCCAGCTCGGCAGCGCGCCTCACGCGCTCCTGCGCCACGAGGGGCCAGATGACCCGGCCGGCCTCCTCGAGGGCGGGCACGTCGACGTCGAACTCGCGATCACCGCCGTGCAGGGCCACGTACAGTGCCTCGGCCGACGGCCTGCCGGCCACGAGGGCAGCGGCGCCGACGGATGCGTGGATGGCGTGCGCGCCGGCCAGCGCCGCGCTGAGCGCCGACATCGACGCCAGCCCGCCGGTCGCGCGAAGCGAGACCTCCACGGGCAGGCTGCTGCGGCTGACGATGTTGCCCACCAGCAGTCCCATGGCCACGGGCGTGAGGTTGCCGCCGAGGTCCGAGATGCACAGCGATGTCGCACCCGGCAGCTCGGCCAGCGCAAGGGCCTCGTCCACCCAGCGGGCATCATCGGCAGCGGGAACCGGGCCGAGCATGAGCGTGGGCACGAAGTCGACGCCGGCCTGGCGTGCGCCCTCGGCCACGCCGCGCAGGGTCTCGGGGTCGTTCAGGGCGTCATAGGCACGAACGCGCGCGGCGCCGCTGACGGCGGCAGACGCCACCAGGCGCTCAGCGACGCCTGCGCCCACCGGCACGTCACCCAGCAGGGTGCGACCGGTCACCACGATTCCCAGGCGCGCGCCACCCGCGTGGCGGGCGACGACCCTCAGGCGATCGAGCGGGCTCTCGGTACGGCCGTCCATGCACGCACGGGCGGCCGAGGGGTCCATGGCCTCGATGACCCGGGCGCCCACCGGCGCGAGGGCCGCTGCGGCCGCCCCGAGGTCGTCGGGAGCGATGCGCGATCCCCAGGGCGGGGTGCCCAGGTCGCGCAGGGTGACGTCGACCAGCCCGATGGCGGTCTCGGGGGCATGGCTACTCATGCTCGGCTCACGTACTCCCGGGTGCGGGTGTCCACCTTGATGCGGTCGCCCTCGTTGACGAACAGCGGCACGTTGACGGTCGCGCCCGTCTCGAGCGTGGCCGGCTTGGTGACGTTCGAGACGGTGTCGCCCTTCACGCCGGGGTCGGTCTGCGTGACCTGCAGCTCCACCGACGCGGGCGGCTCGGCCCGGAACGGGGCGTCGCGCACGAACAGCACCTGGGCCTCGGAGTTGGGCGCGATGAGGTCCACGGCCTCGATGGCCGACTTCGGCACCGTCACCTGGTCGTAGGTCTCGAGGTCCATGAACACGAGGCCGTCACCGTCCTCGTAGAGCATCTGCATGTTCTTGGTCTCGGTGGTCACGCGCTCGAGCTTCTCGCCGGCTCGGAAGGTCTTGTCCACCACGTTGCCCTTGGCCAGCCCCTTGAGCTTGGTGCGCACGAAGGCGCCACCCTTGCCGGGCTTCACGTGCTGGAACGAGACGACGCTCACGAGCTCGCCGTCGATGTCGAGCACCCATCCGTTCTTCAGGTCGTTGCTGCTGATGGCCCCCACGGCCCGCTCCTAGATGGTCGTCGTGATCAGGTCGGTGGACACGCCCGTGAGCACCTCGCAGCCGTCGTCCGTGACGATGGCCAGGTCCTCGATGCGCACTCCGCCGACCCCTTCCAGGTAGATGCCCGGTTCGATGGTCACAACCATGCCGGTTTGCAGTACCTCCCCGCCCTCCTGACGCAGCCACGGGCGCTCATGGATGTCGAGCCCCACGCCGTGCCCGAGGCCATGGCCGAAGTACTCCCCGAGGCCCGCATCGGCGATGATCCCGCGCGCCACCGAGTCGAGGTCCTTGGTGTGGACACCCGCCCGGCAGGCGGCGAGGGCCGCACGCTGGGCCTCGAGGCATACCGAATAGGCCTCCTCGAGCGCGGCCGGGAGCGTACCGGTGGCGACGGTGCGCGTGCAGTCCGACGCATAGCCCGCATGCCGCGCGCCCATGTCGACCACCACGAGGGTGTCCGGCGGGATGCGCTCATCACGCGGCACCGCGTGGGGACGCGCGCCGTGGGCGCCGCCCGCGACGATGATGTCGAAGCTCGCGCCCTCGGCCCCGCTCGCGCGCATCCAGCCCTCGAGGTCCCACGCCACCTCGGCCTCGGTCCGCCCGCGGAAGCCCTCGTCGATCAGGCGCGACAGTGCCGCGTCGGCGATACGGGTGGCGTGGCGGATGAGGTCGAGCTCGCCGGGCTCCTTCACCACGCGCAGGCCCTCCACCAGCCCGGCCGTCGCCACCAGCTCCACACCCGACAGCCGCGTGGCCATCCGGTCGCGGCGGGCCACGGTCATGTTCTCGGCCTCGATGCCCACGCGCCCGCCCGGCACGACCTCGGCGAGGCGGTCCATGAGGTCACGCCCCGCGATGACCACCTCGGTGTCGTGCACCTGGGTGCGGGCCGCCGCCGTGTAGCGGGAATCGGTCAGCAGCACTCGGCTGGATGGGGTCACCACCAGCACGCCGTTCGACCCGATGAATCCGCACAGGTACCGCACGTTCACGAGGTCGGTGACGATGAGGGCGTCGAGGCCCTCCTCGCCGAGCACATCGCCCATGCGCGCCTGGCGCGATGCGTGGCTCAAGCGGAGAGCTCCGCCTTCAGGATGTCCAGGGCCTCACGGTATCCGTCAGGACCCTTGCCCTTCACGGTGGCCAGCGCGATGTCGCGCACCACCGACACCTTGCGGAACTCCTCGCGGGCGTCGACGTCGGACAGGTGGACCTCCACGAACGGCGCGCCCATCACCTCGAGCGCATCGCGAATCGAGTACTGGTAGTGGGTCCACGCCCCCGGGTTGACGATGGCCCCATCCACGGCGCCGGCGAGGCCGTGGACGTGCTCGAGGAATGCTCCCTCGTGGTTCGTCTGGAAGGTGCCCACGCGCATGCCGCGCTCGTCTCCCCAGGCGCGCACCTGTGCCTCGAGCTCGGGCAGCGTGAGGGTGCCGTAGTGCTGCGAGGGGCGGCGTCCCAGCATGTTGAGGTTGGGTCCGTGCAGCAGTGCGATGGTGGGAATCACGCGAGCTCCTCGATGGCCGCGCGCACCACGGCCGGGTCGGGGTCCTGGTGGGTCAGCACATCGCCGGGCGCGCGCAGCAGCACCATGTTGAGGGCCCGGCCGTCCGACTTCTTGTCGCGCGACATGATCTCGACCACCTGGTCCACGTCGACCGACGGGTCGAGACGCACCGGCAGCCCGTGGCGGGCGAGGGTGGCCGCCGTGCGATCGCGCCACTCGGGGGCCAGGCCAAGCGAGTGCTCGCTCACGCGCAGTGCGGCCAGAAGGCCCAGCGAGATCGCCTCTCCGTGGTGGTAGAGGTCGTAGCCCGCTGCGGCCTCGATGCCGTGCCCCACGGTGTGGCCCAGATTCAGGATGGCCCGCCGCCCGAGGTCGAACTCGTCCTCGGCCACGACCTCGAGCTTGCACTCGGCGCAGCGGCGGATGAGGTCGGCCAGCTCGGCGTCCGGACCGGGGAGATCGGGCCAGGCCGCAACCATGTCCATGAGCTCGCCACCCACCAGCAGCCCGTACTTCACGACCTCCGCGAACCCGCACGACAGCTCACGGGCCGGGAGGGTGGCCAGCACCGAGGTGTCCATGACAACGGCCTCGGGCTGGTACACGGCGCCCACGTAGTTCTTGCCCTCGGGCAGGTCGACCCCGGTCTTGCCGCCGAGCGACGAATCGACCATGGCGAGGAGGGTGGTCGGTGCCTGCACCAGGCGCACGCCGCGCTGGTAGGACGCCGCGAGGAACCCCGCGAGGTCGCCCACCACTCCCCCGCCCACCGCCACCACGGCGTCGCGGCGGCGGATGCCCGCGCGCGCGGCCTCGCGGGACAGGCGCTCGAGCTCTCCGAGGTTCTTCGACGCCTCGCCCGCGGGCACGGAGGTGACCGTCACGCGCAGGCCCGCCTCGCGGCACGACTGCGCCACCTGCTCGCCGGCGTAGGCCACACCGTCGTCAACCACGACGAGCGCGCCGTCGCCGGCACCCGCCCCGGCAAGAAGGGGTCCCACCAGGCCCAGGGCGTCTGCTCCCAGGTGCACCGGCACGCTGCGTGCTCCGATGCCCGCGGTGATCACCGGCTCGGGAGCCACGGTATTCACCCGGCGCGCTCCTCGTCGGGGCCGCCCCCATTTGCCCACTCGGCCAGCACCCTCGCCACCTCGGCGGCGGGCTTCGAGGCGTCGAGGATCACGTCGGCGGCCTCGCGGTACACGTGCTCCCGCTCGCCGGCGCGTCGGATGAAGCGGTCACGGTCGAGGGCCAGCGGGCGCCCCGGCTGGCCGCCAACGCGATCCCACGCCAACTCCGGGTCGATGCGCAGCCACGCCACCCAGGCGGTGCGCCCCAGCAGGTCACGGGTGCGCTTGCTGCCGAGCGCACCGCCGCCCAGCGCCAGCACGCCGGGATCGGCCTGCAGGTTCTCCCTGATCAGGTCCTCCTCAGTGCGCCTGAACCACAGCTCGCCGCGCTGGGCGAAGATCTCGGGAATCGACTGGCCGGCGTGGGCCTCGACGAGGTCGTCGGCGTCGAGGAACTGGACTCCCAGCTCCTTGGCGGCCAGGCGACCGACGGTGCTCTTGCCCGCGCCCATGTAGCCCGCGAGCGCGATCCAGCGCTCCGTGGCCATGGCTAGCGCGCCAGGACCGCGCGGTAGCGGTCCACCGCGGCGTCGAGGGATGCGACGGAATCGCCGCCGAACTTGTCCACGAGGGCCTGCGCGAGCACGAAGGCCACCACGGCCTCCCCGATGACGGCGGCGGCGGGTACTGCGCAGATGTCGGAGCGCTCCTTGAAGGCCGCCGTGGCCTCCTTGCTGTGCACATCCACGGAGGCCAGCGGTCGGCTGAGCGTGGCGATGGGCTTCATCGCGGCGCGCACCACCAGCGGCGCCCCGTGGGTCATGCCCCCCTCGAGGCCGCCCGAGCGGTTCGTGCGCCGGTGGTAGCCACGGTCCTCCGACCAGAAGATCTCGTCGTGGGCCTCGCTGCCCCTGATGCGCCCGAGTTCGAAGCCCGCGCCGAGCTCCACGCCCTTGATGGCCTGGATGCCGAGCAGGGCCTGGCCGATGCGGCCGTCAAGGCGGGCGTCGCCGCTGACGTGCGACCCGAGGCCGGGGATGGGATCGAACACCCACACCTCGAAGATGCCGCCCAGGGTGTCACTGGCCTGACCGGCGGCCTTGATGGCCGCCCGCATGCGATCGGACGCCTCGGCGTCGAGGGCGCGCACCGGGCTCTCATCAACCCCGTCGAAGTCGGACAGCGAGAGGTCGTCGCGGCGGGGGGCCTCCTCGGACCCCACCTGCACCACGTGGCTGCGCACCTCCATGCCGTACCGGCGCAGCAGGGCCTTGGCCACGCCGCCGGCCGCCACGCGTGCGGCGGTCTCGCGGGCGCTGGCGCGCTCGAGGATGTTGCGCAGGTCGTCGGTCTCGTACTTCTGCATGCCCGCCAGGTCGGCGTGGCCCGGACGCGGCAGCGTTATCGGCTCCACCTCGGATGCGGGCTCCCAGATGGCCATGCGGTCCTCGGACCAGTTGGCGAAGTCGCGGTTCATCACCATCAGCGCGACTGGGCTGCCCAGCGTGCGGCCGTGCCGGATGCCCGCCGTCACCTGCACCCGATCCGTCTCGATCTTCTGGCGCCCGCCGCGGCCGTAGCCCAGTTGGCGGCGCGCGAGATCGGCGTCGATGTCATCGGGCGTAAGGGGCAGGCCGGCCGGGAGCCCTTCGATGATCGTGGTCAGGGCCGGGCCGTGCGACTCCCCCGCTGTGCGGTAGGTGAGCGCCATCGGGCGGGCAGCATACCGCCCGGGCGGGCGCGCACCCCACCTGCCTCAGGCGGCGCGATCTCCCCGGGCCCCCTGCTTGACACGCGCGAGCGGGTGCATGAGCAGGTAGGCACTGGCCAGGCCGCTCCATTCGCCGTAGTGCTCCACCAGGCCGAGGGTGTCCCCGGGCTCGGGCCACCGGCCCGTCTCGGCGGCCACGATGCGCATGAGGCCCAGGTCGCCCACAACAGGGGCGTCGTACCGGCCCAGCCCATAGGTGCCGATGATTCCGGCGCTCCACGGGCCCAGCCAGGGCTCCCGCACCACCCGTGCGGTCATGCGGCCCGTGTCGACCGCACGCAGCCTCTCGAGATCGATCCCGCGCGCGAGGCGTGTCATCGCGGCAGCCCGGCGGGCCGCGAGGCCCGACGACACCGCGCGGGCCGGCGCCAGGCCGCCCAGAGCAGCCGACGAGGGCGGCTCGCACAGCCCATCGATACCCGGGTCGCCGAGCATCCGCACGATCGCCCGCTCCATCCGGGCGGCTTCGCGACCGGTCACCAGTTGCCCGCACGCGGCGGTGATCACCGCCTGCGCCACCGATCCGCGGCGGGCCGGGCGGTATCCCGCCCTGCGCACGCTCACCACCGCCATGCGGGGATCGCGCCGGGCCATGCGCAGAAAGGGGGCGTGGTCGTCGTCGGTGGCCAGCATGAAGCGGAGGGCATCGAGCCCCGCCGCGACATCCGGGGCATCGATCGCGGCCTCCAGGTCACCGTCGGGCGCCTGCCTCACGGCCGCCCTGCCGGGGCCGGCCGGCGTGGCCAGCGCCATCAGCAGCACGGACCCCTGCCAGCGGCGCGTGCCGCCTGCGGTCCCGCCCGCCGAGAGCCGCAGGTCGTACGGCTTCGCCGGCGCGATTCGCGTGAGGGTCGCCCGCTGCATGCGCCGAGTGTACGAACGCCACCGGACCGATCACCACCACCACGCCCACCGCGAGGAACGGGGCCAGCGGCAGGGCCACGGCGGAAGGCCGCACCCGTCGCCGTGCGGCAGCCGCCATGCCCCACGTGGCCGCCAGAACCAGCCCCACCAGCAACGCCACCATCCCGGCCACAAGACCCAGCGCCGCCCCGATGAGCCCCGCCAGCTTCACATCGCCCATGCCCATGCCATCGGGTCGCGCGATGGCGGGAACCAGGAGCACCGTGGCGACCAGCGCCCCCGTTGCGGGCGGCGCCCACCATGGCCGGTCGCCCCCGATCAACGCGACTGCCCACGCCGCACCGATCGCGGGCAGCACGATGACATCGGGGATGATCCGTCGCCGCAGGTCGGCGACCACGATGGGCACGAGGGCCAGCAACAGGACGACCGCGGACATGCGTCGACCCTATGGCCCGGCCGCGCGCGCAGGGCGCGCGGGATGCCGCGGATGTCGCCTCTATGCTGCGCGGCGATGACACACCGCCACAACGCCATCACCGTGGTCACCGACGGCGCCTGCTCGGGCAACGGCACCGATGACGCCCGCGGTGGGTGGGCGGCAATCGTCATCGCGGCCGATGGCAGCGAGAACGTGCTCACCGGTGCGGAGGCCCCCAGCACCAACAACCGCATGGAGCTCATGGCGGCAATCGAGGGCCTGGCGGCGGCCCCCGAGGGATCCACCGTCGACCTGGTCACCGACTCCTCGTACCTCGCGAAGGCCATCACCGACGACTGGCTGGGCTCGTGGCAGCGACGGGGCTGGCGCACCGCGGGCAAGAAGCCGGTGGCCAACCGCGACCTGTGGGAGCGCATGCTCGTGCAGCTCGCGCGCCACGCGGCCGTTCACCCCAGGCTGGTGCGCGGCCACGCGGGCCACGAACTGAACGAGCGAGCCGACCGCCTGGCCCAGGATGCCGCCGCGACCGCCGAGGCCACCACGCCCCCGATGGACGGATCGGGCTGGACCGAACAGATGGGCTTCGACATCTCCTGAGGCATGCGATGATGCAGCCCACCGGCCCCACGGGGCACTGAAACGAACGAACCGCAGGGAGTATCCGGGTGTCACGCAAGGGATGGTTGATCGGCGGCGCAGTCGTCGTTGTCGTCGCGATTGTCGTCGCGCTCATCGTGGTCAGCGTCTCGGGAGGCGACTCCTCGGGCACCGAGGCCGACGCCTCGAACGTGCAGGGCGTCGAGAAGGTCGTCGCCATGACCAAGGGCATCCCGCAGGCCGGCTTCGCCATCGGCAAGCCCGGCGCGCCCGTCACCGTCCGCGAGTACATCGACCCGCAGTGCCCCGTGTGCAAGACGGCCAGCACCAAGACCATCCCCGCCATCGTGAAGGGACCGGTGAAGGACGGCACCGCCACGCTCATCATCGAGCCCCTCACCTTCATCGGACCCGACTCGTCCGACGCCTCGCTGGCCATCGCCGCCGCCGCGAAGCAGGACAGGGCGTTCACCTTCACCGAGATCCTCTACGCGAACCAGGGCGAGGAGAACACCGGCTGGGTCACCGACGAGCTCCTCACGGCGTTCGCCAACAAGACCCCCGGCCTCGACGTGGCCGCCTGGGACACGGCGCGCAAGGACGCCGCCACCGGTGACGTGCTGTTCGCCGTCGCCGACCGCGCGCAGGCCGCGGGCGCCAACTCGACGCCCACGTTCGTCATCAAGGGCCCGGGTGGCTCCGAGGTGATCACCGGCGCCGTCGAGCCCCAGGTCGTCATCGACGCCATCAACAAGGTCGCCAGCTGACCCTGGGCCGACTGCGCGTCGCGCAGGGCGTCCTCGCCCTGCTCGGCCTGGCGGTCACGGGCTACCTCTCGTGGGAGAAGCTTTCGGGGGGCGCCCCCGCCTGCGTCATCGGCGGGGGCTGCGCCACCGTCCAGAACTCCGAGTACGCGCAGATCTTCGGCGTGTCGCTGTCCTATCTCGGGTTCATCACATACGCCGTCATGCTTGCCTCGGCCATCGTGCCCGGATTCTGGGGCCGGCTGCTGGGCATCATCACGTCGGTCGGCGGCGTGCTGTTCTCGCTGTGGCTGCTCTACGCAGAGCTGTTCCTCATCGAGGCCATCTGCCCGTGGTGCATGGCCAGCCTGGTCATCATGATCCTCGCCCTGGTGGTCGCCATCTGGCGCATCGCCAAGGCCGGTGACCTGCGCTCCTAGGCGCTGCCCCGCTTCTGGATCGACCGGAAGACGAACCAGACGACGACCAGGATGACCCCCGCCACGCCGGCGATCACCACCTGGCCGATGGCGAGGCCCACGAGGATCGCGATGAATGCGAGGGCCACCACCACGAGCATGACGATCGCCGTCGAGCGGGATGGCTGAGAGGTCTCTGACACACCTCAACGGTAGCCCGCACGCCGTCGGGGCGCGCGGCTAACGTGCCCCCCGTGGACTCGCCCCGACTCGCACGGATCGCCTGCGGCGCGCTCGTCGCCGGCGGAATCGCCCTCGTCGTGACATCCGGCGGATCGGCGGAGGGGTGGGTCAACACCCTGCGGTGCACCGCCCAAGCCGATGCCCAGTCGCTCGACGCGCAGCTGGCCGCCGCGGGCAGCCCCATGGCGGGCGACGGCGCCACGTTCGTGCGCGAAGGGCTGGCCAACGACATCGACCCCCGGGTGCTGGTGGCCATCGCCGCGCAGGAGACCATGCTCGAGACCTACGGGCCGGCGCAGCAGATCAGGAACGCGTTCGGCCTGGGTCCGGGCATCGCGTTCTCCGACGAGTCGGAGGCCATCGCGATGGCCGCCCGCACCCTGGGCAACTACGCGAAGGATGGCCTGGTCACCCTTCCGCAGATCGGCGCGCGGTGGGCGCCCGTGGGCGCGTCCAACGACCCGAACGGCCTCAACGGCGGCTGGCCCGCGGGAGTGGGCACCTTCTTCGCCACGCTGGGCGGCGACCCCAACAGGCCCGTGCTGGCATCGGTACAGGACCCCGCCCCCACGTGCGCCCCCGCCGCGGCCACCGCCGCGCCTGCCGGCGCCTACGCGACCGCCCAGCCCCAGGTGATCCCCGCAGTCACGCCCACCGATGGCCCGGGGGTCGTGGTGCTGTGGGGCGGCGCGCCCCCAGCGGGCGGCGTGCGGCCCCTGCCCGGCTTCGCCTTCCCCATCGCCGCGCCGCGGTCATCGCCCATCCGCTATGCGCCAGCCGGCGGCGAGGCCGTGTCCCTCGCCTCCGCCGCAGGAGCCGCCGTGGTGGCGCCCATCGACGGCACGCTGGCCATCGCCACGGGTGCGGACTCCGCAGCGGGCATCGGCTTCTGGGTGACGGCCGACGACGGCAACCGCATCGGGCTCAGCCCCCTGGCGTCGTACGAGGACGGCATGCGCGAGGGCGTGCGCGTTGTCACAGGCCAGGTCATCGGCCGATCGACCGGGACCACCACGGTGTCGTGGCGCAGGGGCACGACACCGATGGACATCCACCCCATGCTCGCCGCCACCCGGCCGTCGGACTGACCGCGCGGCGCGCGGGGTAACCTCCCGGCGTCGTCGAGTCGTACCGAGGAGCATCGCGTGCAGGCAATCAGGATGAACGAGGCCGGCGGACCGGAAGTGCTGGTGCTCGAGCAGGTCGCCGACCCCGAGCCCGGTCCCGGCGAGGTCGTGGTGGCACTCAAGGCCGCCGCACTCAACCGCCGTGACGTCTTCGTACGCAAGGGCGTTGCAAAGGTACCGCTGCCGCTCACGCCGGGCTCGGACGGCGCAGGCGTGGTGCACAAGATCGGCGCCGGGGTCACCGGTGTGGCCGAAGGCGACGAGGTCATCATCCTGCCGTCCCTCGCATGGGGCGACGACCAGCGCGCACCGGGCCCGCGGTTCCGCATCCTCGGGGGCCCCGACCAGGGCACCTACGCCGAGCAGATCGTCATCCCCGCCGAGAACGTCTTCCCCAAGCCGGGTCGGCTGTCGTGGCATGAGGCCGCGGCGCTGCCGCTGGCCGGCCTCACCGCATGGCGGTCGCTGTTCACGCGGGCACGCCTGCAGCCCGGCGAGACGGTGCTCGTGCTCGGCATCGGTGGCGGCGTCGCCACGTTCGCCCTGCATCTGGCCAAGGCTGCGGGGTGCAAGGTGGTCGTCACATCGTCATCCGACGAGAAGCTCGCGAAGGCCGCAGCACTGGGCGCAGACGCGGGCGTCAACTACGCGACCGCCGGCGACGACTGGGCCACCGCGGTCAAGGAGGCCAACGGTGGCGGGGTCGACGTGGTGATCGACTCGGTGGGATCCACCTGGGCCGGCAGCATCGACGCCTGCGCCCCCGGCGGCCGCGTCGTGGTGTTCGGGGGCACGGGCGGCGCGAAGGTCGACCTGTCGGTGCGCCCCGTGACCCTCGGCCAGGTGGGACTGCTTGGCACCACCATGGGCAGCCCCGCCGAGTTCCGGCAGCTCCTCGCGGCGGTCTCGACGCAGTCGTGGGTGCCCGTGATCGACAGCGTGCGCCCGCTGGCCGACGCCGCGGCCGCGCACGAGCGCGAGGAAGCAGGCCTCCACTTCGGCAAGCTCGTGCTGGAGTGCTCGTGAGCGAATCCGACATCACCCTGCAGGACCGCCTGCGCCCCATCTGCGCCGTTATCGGCGGCATCGGAGCGGTGCTGAGCCTGCTGGCCGCCATGGTGGCCCTTGAGGTCACATCCCTGGGCGGGATCTTCTACACGCTCGAATACCACTCGGGCACCTGGGCCGGCGCCGTGGCGTTCCTCATGGCCCTGTTCAGCGTCGGGGGCGCCATCGTGGTGCGCCGCTCGCCCGCCCTGGGCAGCGCCCTCATGTACATCGGTGGCTGCGGCGGGTTCCTCGCCTGCGGCGGCATCTGGCTCATCCCCGGCACGCTCATCCTGATCTCGGCGAACCTGGCGCTCTGGGCGATTCGCGACCCGTTCAGGGACGAGCCGGCGGGCGCCGGCGCCTGATGGACATCGCGCTCCTCGGCCAGCTGTCGGAGGCCTCAGGACCCCCGGGCGCGGAGGAGCGGGTGCGGCACATCGTGCGCGACCACCTGGCGGCATCGGCCGACCGGGTGGACGACCTGGCGATGGGCTGCCTCGACGGCGTGCGTGCAGCCACTGGCGAGTCGCGTGGTCGCCTGATGCTGGCGGCCCACATGGACGAGATCGGCCTCATGATCACGCATGTCGATGACCGCGGGTTCGCCAAGTTCATCCCCCTGGGGGGCTGGGACGCCCGAACCCTGGTGGGCCAGCGGGTGCTGGTGCACGGCCGCGAGGACCTGCTGGGCATCGTGGGCACCACGCCCGTCCACCTGCTCGACGAGGCCGCCAGGTCGAAGGCCCCGAAGATGGAGGACCTCACCATCGACCTGGGACTGCCCGGGGATCGCGCCCAGGAGATGGTGCGCAAGGGCGACGTCGCAACCCGGGTTCGGGACCTGGCACAGGTGGGCGACCTCGTCACGGGGAAGGCCCTCGACGACCGGGTCGGGGTGTACGTGATGCTCGAGGGCCTGCGCACCGCGGGACCCTCGCCGATGGAGGTGCACGCCACCGCGACGGCCCAGGAGGAGGTCGGGCTGCGCGGGGCCCGCACCGCCGCCCACCGCATCGCCCCGGACATCGCCGTGGCCATCGATACCTGCCCTGCCGACGATGGGCCGGGCACGCCGAAGAGCGGTGCATCCACCCGCCTGGGCGAGGGCGCCGCCATTCGCGTGATGGACGCCAGCGCCATCGGGCATCGCGGACTGGTCGACCTGCTCATCGCGCTGGCCGAGGAGCGGGACATCCCCCACCAGTTGCACGTGTCGAACAAGGGCGGCACCGACACGGCGAGCCTGCAGATGTCGGGGCGGGGATCGATCGCGGGCTGCATCTCGATTCCCACGCGCTACGTGCACACGAGCGTCGAGGCATGCCACCCCGACGACGTCGACGCAGCCGTGGCGCTCACTGCCGCGCTCATCGAGGAGGCCCACCGCCTCCTCGATGCCGCCTAGGCCACAACCACCGCGAGGGCGAAGCCGCCCACGATCACGGCCACCGTGCCCGCGATCACCGCGGGCGCCGGCCTGCCGTAGGCCATGTGGCCACGGCCGAGGCCCGACAGCGCCAGCGCGCCCAGGAAGCCGCCGAGCAGGCCGCCGAGGTGGCCGCCGATCGAGATGCCAGGAATGATGAACGTGATGGCGAGGTTGAGCAGGAGGAAGACACCCACGCCCGACCCGAGCAGGGCGATGCCCTGCTGGCGCTCCAGCACGAGCAGGGCGGCCATGAGGCCGTAGATGCCGCCCGAGGCGCCCACCGTCAGCGCATTCGGCGCGAACAGGAGGGCACCGGCGGCGCCCCACGTGATGCTGGCCAGGTAGATGGCTCCCAGCCGCACGGACCCTGCGTAGCGCTCGAGTGCGCCGCCCAGCCACCACAGCACCAGCATGTTGAACAGCAGGTGGATGAGCCCGGCGTGCACGAAGGCCGAGGTGATGATGCGGTACCACTGGCCCTCTGCGACGAACGGCCCGAAGAGGCCCAGGTCGACCGCGATGCCCGCATTCGCACCCGAGAGGCTCACGCCCTGGGCCAGCTCGACCAGGGCGATCGCCACGCAGATCGCGATTATCGCGACGGTGAGGGGCGCGCCCCCGGTGCGCAGGCCCAGGTCCAGGCCCTTTGCGCGGTCGCGCACCGAACCCGGGCGCGGGCCCCCGGCGCAGTCAGGGCACTTCATGCCAACCGCCGCCGTACGGGCGCAATCGGGGCAGATCGGCGTGCCGCACGAGGAGCACGAGAGGAGGGTCTCCCTGTCCGGATGCCAATGGCAACGGGCCTCGACGATCTCGGGGTCCTGGGCGGGGTGACTCACGAGGGCGCATGGTAACCGCATGCAGGGGCATGTCTCCCGTTGACAGGGGGGTCACGGACGACGACACTTCCCACTCGCCCCGCCGACCGAGGTCTTCTCGCGCCGGCGCCGACCATCTCACCTGAGAGGCTTCATTTGACGACGACGCCTGCGCCGTTCGCCACCACTCCTCCCCCGGGTCTCCCGGAGCTCATCGAGCACGACGCGTGCGCCCTGGCCGCCTTCGCCACCCGCGACGGCAAGCCGAGCCACGACGTGATCGAGCGCGCGCTCCTCGGGCTGGACATGATGGTGCACCGCGCGGGAAGCGTTGATGGCGAGGGAGACGGGTCGGGCCTGCAGGTGGACATCCCGCGCCCGCTCTGGGCAGGGCGCCTGGTCGCCGAGGGACTCGATGCGGCACTCGCCGACGACCCCCGCTTCGTGATCGCCCACGTGTTCTTCGAGGGCGGTTCCGAGGCCGACGCCGAACTGCCGCGGCTCATCGACATCGCCCGCCTGCACGGGTTCGAGGTGCTGCTCAGCCGCGAGGGCGACATCGACCGGTCGGCCCTGGGGCCCCGCGCCGCCGAGAACCCGCCCGTGTTCTGGCAGTTGGCGCTGCTGGCGGGCGACGCCTCCACGGCGTCGCGCGACTGCTACCGGGCCATGGTGGCCATCGAGCAGGACCTCACGTGCCACGTGGCGTCATTCTCGGCCAACGACTGCGTGTACAAGGTGCTGGGCCAGCCCATGGTCCTGCCGGCGTTCTTCCCCGAGCTCGCCGACCCCGCCTTCGGGGCATCGCGGGTCATCGCGCACAACCGCTACTCCACCAACACCTACCCCACCTTCAGCCGGGTGCAGCCTTTCGCGATCCTCGGCCACAACGGCGAGATCAACACCATCGCGCAGCTGCGCGAGCAGTGCCGCCAGCTGGGCCTGCCCATCACCCGCGACGGATCCGACTCACAGGACCTCAACCGCCTGCTCGAGGGGCTCATCTTCGAGAAGGGTCTCTCGCTCATCGAGGCCGTCGAGTTCGCGTTCCCGCCGATCCTCGGCGAGGTGCACCGCCTGCCCAACGAGTTGCAGGACCTCTACGTGCACTACCGCGAGGCATGGGGCCCGTACGCACAGGGCCCGGTGGCGCTGGCCGCGCGCGCCAACGACGAGATGGTCTTCTCGGTCGATGCCCTGGGCCTTCGCCCGCTGTGGTGGGTGGAGACCGGCGACCTCTACGTGGCCTCGTCCGAGCCCGGCATCGTGCCGGTGCACGAGCTCACCGCCGACCCGCGCCCGCTGGCGCCGGGTGAGAAGGTGGCCCTCATCAACGGGGCCGACGGCGCTCCGCAGGTGCTGACCTACCCCGAGGTGCAGCGCGAGGTCCACGCCCGCGCCAGCGCGCGCGGCGGCCTTCCGCACGCCGAGGCCCGCGCCCGCCTGGCGGGCGGCCTCGAGCCGGTCGCCGATGGCGCCGTACCGGTCGCGGAGCCCGTGAGCGAGGTCGCGCTCGACGACCTCCTGGCCTCTGCCGGCTGGATCGACGGCGACAAGCAGCAGGTGCAGTTCCACGCCGATCGCGGCGCAGAGCCCATCGGATCGCTCGGCTGGGACGGCCCCCTCGGCCCCCTCTCGCCCGTGGCGCTCCCGCTGTCCGACTACCTGCAGGAAACCGTGGCCGTGGTGACCAACCCGGCCATCGACCGCGAGCGCGAGGTCGAGCACTTCTCCACGCGCATCGTCCTGGGTCGCCGGCCCCCGATCGAGGGTGTCGAGCCCGATCCGCCCCAGCGCTGCGAGCTCCGCATGCCCATCATCCTGGGCGGCATGCGCCCTGGCGTGCAGGTGAGCCTGCCCGAGCTCCGCCGCGTGGCCGCGGGCCAGGGCGTGGCCGTGATGGAGGATGTCCAGGCCGCGTGGGGCGACCGCTACGCACGACTCCCCCTCTACTTCGCTGCCGACCAGGGCACGCGCGACCACGTGGAGTTCCTGCGCCAGGCGGCGACCGACGCGGTGGCCGCAGGCGCGGAGATCCTGGTGCTCGAGGACCGCCTGGCCACGCCGCAGCAGCGGGTGATCGACCCGCACCTCGCGGTGGCCGCAGTGGACAAGGCCCTTCGCGAGGCCCACGACGACGATGGCGTGGCTCTTCGCCGGCGCGTGAGCGTGGTGCTCAAGGCCGCCGGCATCCGCAACGTGCACGACGTCGTGGTCGCCGTGGGATTCGGCGCCGACGCGCTGTGCCCCTACGCCATGGTGGAGCAGGCCATCAACGGCTCGCCCGAGCCCGAGGCCGCTGCAGGCCGCCTGCTCGACGGCCTGCAGAAGGGCGTCGAGAAGGTGCTGTCCACGCTGGGCATCCACGAGATCCGTGGCTACGGCCGACTGGTGTCGGCCATCGGCATCGCCCCGGAGGTCCTCGACCTGCTGGGCATCCCGGGATTCTGCGCCTCGGAGGGCCGCGGCCTCGACTTCGCACGCCTCGACCTGCTCGCCGAGCAGGGGCGGCAGATCAGGGCGGGCGAGGAGAGCGCGGCCAAGGTGAAGCTGCCGCGCATGTACCCCAAGGTGTGGAAGGCCCTCGCGAGGGTCGCCAACTCCGAGCGCGGGTACGACGAGTTCGCGGAGACCTGCCAGGCGCTCGAGGATGAGCAGCCCGTGGCCCTGCGGCACGCCATCGGCATCCAGCTGGCGCCCGAGGGCGAGCGCATCCCGGCCGACCGGGTGTCGAGCCGCGTCGGCGACCACGAACTGCCCTACGTCATCTCGTCGATGTCGTTCGGAAGCCAGGGCGAGACCCCCTTCCGCGCCTACGCCGAGGCCGCCTACCGCGCCGACATGCTGTGCATGAACGGCGAGGGCGGCGAGATCCGCGACATGTACGGCAAGTACCCGAAGAACCGCGGCGTGCAGATCGCCTCGGGCCGGTTCGGCGTGTCGTCGCTGCTGATGAACGCGTGCGAGTGGATCGAGATCAAGATCGGCCAGGGCGCGAAGCCCGGCGAGGGCGGCCACCTGCCCGGCTCCAAGGTGACCGAGGCCATCGCCGCGGCACGTAACGCCACGGTGGGCTCCGACCTCATCAGCCCCTCGAACAACCACGACCTCTACTCCATCGAGGACCTGGCGCAGCTCATCGACGAGCTGAAGACGGCCAACCCCTACGCCAAGGTCATCGTCAAGGTTCCCGTGGTGCCGGGCATCGGCACCATCGCCGTCGGCATCGCCAAGGCGGGAGCCGATGTGCTCACGCTGTCGGGCTTCGACGGCGGCACGGGAGCCGCCCGCCTGCATGCCCTGCGGCGCGCCGGCCTGCCCTGCGAGCTCGGCACCGTGCTGGCCCACCACGCGCTGGTGGAGGCCGACATCCGTGATCGCGTGGAGATCTGGTCGGACGGAGGAATGCGCACGGCCGAGGACGCCATCAAGCTCATCTGCCTCGGCGCCAACCGCATCGGCTTCGGCACCGCATCGATGGTGGCCATCGGCTGCACCATCTGCCGCGGCTGCCAGCTGGACACCTGCCACGTGGGAATCGCCACGCAGCTCGATGAGGAGGAGGCCGAGCACCGCGGCCTCAAGCGCTTCGTGCCGAGGGAGTACGAGCCCGCCGTCGAGGCGCTCATGCGCTACTTCACCGAGATGGGCGAGGCCATGCGCCGCATCGCCGGCGAGATGGGCGTGGATGACATCCAGGACCTCGTCGGGCACGCCGACCGCCTGGCCCAGATCTCGCACCACGCGGAGATGGACCTCGATGGCCTTCTCACCCCCACCCGCGAGCGCGTCATCGGCGCACCTGAGGAGGGCGAGCGCTACTTCCGGCCCTTCACGCCTCCCCCGCCGCACCGCGCCCCCGACGTGGCGCAGGAGGCCCTCGAGGCGGCGACCGTGCTGGCCGTGGAGGAAAAGGACCTCACGGCGCGCGACCGCAACCTCGGAACGGACCTCGCGGGCGTCATCGCGCGCGCGCGCACCGGCCTGCACACCCCGGGCGAGCTGATGGCCCGCGTGGCGCAGACCGCGCCCGAGGGCCACTCCGGCACGCTGGTGGACCTGCAGTTCACCGACGGCGCGGCGACCGGGTCCGGGCTCGCGGCGTTCAACGTCGAGGGCGTGCGCATCCGGGTATCCGGCGGCGCCCAGGACGGCGTGGGCAAGTGCTCGCTCGGCGGCGAGGTGCAGGTGCTCAAGGCCCTGGCCGACGACGGCAGGTGGGTCGGAGGACACGTGGGCAAGTCGTTCGCCTACGGGGCGCAGCGCGGGCTCTTCCTCATCCAGGGAGACGCCGACGCCCGCGCGGGTATCCGCCTGTCGGGCGCCGACATGGTGCTGGGTGGCACGCCCGACGGCCCCATCGACGACCGCATCGGCGCGCTGGGCGCCCGAGCGAACTGCAAGGGATTCGCCTTCGAGTACATGACCGGCGGCCGCGCCGTGGTGCTGGGAGACCCCGGCCCGTGGCTCTGCTCGGGCATGACCGGCGGCGTGGTCTACGTGCGCCAGGAGGCCGATTGGAACCTCGATGAGTCGGCGATCCGCCGGCGCCTGTCGAAGGCCGCGAAGGTCAGCCTGGTGCCCGTGGAACCCGGCAACGAGGACGCCCTGAACATCGAGGAGTTGCTCACGGCGTACCGCGACGCGCTCTCGGCGTCCGGGCAGGACGCCGAGGCAGAGGCCATCACGCCGCTCATCGAGTCCCCGGAGGACCACTTCCTGGCCGTCCACCCCGTGACCCAGCAGGCCGACCCGAACCTGTCCACCGAATAGTCCAAACGGGGGCGGGTCGCAGCCCAATGGGTGCGCCACCCCGAGGGTGAGGCCGCTCACAAAGTGAGGGGTCCCACGCCCGCACGATGCAGGTGTGCGGGCGGGCGTCGGGCAAGGTGACGGCATGCCGGATGCTCCCCTCATCGCCGAGCGCCTCGAGCAGGTACGCGACCGAACGCTCGGGCTGATCGCCCCCCTCGACGAGGAGTGGGTCGCCCGCACTCCCGACCCCATCATGAGCCCGCCCGCCTGGGACCTGGCGCACATCGCCGCGTACGAGGAGCTGTGGCTGGTCACCCGGCTGTCCGACAGCCAGCCGATGCACCCCGACCTGCAGGCGACGTACGACGCCTTCGAGACCCCGCGAGCAGTTCGCGGCGAGATCCGGATCCTCGACGGCCCGGAATCACGCGAGTTCATGCAGGCCGTGCGCGAGAGGGCGCTCGAGGTGCTCGAGGCTGCAGACCTCTCGGACGACGGCCCCGAGCTCACCGCCGGTGGCTTCGTGTGGGACATGGTGGCCCAGCACGAGGCCCAGCATGACGAGACGCTGCTGCAGACGCTGCAGCTGATGCCACCGGGTGCGTACTCCCCCTGCATCGGCGCGCTTCCTGCGGGCGGGGAATGCGCCCAGGGCCCCGACCCCATCGACGTCGACGGTGGCCCGATGATGATGGGTGCGGCCACCGGGCGCGGCGCCCTCGACTGCGAGATGCCCGCCCACCCCGTTGTGGTCGCGCCATTCCGCATCGACCGCAACCCGGTGACGATCGGACGCCACCTGGAGTTCATCGCCGACGGCGGATACCAGGACCCCCGCTTCTGGAGCCCCGAGGGCTGGACGTGGCGGCAGCAGTCCGGTGCGATCGCCCCCCTGCACTGGCAGCCGGATGGCGCAGGCGGCTGGACCCGCACCTGGTTCGGATGCACTGAGGCCGTCGACCCATCGGAAATCCTCTGCCACGTGTCGTTCTTCGAGGCCGAAGCCCACGCCCGCTGGGCAGGGGGCCGACTGCCCACCGAGGCCGAATGGGAGTTCGCGGCACGCCGCGACCCCGCGCGTGCCGATGACGCCTGGGCCCCGTGGGGAGACGACCTCCACGACGGCCGCGCGAACCTCGGCCAGACCTCCTTCCGCCCCGCCCGCGCGGGCGCGTTCCCCGGGGGCGCCTCACCCCTGGGCTGCGCCCACATGGTGGGCGACGTCTGGGAGTGGACCTCCACGGTGTTCGACGGCTACCCGGGCTTCCGTGCGTTCCCGTACCGGGAATACGCAGAGCCCTTCTTCCGCGATGGCTACCGCGTGCTGCGCGGTGGATCATGGGCCACGCAGGCCGTGGCGGCGCGCACGACATTCCGCAACTGGGACCACCCGGAGCGGCGGCAGATCTTCTCGGGAATGAGACTGGCATGGGACGCACGATGACGACGGACGCCACCACGGGCACCCGGCAGGCCATCCCCTGGCGCCTCGACTGCCACGTCGCCGCCGCAGACGATTCCGCCGCGGCGGACGAGCTTCGCCGGGCGCTGACCGCGGCACGGCCGTGGGTGCCCGCCCGCTGGTTCTACGACGACGCCGGCTGCGACCTCTTCGTGCGCATCACGGGCCTCGACGAGTACTACCAGACCCGCACGGAGCAGGCTCTCCTGGATGCCCACATGGACGACCTCGTGGCGGTGCATTCGCCGACGGAGCTCGTGGAGATCGGCTCGGGGGCGGCACGGAAGACGCGGGCGATCCTCGACGCTATGGAGCGCGGCGGCACGCTCAACCGCTTCATCCCCTTCGACATCAGCCCCGGTGCGATCGCCGCGAGCGCGGCGGACATCGCAGCCGCCTACCCGGGAACGCGGGTGCACGGCGTGGCCGGCGACTTCGCCCGGCACCTCTCGCGCATTCCCCGGCGCCCCGCCGATGGCCGCCGCATCGTGGCGTTCCTCGGGGGCACCATCGGCAACCTCGACCCACCCCGCCGCCGCACGATGGTGCGGCGCCTCGCGCGCCTGCTGCGACCCGACGACGTGCTGCTGCTTGGCACCGACCTCGCCCACGACCCCGAGGTGCTGGTGCGCGCGTATGACGACGCCGAGGGCGTGACGGCCGAGTTCAACCGCAACCTCATCCGGCACGTGAACGCCGCCTTCGCGGGCGACGCCGACCCCGATGCCTTCGCCCACGTGAGCCGGTGGAACGCACGGGCATCGCGCATCGAGATGCACCTGCGGGCCCGACGCGACATCGAGTGGTCCATCGCCGGGCTCGGCGTGGTCATCCCGATCGAGGCCGGA
The DNA here is from genome assembly GCA_964541555.1 of uncultured Bifidobacterium sp. GTDB lineage: Bacteria > Actinomycetota > Thermoleophilia > Miltoncostaeales > Miltoncostaeaceae > SYFI01. The sequence goes on along the minus strand of CAZIQQ010000010.1, from coordinate 2,041 downwards.
TCGACCATCCGCACGGAGATCTCGTGCAAGTTCACGAGGAGCGCCGTGGAGGACATGTACGCCGACGCCGGCCTGCAGTTGGCGTCGTGGCACGAGGACGCCCAGGGCCGCTACGCGATCTCGGTGGCCACCCCGTCCTGATCCTCCATGCGGCGCAGGATCACCGTGCGCCGTCGCACGATGATCTCGCCCTGGTCCTGCAGTCGACCCAGCGCGACCGTGATCGACTCGCGCGCGGCGCCGATCATGTCCCCGAGCTCCTGGTGGGTCACCCTGAGGTCGAGCCTCACGCCCTCGGGCGTGACCTTGCCCCACCTCTCCGCGAGCTGGCGCAGCTTCAGCACCAGACGCCGCTCGAGCCGCGGCTCGAGGGCGATTGCCACCGACAGCTCGCGATCGGCAACCGCGCCCGCAAGCGCCCGGATGATCCATGCGGCCAGGGCCGAGTCGGCGCACAGGACGTCGTCGAGTGACGACGTGAGCACCAGCACCTCGGCATCGGTGGCTGCGCGCACCCTGGCCCCGGGCGCCCCGGGCCAGCCGCCTGCCGGCAGCACCAGCGCATCGCCCTCCTGCAGCAGCGCGATGGTGCGCGTGCGCCCGGCCTCGGCATCCACGACCACCGCCAGTCGTCCCACCGCCACGAAGCCCACGGGGCCCTGCATTCCGGCCCCGGGCGCCTCGTCGCCCGCAAGCACCGGAACCGGCGTGCAGATTGCCGCGAGGCGCTCGTAGACATCGTCTGTGAACCCCACGTCGTTCATGTGCCCTCCACCAGCAACGCCGCGCGGTCCTCCCACTCGGCCATGGCGTACGAGAGATCCTCCTGCAGCTGGCGATGCCGCTCGCCCAGTGCTGCGACGCGGTCCATGTCGCCAGAGGCCTGGGCCTCCCCCACCTCGGCCTCGACGGCCGCGATGTCACCCTCGAGCGCGGCGACGCGCGACTCCAGCTTGCTCACCTCACGGGCGAGCCTGCCGTTCGACCGCCTGGGCTCGGCACCGGGGGCGTCCCTGCGCGACCTGCCGCCCTTGCCCGTGCGCCCCGATGGCGCCTCCGGCACGGCTGACGCCTCGTCTGCCGTGCGCAGGGCCAGCAGGTCGGCGTAGCCGCCCGATCGCATGACAGCCGTGCCGTCCTCGAGGGAGAGCGTGTGGGTGGCCACCACGTCGATGAGGGCCCGGTCGTGCGACACGAGGATGACCGTGCCGTCATAGGCCAGCAGGGCGTCCTCCAGGGCCTCCCGGCTCTCGATGTCGAGGTGGTTGGTCGGCTCGTCGAGTACCAGCAGGTTCCCGCCCTCGGCCACGAGGGCCACGAGGCTCAGGCGGCGGCGCTCACCGCCGGAGAGACCCTCCACCGTGCGGTCCGCGAGCTCGCCGGTGAAGAGGAACCGCCCCAGGAGGGTGCGTGCCTCGGTCTCGGTGAGCGCCGTGCCCGCCTTCACCGTCTCGGCGAGCGTGCGCCGCTCGTCGAACTCGCGGGCGTGCTGGCTGAAGTACGACGGCAGCACCTTGTGCCCCATGCTCACACGGCCCGCTGCGGACTCCCGCTTCCCCAGCAGGGTCTCGACCGTCGTGGTCTTGCCCGCCCCGTTCGGGCCCACGACGGCCACCCTCTGCCCGCGCTCGATCGTGAACCCGGCGCCATCCACCAGCACGCGGTCCGCGACGTCCACGCGCAGGCCGTCGGCCTCGAGCACCACGCGCCCGGGGCGCTCGGTCTTCGGGAACCCGAACGACAGCGACCGCTCGCGCGAGGGGGCCTCCACGGGGTCGAGCCGCTCCAGCTGGCGCGCCCGCGACTTGGCCTGGCGCGCGCGCGTCCCGGCCCTCCAGCGGGTGACGAAGCGCTCGAGGCGCTCCATCTCCTCGCGCCGCTTCTCGGCCATCGCCGCCTGCTGGGCCTCGTCCTCGGCGCGAGCCCGGCGGAACGCCGAGTAGCCCATGGGCCAGTACTTCGCGCGCCCGTTGGTGATGTCGAGCACGGCGGTGGCCGTCGACTCGAGGAACCAGCGGTCGTGCGACACGATCACCACGGC
>CAZIQQ010000009.1:6483-33867 GCA_964541555.1 uncultured Bifidobacterium sp. | reverse complement strand
GCGGCCACGGCGAGACCGGTGGGGAGATGGATGCCGGGATGATCGGTGATGTCCTTGCCTGCCTCGACCATCTCGATGAGCGGGGCGCGGGCGCGCTGGGTCTGCGCGGCTCGTCTATGGGGGGCTTCCTGTCGCTGGTGGCTGCGCCGATGCACCCGAAGGTGCGGGCGCTGGTCGCCCTGTGCCCGGCACGCCCGGCACCGCTGGCAGCGAGGATCGGCCGCGACTGGCCGCTCGCGCACCCGCTCGAGGCCGCCTCGTGGCGGGCCGACGGCGTGGCCCGGGGCTTCTGGCACGCGCGCGGCGACGAGATCGTGCCCTGGCAGAACACCTTCACGCTGGCCACCCGGGCAGCGCAGCCGAAGCACCTGCGCATCGAGATGGGCGGCCACCACCGCAGCCTGCAGCACGACCCCCGCATTCAGGAGGAGACGGCCCTCTTCCTCGTGCAGCACCTCAGCGCCGGCCCCCGGGAACCCCGGTGACAGGCACCGTGTCCACAGCCCCCGATTTCCCATGGCGGCGGGCGGATCACCCTGGGTGAGGCACGAGCCGTGACACATTCGTGCAGGCTCTCCGAGCTGGGCCGTGAGGTTGCAGGTTGCGACGCCTGCCCCAGGCTGGTGGCATGGCGCACGGCCGTGGGCGAGGACCCTCCCGCGCGCTACCGGGGGCAGCACTACTGGTCGCGTGGCGTCCCCGGGTTCGGCGATGACGACCCATGGCTGTTCATCGTCGGGCTCGCACCCGCCGCCCACGGGGCCAACCGCACAGGGCGCATGTTCACCGGCGACCGCAGCGCCGACTTCCTCGTGGCGGCTCTCCACCGCGCAGGGCTGTCCAATCAGGAGCAATCAGTGTCGCGCGACGACGGCCTGCGGCTCATCGGGTGCCGCATGAGCGCCGTGGTGCGATGCGCCCCGCCCGACAACAAGCCGACCACCGATGAGCGCGACGCCTGCATTCCCTTCCTCGCACGGGAGCTCGACCTCTGCCCGAGGTCGAGGGTGGTGCTGTGCCTCGGGGCCTTCGCATGGGACGGCGTGCTGCGTGTGCTCGCTGCCCGGGGAGACACCATCCCGCGCCCGAAGCCGCGCTTCGCCCACGGCGCAGAGGCCGTGGTGGGCGGCCTCACGCTGCTGGGCACCTATCACCCGAGCCAGCAGAACACCTTCACCGGGCGACTCACCCCGGACATGCTCGACGCCGTCCTGCAACGTGCAACAGACCTCGCCCCGGACGGTTAAGTGCCTGGCACCGGGGTGAGGGCGGCCCGGACCCGAAAAGCGCCGAGGGCCCGGTCGGAATCGGTCCGAACGGGCCCTCGAGGACGGTGAGCGGCAGTGGAGTCGCCAGGGAGCGGGTTGCTCGTTCCCCCGGCTGCAGCTGCTCATCAGGGGAGTCGCCCCCTAGCTGCCGCCACCTACGCACATATGGTCTGAAGGAATTTGGACCACCTCCTTTCCGCGATGCGCCGATGATAGGTCGCCGGCCCGGACGGACAGGCCCCCATCGGTGCACGAACGGTTAAGTGTCTGGCACCGGGGTGACCGGGGTCAGGCGGAGAGGACGTCCCTGATCGCGGCCAGTGCGTTCGCGAGCTCGTCGCCGGTGATGACCAGCGGCGGCAGGAACCGCACCGTGCGGGCGGATGTGTTGTTCACCAGGAACCCACGCTCGAGCATGTCGCTCACCACCTGGGCGCCGCGGTCGTCGGGCAGGTCGATGGCGCACATGAGGCCGCGGCCGCGGGCGTCGGTGGCCAGGCCATCGTCCACCAGCCCCTGCAGGCCCGCGAGGAAGCAGGCCCCCTCCTTGCGCACGTGGTCCTGCAGCGCGGGGTCGGCCAGCACCCTCGCCGCGGCCAGGGCGGATGCGCACGCCAACGGGCTTCCGGCGAAGGTCGACCCGTGGTCACCTGGCTGGAAGGTGTCGTCGATGCCCGGGCGGGCGGTGATGGCGCCGATCGGGAAGCCGCCACCCAGGCTCTTGGCCAGGCACATGACGTCGGGTTCGATGCCGACGTCCTGGTAGGCGTACAGGGGCCCGGTGCGCGACATGCCGGTCTGGATCTCGTCGACGATGAGCAGGGCGCCGCTCTCGTCGGCCAGCTGGCGCGCCAGGCGCACGAAGTCGTCGTCGAGCGGGTACACGCCGCACTCGCCCTGCACGATCTCGATGGCGATCGCGCACGTGCGCTCGCTCACCGCGGCCCTGAGGGCGTCGTGATCGTTCCTCGGCACGTACCGCGCCCCGGGCATCAGCGGCCGGAAGGCCTCCTGCTTGCCCGGCTGCCCGGTGAGCGCCAGCGCGCCCATGGTGCGGCCGTGGAAGCCGTCCTCCAGCGACACGAACTCCGTGCGGTCGGCGCCGCCGTGCTTCCTGGCCAGCTTGATGGCGGCCTCCGACGCCTCGGCGCCCGAGTTGCAGAAGAACACCCGCCCGCCCATCGAGGTGTCGCGGATCCACTCCGCCAGCTCGATCATCGGGTCGGTGTAATAGAGGTTCGACGTGTTGATGAGCACGCCGGCCTGCTCGCGGATGGCCGCCACCACATCGGGGTGGCAGTGCCCGGCGTTGATCATCGAGATGCCCGACATCAGGTCGAGGTAGCCGCGCCCCTCGGGGTCGAACAGCCAGGCGCCCTCTCCCCGCACGAACTCCACGGGGTACCTGCCGTAGTTGCGCATGAGCGCCGCCTGCTCGCGCTCGAGTGTCTGCGGGCGGATCACCGCGCTACCCCGCGGTGACCATCGTGCCCAGGCCCTGCTCGGTGAAGAGCTCCATGATCACCGAGTGGGGCACGCGGCCGTCCACGATCTGCGCGGCCTCCACCCCACCCGTCAGGGCGTCGCGCACCGCCGACAGCTTGGGGATCATCCCCGAGTCGACTGAATCGCTGGCCAGCATGGCCTCGACGTCGGCCAGGGTGCACTTGGCGATGAGGCTCGACTTGTCGGCGAAGTCGCCGTACACGCCCTCGACGTCGGTGAGGAAGATGACCCGCCGGGCGCCCAGCGCAGACGCCAGCGCGCCCGCCACGGTGTCGGCGTTGATGTTGTAGCTCTGGCCGTCGTCGTCCACGCCCACCGATGCCACCACCGGCACGAACTGGTCGAGGTGACCGAGGATGTCCGGGTTGATGCGCGCCACCTGGCCCACGAAGCCAAGGTCGCCGCCCGGCGAGGTGGCCTTGGTGGCCTCGATGAGCCGGCCGTCGTCGCCCGACAGCCCCACGGCCTCGATGCCGGCCACGTGCAGCTGGGCCACGATCTCCTTGTTGATCTTCCCGATGAGCACCATCTTCACCAGTTCCATGGTGGGCTCATCGGTCACGCGCAGGCCGTCCACGAAGTTCACGTCGAGGCCCAGGCGCTCGCTGTACTTGCTGATGTCGGGTCCGCCGCCGTGCACCACCACGGGGTTCATGCCCACCAGCTTGAGCAGCGCGATGTCACGCGCGAACGACGCCTTGAGCTCGGGGTTGGTCATCGCCGCGCCGCCGTACTTGACCACCACGGTGGCCCCGGCGAACTCACGGATGTACGGCAGGGCCTCGAGCAGCACGGCAGCCCGCGCCTCGACGTCGGCCCTCTCGGGGAGGTGGTCCCTCAGGTTGGTCTCGCCCATGGGGGCGGCACGGTATCAGCCGCCCACATGGGCGGCATCACCCCTGCCCGGCCACCTCGGCCAACGTGAGCGTCTGGCTGAACACCGGCTTCGCCCCTGCGCTCAGCTGGGGCCATGCCGGCGACCGGTACACGGCGATGCGCGCGCCCTGCGCGCAGTCGCCCGTGGGGCGGCATGTGAGCACCCCCGAAAGCCCCTGGTAGCCGTCGATGTCCAGCATCGCGCTGCGCACCTTCGCCCGGTCGATGATGAGGGCGCCGCCGGGCAGCCGCACGGCCGCACGCCGGATCGCACCGAACAGCAGGTTGGCCGCGTCGAACCCCGTGGCGTGGAACACGCTGAGCGGAGCCCCGCCGAAGCGGTCCCGGTACGCAGGCAGGAAGAGACCCGTGTAGAAGCCGTCGCGGCTGCCGGCCCTTGCATCCGGGCCCGAGGCGTACACGCCGTTGGCCGCCGCACCCAGGGCGCGGCTGAGCTTTGGCGTCTGGCACGACTCCGACACCACGATCTTCGTGCCCGCCAGCGCCGGGGTGTCGCGGATGGCCTTCACCGCCCGTGTGCACGCCGGCTCGATGAGCGGCAGGAACACCACGTCCGGCCGTGCCGCAGCCACCTTCGCCACGGCGGCTGAGGCGGATCCACGCAACGGCATCGACCCGCGGGCATCCGCGCGGCCGCCCAGGGCCTCGAACCGCGTGGCGAAGGCGTCACCCAGCACGCGCGAGTAGGCGTCGGGCACCGAGATGACGCCGGCGGTGCGTGCCTTCAGGCGCTCGCGCGCGAAGTTGGCCACTGCCGCCCCCTGGATCAGGTCGTTCGGCGCGGTGCGGAAGTAGTACCGCTCGCGGGTGCCGGGGTCGGTGAGGCTGGGCGAGGTGTTGTTCGGCGAGATCATCAGCACCGACTTCTCGCTCAGCACCTTCGCCGCGGCGTCGAACGACGCGGCCGAGCAGGTGGTGCCCACCACCGCCACCAGGTCGGGCTCGAGCAGCAGGCGCTTCGCGCCGTCGATTCCGCCCTTCGGGGTGCAGTCCTCCACCTCCGGAAGGGTCACCACGGGGTGACCCAGCAGCTGGCCGTCGATGGTGTCGAACTGCCCGTCGAGGTAGTCCACGGCCATCGTCAGGCTGCGCTTGGCATCCATCCCCCCGCTGTCGGTCTCGAACAGCAGCGTGCCGATGTAGATGGGACGCCCCACACCCACCTCGATGCAGGCGCCCTCATCCCGCGCGCACTCCGCGCGGGCGCTCTGCTCGGGCGATGGCGTGCCGCATGCCGACAGGCCGATCATGGCCGCCACCGCGCACACCAGCACCAGCACGCGCGCGATCAACGGATCCTCACCCAGTCGAGGTACTGACCCGCGCGAAGTTCGTTGACCAGTTCGGTCACCGGGGCGATGTCCACCTGGAACGCACCACGGAACGGGGCGCTGATGGCGAGGATCGCCACCAGGTCGAGGGCCACCACGAGGATGATTCCCAGCGCCACCAGGCTGTAGCGGGGTCCTGCGCGCACCGACACCAGCAGGGCATTGGCCACCAGGGCGATTCCTGCGATCACCGACAGCGCGAACAGCGCGATGGGCAGGCTCTGCGACGCGATGACCACGCGCTGCCGCCGCGCGCTCGTGACCGATTCGATCGCGCGCTCGATCGACGACACCTCTGAGTCGTTCAGGTACGGGCGGCTCGCCAGGGTGGACACCGAGCGCTCCAGCGCCCGCAGGCTGTCGATCGCAGGGGAGCGGGTGGCCGACCCCGTGCCAAGCGCCTGCCACTCGCCATCCTGGACGTCCTCGAGGTAACGGGTAAGGGCGTCCTGAACCAGTTCGGCGTCGGCGGCCGGCAGGCTGGCGCTGGCATAGGCCAGGCGGCTCGCGCCGGCGATCTCCGTGCCCACGATGCGCTGGGTATCACGCAGCGTGGAGTACTCGGAGTTGATGAGGAACCCCGTGAGGATCGCGAACAGGCTGCCGAGGGCGGTCATGTAGGCAGCTGCCGTGTTGCCCGCCTTCTCGCGCTCCTCGCCACCCAGCAGCCGGGCGAAGGCGAAGGCCATCGTGCCGCTCACCAGCAGCGTGAGCGAGATCATCAGGACGACCAGAACCCAGTCGTCCATCGATACCAGGGAGTTCATCATGTGCCGGTCAGGTCCCCGTCCGACACGGCCGAACCCCAGGCGTCAGCCGTCGCCGCGGCCTTCTCGGGGTCGAGGGAGATCACACCCGCGCCGTCGCCCGGGTTCGCGGCGCTGTCAACAAGCGCCTCGGCGAACGCGCCCACGGTGGGGTCGTTGCGCGCGGCATCCACGTTCACGTACGCATAGAGCGACCGCGCCAGCGGGTAGCTGCCGTCCCTTATCGTCTGCTCCGTGGGCACCACGCAACCCGAATCCCCGTCGATCGCGATGGCCCGGATGTTGTCCTTCCACGGCTCGACCGTCGCATAGCCCCCGAAGGCCAGGGCGGTGGGCGCCCTGAGCACCTCGGCCAGCATCACCTGGTCGCTCGGCACCGTGACGGCATCGGAACGCACTGAGGGATCGGTCGAGCGGCGCTTGGCCGGGGGCTCGATGATGGAGTCCTCCACCAGCTGGCGCGTGCCCGAGCCGATCTTCGGCGACACCACCACCAGGGGCTGGTCGGGCAGTGCGGTGCGCGATCCCAGCACGCGCGCCACGCGCTGGGCGGCACGCCAGGTGCCCAGCCCCGCCGCCTCGGGCCCGGCCAGCGCGTAGATGTCGTTGGCATTCAGGCAGGCGGGAGATGCCGTGCGAACCGACGTGAAGAACACCAGGGCGTCGCGTGCCATCAGCAACCGAACCGGCCGCACGCCGGACTCCTCGCACTGCTGCTTCTCGCGGTCCTTCATCTCGCGGCTGGCCCCGGCGATGTCCACCAGGTCGTCGCACAGCGCGGTGATGCCGGCACCGGTGCCGGTCATGTCCACGCGCACCCTCGCAAGGGGATTCGCCGCCGAGAAGTTGCCTGCCACCGACGACACCATGGGCAGGAGGTTGGAGGAGCCGGCCACCGAGACCGAGCCGTCGATGTCATCCCCCCCGCACCCGGCTGCCAGCGTGCCCAGGGCCAGGGCGCCCGATGCGACGGCGAGCAGCGTGGTGCGTGGACGGGGGGCCATGTGGGGACCCTACGGCACTAGGTGCGGTACTCCGCATTCACCGTTACATACCCGTGGCCGAGATCGCTGGCGAAGAGCTCGGCCCGGGCGGTGCCCCGGCCCAGGCCCACCTGCATCTCGTACTCGGGGCGCGCCATGACCTCTGCGATGCCCGCGCCATCGGGCAGCACGCCGTCGAAGCGCAGGGTGAACTGCACATGCCCACCGGTTGCGGCCAGCGCCTGCCCCACCGCCTGGTGCACACGGCCCCAGTTGGCGTCGCGTCCGTACACGGCGGTGCGCACCAGGGCGCTCTCCCCCACTGCCCGCGCCACGCGCTCGGCCTCGGCGTCGTCCAGCGCGCCATCCACCACCACGCGCACGGCGTGCTCGGCACCCTCGCCGTCCTTCACCATGAGGATCGCCAGGAAACGGCAGATCGCCCGCAGGGCGTCGCCGAGCAGCGCCAGGTCATCTCCCTCAAGAGGCGGGCCCTCGCCGTTGGCCAGCACCAGCAGCGTGTCGCTGGGGCTCATCTGGCCATCCACGCTTATGCGGTTGAAGCCGCCATCGGCAGCCGCGCGTGTGAGGGCCAGCAGGTCGTCGGGCAGCACACAGGCATCGGTTGTCACGTACGCCAGCATGGTGGCCATGTCGGGTCGGATCATCCCGGCGCCCTTGGCCGCCGCGCCGATGGTGACATCGCCGCCCGCCAGCGCCAGACGGAACGTGCCGCCCTTCGCGAAGGCGTCGGTGGTGCGGATGGCCTCGCCGAAGTCCACGCCGCCATCGGCTGTCAGCGCGGCGGCGGCGGCGTCAACACCGGCCGTGAGCGCCTTCATGGGAAGCCGCTCGCCGATGACGCCCGTGGAGCACACGGCCAGGCTGCCCACCGGCATGCCCGCGGCGGCGGCGGCGGTCTCCCCCATGGCGCGGGCATCCACGATTCCCTGCTCGCCCGTGGCGGCGTTGGCGCACCCGCTGTTCACCACCACGCCCCGCAGGCTGCCCGCGTGCAGGGTTCGTGAATAGATGACGGCCGCCGAGGGCAGGGCGCTCGGGGTGTCCACCAGCGCCGATGCCGTGGGCCGGTCGCTCACCAGCAGACCCAGGTCGAGCAGTCCGCCGCCCTTCAGGCCCGCAGCCACGCCCGCGGCCCGGAAGCCCGTGGGAGCCGTGACCCCCGTTCCGTCGACGCGCGTGAGGCCATCCGGCGCGCCGATCCAGTCGGCGCGCTCCACGGGCGACCAGTCGGTCAGCGAAGCCCCTCGTCCTCGGGCCGGCCGGCCATGAGGTTGAGGTTCTGCACGGCCTGCCCCGCGGCGCCCTTCATCAGGTTGTCGATCACGCCGAAGGCGATGAGGCGCCCGGTGGCCTGGTCGACCATCGGGCACACCTGCGCGTAGTTGGTTCGCTGCACCGCGCGCATGCCCGGCGGCTGCTCGACCACCTCCACGAAGGGGGCGTCCGCGTAGAAGTCGGCGTACGCCTGCCGCAGGTCATCCGGGTGCGGCGCATCGCCCTCGATGCGCGCGTAGCACGACGCCAGAAGGCCGCGATCCACCGGCACGAGATGCGGCGTGAACAGCACGTCGGTGCCGATCTCCTGGGCGATCTCGGGCGTGTGCCGATGCTGCAGCACCTTGTAGGCGCGCACGCTGTCGGCCACCGACGAGTAGTGCACGTCGGGCGTGGGGGTCTTGCCCGCACCGCTCACGCCGCTCTTGGCGTCGATGACCACGTCGGCCAGCCGGCCGCGCATGGGCAGCAGCGCCAGCAGCGAGGCCGTGGGGTAGCAGCCGGGGTTTGCCACCACGCGAGCACCGGCTATCTCACTGCGGGCGATCTCGGGCAGCCCGTACACGGCCTCGGCCAGCAGGTCGGGGCGGGGGTGGTCGAACCCGTACCACTGCGGGTACAGCGCGGCGTCGCGCAGGCGATGGTCGGCCGACACATCCACCACGCGAACCCCGCGGTCCACCAACTGGCCCACGGCCACCGCGGCCTCGGCGTGCGGGTAGCAGACGGCCGCGAAGTCGCCCTCGGCCACGGCGTCGAGATCGAGTTCCTGCAGCACGGCGTCCACCCGGTACTCGGGCGCGACGTCCACGATTCGCCGACCGGCGTCGGCGCGGGCGGTCACCTGGCCCAGGTCGAAGTGCGGGTGGGCATCCACGAGCGCCGCGAGCTGTGCTCCCGAGAAGCCCGCCGCGCCCACCACGTGCACCGTGCTCATGACCTGAGTTCCGCCCCCACCTGGTCCCGCAGCGCGGCGATGGCCCGCTCGGTGACACCCTCGATCTCGTCGTCGGTGAGGGTACGCCCGGGCTCGGCGATGGTGAGCCTCACGGCCAGGCTCACCTTGCCGTCGGGCACCTGGTCACCCGCGTAGTGGTCGAACACCTCGGCGCCGCGCAGCAGGTCGCCACCGGCCTCGCGGGCGACATCCAGCACATGCGCCGCCGTGACGGTCTCGGGCACCAGCACCGCGAGGTCTCGGGTGGACACCGGCACCGAGATGAGGTCGACATACCGGCGGGGCTCCGCCGGCTGCACCTGCACCAGCGCGGGGATGCGCAGGGTCAGCGCCACCGCGGGCCCCTTGACGTCGAACGCCTTCAGCACCAGCGGGTGCACCTCGCCCGCCACGCCCACCACGACGCCCCCGGCCGTGAGGCGCGCCTGGCGCACCGGATGCAGCCAGGGCTCCTTCACGCCGGCCACGGCCTCTGCGTGCACGCCCACCGACGCCGCCAGCGCGATGCCCAGCCCCGTTGCCGACCATACGTCGACCTCGGCCGGGGCCTGGCGCCAGCCGCGGGGCCCGGGGGCGCCGAACAGCACCGCCGTGAGCTCCTCGGGCTCGTCGGCAAGTCCGTCGGCGGCGGGGATGTAGGTACGGCCGACCTCGAAGATGGCCCCGTCGCGCTGCTGGTGGGCCTGGTTTCGCTCGACCGCACGCAGCAGGCCGGGCACCAGCGATCGGCGCATCACGGCCATCTCGTCGCTGAGCGCGTTCGAGATGCGGACGACCCTGCGACGCTCGTCGTCGGCCGGCAGGTTGAGCCGGTCGGCGTCGTGCTCGGGCACGAACCGGTAGGTGATGGCCTCGCTCAGGCCCTGGTCGGCCGCGTACCGCGACAGCCTGCGCACCACCTGCTGCTGCGCGCTCAGCGATGCGTGGGCCTCCACCCGGGGCAACTCGGCCGGGATGCGGTCGAGGCCGTGCACGCGCCCGACCTCCTCCACCAGGTCGATCTCGCGAACAAGGTCGGCGGTGCGCCACCAGGGCACGGTCACCACATGGGCGTCGTCGCCCGGCTGCACCTGGCACCCCAGCCGCTGCAGGATCTGCGCGCTCTCGTCGGGGCTCACCTGCACGCCCAGGATCGCGGCGACCCGCGCGTGGCGCAGGTTGATGGGCGCGGGGGCCTGATCGGGCGCGCGCTGGTCGAGCACGCCCGGCACCAGCGATGCGCCGGCCAGCTCGTGCATGAGCCGGCACGCGATTGCCATGGCCACCGGCGGCAACTCGGTGGGCTGCCCCTTCTCGAACCGCGCGCTGCTCTCGGTGCGAAGCCCCAGGCCCAGCGACGTGCGGATGATCGACGGGCCGTCGAAGGTGGCGGCCTCCAGCAGCACCCGGGTGGTGCCCTCGGATACCTCGGCGAACTCGGCGCCGAAGATGCCGGCGATCACCGCGGGCTTCTCGGCGTCGGCGATCACCAGGTGCTCGCTCGTGAGCTTGCGCTCCTGGCCGTCGAGGGTGGTGATGGGCTCGCCCTCACCGGCCCTGCGCACCACGATCTCCGGGCCGGCCAGGTGGTCCAGGTCGAAGGCGTGCAGCGGCTGGGCGGTGAGCAGCATCACGTAGTTGGTGATGTCCACGACGTTGTTGATGCTGCGCATTCCCGCGGCCTCGAGGCGGCGCACCATCCAGTCGGGCGACGGCCCCACCGCCACGTCCAGCAGCACCCGGGCCATGTAGCGAGGACACAGATCGGGGGCGTCCACGCGCAGCGACACGTAGTCGCCCACCTGGCCGGCGCCGTCCTCGGGCGGCAGGGTGGTGTCGAGCTCGTGCAGCACTGCACCCGTGATGGCGTGAACCTCGCGGGCGATGCCGTAGATGCCCTGGCAGTCACCGCGGTTGGGCGTGAGCTCCAGTTCGAGGATCGTCCCCGGCGGGGGCAGCACGTCGATCACCGATGCGCCGGCGGCCAGGTGGTCGTCCAGCACGAGAATGCCCTCGGAGGTCTCGGCCATCTCGAGCTCGCTCTCCGACAGCACCATCCCAAGGCTCTCGACGCCGCGCAGCTTCGCCTTGCCCAGCTTCTGCCCTCCGGGCATCACCGCACCGGGCAGTGCCACGGCCACGGTCTGGCCGGCCGCCACGTTGGGCGCACCGCACACGATCTGCCGCGGGGCGTCGTCACCGGTGTCCACCGACAGCACGCGCAGGCGGTCGGCATCGGGGTGCTGATCGGCGGTGAGCACCTTGCCGATGCGGAAGGCCTCGCGGTTGCCCGGGGTCACGGGGATTCCCCGCGTGATCGTGCGCTCCACCGCGGTGCCGGTGGCGGTGAGCCGGTCGGCAAGGGCGGCGTCGTCGAGGTCGGTGGCCACGTGCTCGCGCAGCCATTCGAGGGGCAGCTTCACGAGAACTGCCCCAGGAACCGCAGGTCGCCCTCGTACAGCAGCCGGATGTCCGAGATGGCGTGGCGGATCATCGCGATGCGGTCCAGGCCGAATCCGAACGCGAAGCCCGTCCACCGCTCGGGGTCGTAGCCCACGTTGGCGAACACGTTGGGGTCCACCATCCCGGCGCCGGCGACCTCCAGCCAGTCGGTGCGGCCGTTCTTGTCGGTCCACGACACGCTCACGTCAACCGAGGGCTCGGTGAACGGGAAGAAGTGCGGGATCACCCGCACGTCGCGGTCGCCCAGCAACTGCTGCAGGAAGTAGGTGATGGTGCCCTTGAGGTGCGCGAACGACAGCCCCTCGTCAACAGCGAGCCCTTCCACCTGGTGGAACATGGGACTGTGCGTGGCGTCGACGTCGTCGCGGCGGTACACGGTGCCGGGGGCGATCACGTACACCGGCGGCGGTCCGGCCTGCATGGTGCGTATCTGCACCGGCGAGGTCTGCGTGCGCAGCAGCACGTCGTCGCCGCCCTCGATGAAGAAGGTGTCGCTCTCCGACCGGGCCGGATGGCCGTCGGGCGTGTTGAGCGCGGTGAAGTTGTTGAAGCCGGTCTCCACCTCGGGGCCGTCGGCGACCGAGTAGCCCATGCCGAGGAAGATCTCCTCGACCTCCAGGCGCACCTGCGTGATGGGGTGCAGCGCCCCCAGGGCGAATCCGTTGCCGGGAAGCGTGACGTCGGCGGTGTCGGCCTCGAGCGCCGCACCCATGGCGTCGGCCTCGAGGTGATCGTGCCGCTGGTCGAGCGCGGCCTCTATGGCCCGCCTGGCCGCGTTGCCGTCCTTGCCCACCCGGCCGCGCTCCTCGGGGGGCAGCGTGCCGATCGATCCGAGCAGCTCGGTGAGGGGCGCCTTGCGCCCGAGGAACCTCACGCGCGCGGCCTCGAGCGCCTCGAGGTCGGGCGCGGAGGAGATCTGGGCGATGGCCTCGTCGGCCAGCGCAGTGAGGTCGGGGATCCCGCTCATGACCGCGGCATCCTAAACGACTGCCGCACCCGCTCAGCCAGCAGCGCGGCACCGGCGGCCGACACGTTGAGCGACTCCGCCCCATCGCCCTGCGGGATCGTCACCTCCACGACCTCCAGCGAACCGCGCAGGGCGTCGATGACCGGGTCGAGCCCGGCCCGCTCGGCGCCCAGCGCAAGCACGGTCGGAACGGTGAGGTCGACATCCCATGGGGGCGCCCCGCCGTGGGCCACCGCAGCCACCACGCGGAACCCCTCGCGGGTGGAGAGGTCCTCCGGGCGCACGCCCTCGAGCACCGGCAGGGCGAACGTGGCGCCCATCGCGGCGCGGACCGCCCGGGGGTGGGCGGCGTCGGCCGAACCCGGCCCCAGCGCCAGCCAGTCGGCGCCAAGCGCCGCCGAGGTGCGCACCAGCGTGCCCACGTTGCCGGGGTCGGCCACCCCCGCCAGGTACACGCCAAGTGCCGGCGGCATGGCCACCGTGCGGAAGTGGTGTGGCCCGGACTGCGGGAACACGCCGATCATGCGGGGCGGCTGCGCCAGCGTGCTCACGCCGCCCATCAGGCGCGTGGACAGCGCGTAGCGATCGACCAGGCCGGTGGTGGCCACCAGCCGCGGGTCGTCGGCGGGAACGCGCTCCTCGTCGACCAGCAGCATCACGGGCGCGATGCCGCGGTCGAGCGCCGCCTGCACGACGTCTTCTCCCTCGGCCACCAGCAGGCGCTCCTCCCTGCGGGTGCGCTTCTGCTGCAGGCGCCGCACATGCTGCAGCGCCGGGTTGCGATGCGACGTCACGCGGCGGAGGGGCCCCGGGCCGCCCCCGCCGCGTGCGTCTCGTCTCGCGGGCCCGGTGTCCTGGGTCAGGCGGCCACGCGGGCGTCCGCCGCCCGCGCGCACAGGGCGGCGAAGTGCTCCGGCTCGTTCACCGCGAGGTCGGCGAGCATCTTGCGGTCGAGCTCCACCCCGGCCAGCGAGAGGCCGTGGATGAACTCGCCGTAGGTGAGGCCGTTCAGGCGGGCTGCGGCGTTGATGCGCGCGATCCACAGGCGGCGGAAGTCGCGCTTGCGCACGCGACGGTCACGGTAGGCGTAGTTGCCCGACCGCTGCACCTGCTCCTTCGCGCGGCGGTACGACGAGTGCTTGGTACCCCAGTAGCCCTTGGCCTGGCCGAGGACCTTGCGCCGCTTCTTGCGGGCGTTGACTGATCGCTTGACGCGGGCCATTGGCTATCGCCTCCCCAGCAGACGAAGGATTGCCGGACGGTCGACCTCGGCGAGCAAGGCCGGTCGGGCGCTCGAGCGCTTGAGCTTGCCCGGCTTGTGCTCGAGGTTGTGCCGCAGCCCCGAGTGCACGTACATGATCTTGCCCTTCCGCGTTGGGCGGAAGCGCTTCGAGGCCGACTTGTTGGTCTTCATCTTGGGCATGTCAGGGAATCCGTGCTTCCTCTATGAGGTCTCTGCGGTTGCCTCGGGCGCGGGGGCCTCGGCCTTGTCTTCGGCCTTGTCCTCGGCCTTTTCCTTCTTCGGGGCTACATCCTTCAGCGGCGCGAGCATCATGATCATGTTGCGGCCATCGAGGTTCGGGCGGCTCTCGATGATTGCGAGGTCCTGCACCTCTTCTGCGAGCTGGAGGAGGATGGCCTCCCCGCGCTCCGGGTGCATGAGCTCCCGACCCCTGAACATGATCGTGACCTTGACCTTGTCCTTGTGCTTCAGGAAGCGCAGGACATGGCCCTTCTTGGTCTCGTAGTCGTGAGGGTCGATCTTCGGCCGGAACTTGATCTCCTTGATGGTGATCGTGCTCTGGTGCTTTCGCGCCTGCTTTGCCTTCTGCTCCTGCTCGTAGCGCCACTTGCCGTAATCCATGATGCGGCAGACCGGCGGACGGCCCTCGGGAGCAACCTCGACGAGGTCGAGGTTGAGGCCGATGGCGATGTCCAGGGCCTCCTGGGTGCGCATCTCACCGCGGTTCTCGCCAGATTCGTCGATAAGGCGGACCTTCTCGACGCGAATGGCCTCGTTGATCCGGGTCGACGGCCCTGCGGGCGGCCGGGTGTCTGGTCCGCGCCTAGGTGGCACGGGCTACGGGCGTCGTCAGGCGAGCCCCTCCTGCAGATCGGGGCGCGATGCGCCCGTTGGACTGGTGCTCCGTGGAGCCGGGGCACAATAGCAGGACGCCGCCGGCGCGCAGCCCATCCATCCGTCCGGGCCGTGCGCGACCATCGTGCCATGCCCGAGGTCATGCTCGGCGGCCAGGCCGTCCCCTACACGCTGGTGCGCAACGCGCGCTCGCGGCACGTGCGCATGACCTTCACCCCCGAGGGCCTCAGGGTGTCCGCGCCCACGCGCCTGCCGCAGGCCGAGGTCGACCGCGCCGTGGCGTCGAAGGAGCGCTGGCTGCTGCGCCACCACGACCTGCTGGCGCCCGCGGCACCCACGCCCCTGGTTGACGGCATGGCGCTGCCCTTCCTCGACGGCGAGGTCGAGCTGGGGGTGCGGTTCGCCGGCCGGGGCTCGGTGGCATTCCGGCCCGACGAGGGGCGCCTGGCGGTGGCGGTGCCGCACTCCCCCGATGCCGTGGCGCAGGTGCGGGACCTGGTGGAACGGGGCTACCGCTCGGTGGCCCGCGACTGGTTCGCGCGGGCCTGCGCCCACTTCGGCCCGCAGGTGGGCGCCCACCCCACCTCGATCTCGGTGCGCGATCCGCGCACCCGCTGGGGGTCGTGCTCGGCCCGGGGATCGGTGTCGCTGAGCTGGCGCCTGATGATGGCCCCGGCCCGGGTGGCCGAGTACGTGGTGGTGCATGAGCTCGCGCACCTGGTGCACCTGGACCATTCCCGCGACTTCTGGGGCCTCGTGGCGCACGTGCTGCCCGACCACGGGGCCGATGCCACCTGGCTGCGCGCGCACGGCGGATGGCTTTCGCGTGCTCCGGGCTGCGGCCCGCGGCCGCCGGCCCCCTAGCGCCGCAGGGTCAGGGCCGCGACTGCACGAAGGCGTCCTCGACCCCCGGCACGCCGTCGCGGATGAGGCGCCGCACGCGGCCGCCCGTGTCGTGGGCCGACGCAAGCGAGGCGTCGCCCAACGCAAGGGTCACGTAGGCCACCAGGCCCTCGCCCGTGTGCACCAGCCGTACCTCGTGGGGCGCGCGCCCGCACTCGGCCTCGATCAGCGCGCGCACGGCCCGCTCGGTGGTGGCATCGTCGGAGAGCTCGCGTGCGATGTCGGGCCGGCCGAGCGGCTCCACGTGGCAGTGCACGCGCTCGATGCCTGGAACCCCTGCCACGACGGCCGACTCCACGTCGCGCGCCACGGCGTCGGCGGCGGTGAGCGGGGTGTCGGCCGGCAGCTTCAGGTGCATCGACGCCTCCATCCCCGACTCCAGGTCGAGAATCCTCACGTTGTGGATCTCCCTGACGCGCGGCACCTCGTGGGCCACGGCCAGCACGCGCTCGGCGATGTCCTCCTCGTCGCCCTCGCGGCGCTCCACGTGGACCACCACGTCGGCACCCGGCACCGCTGCCTCGATGGCATCTTCCACCTCGTCGGCCAGCGCGTGGCCACGCCCCACGGCCTCACCCGGGGGAACGCCGATGACGACATCGGCGAATGCCCGGCCGGCCGCGGAGCGCATGCGGAGGCGTCGCAGCTCGACCGCCGGGCCCATGCCCTCGACGGCGGCGCGCACCGCGGCCTCGTCGGCGTCGGGCACGCGGTCCATCAGCACGTCGACGTTCTCGCGCATCAGGCGGCCGGCCGCGCCCAGCACGAGCACCGACACCAGCAGGGCCGCAGCTGCATCAGCCCACTCGACGCCGGCGCGCACCAGCAGCAGCCCCACCAGCACCGCGGTGGTGCCGGCCAGGTCGCTGGCGAAGTGCAGGGCGCTGCCCTTGAGCGCGGCGCTCGAGAACCGGCGTGCCGCGCGCATGAGCGTGACCGCGCGCACGGCGTCGATGAGCATCACCAGCAGGGCCACCCCGATGGCCCACCATGCGGCGTTGACCTCATGCCCGTCGCCGACCAGGGCCTGTATCGCGATGACGGCGATCCAGATGCTGACCGCAGCCAGCACGGCGCCCTCGGCAAGGGCCGAAAGATGCTCCGCCTTGCCGTGTCCGTACGAGTGCGTGCGGTCGGCAGGGCGGGCCGCCACGCTCACGGCGAACAGCGCCAGCAGCGCGGCCACCAGGTCGGTGCCCGAGTGGATGGCCTCCGAGATGAAGGCGAGGCTTCCGGTGGCGATGCCGGTGCCCAGCTTGATGCCGATGAGCAGCAGCGCGGCGAACACCGACACCATCGCCACGCGACGCGGCGACGAGCCCGATGACCGGTCGTGGGTGTGGGCGTGGCCGGATCCCATCCGCTGGATGCTAAACAGGTGGCGATGCACGACATCGTCCATACCCCGCAGGCCGGCCGGCCATCGCTGCTGCTGCTGCACGGCCGCGGCGGCACCGAGCGCGACCTGGTGGGCCTGGCGCAGGCGGTGGCGCCCGGCTGGGGCATCATCGCCCCGCGTGGCCCCGAGGCCGAGGGCGGGGGCTTCGCGTGGTTCCGGCACCACGCCATCGGCATTCCCGTGGACGAGAGCCTGGACTCCCGGCTGGCGGAGACCGCCGAACGCGTGCACGCCCTGGCCTCGGGCGCGGGCATTGCCGTTCCCCTTGTGGCGGTGGGCTTCTCGAACGGGGGAATGATGGCCGGGGCGCTTGGCGCCGCGCACCCGCAGCTGGTGCGCGCGGTGGTGCTGCTGTCAAGCACCTACCCCCTGCCGCCCGCCGTGGGGATGGCCGGCGGGCTGCAGGACATGCCGGTACTGGCCCTGGCCGGGGGGTCGGACCCCTTCCTGCCTCCCCCGGTTCACGAGGCCGGCGTCAGGGCCTACGGCGATGCCGGCGCCGTGCTGACGGCATTCGTGGCCCCGGATGGCGGGCACGGTGTCGCGACGGAACACGCGGTCGAATTGCGGAAATGGCTTGAAACGGTGGAATCGGGCTGATCTGGGCACCGAACGCGTCCGAGGCGATCTCTAGCCTTACGAACATGCGTTCTCCACTTCACACCAAGCAGGCAGGTCGAGCCACTCAGCTCACCCTCGTCAGCACTCCCGAGGTGGTCAAGGACACGATCGCGCCCGCCGCAGTCCGTCGTCGCCCGCGAGCCCGCATGGGCCGCAACGAGCGAATGGCGGATCGGCTCGACACGATCGCCATCCAGGCCGAGCGCGACGCCGCCGACGCCGTCATGGCGCACGACGACGTCACGGCCAGGGAGTTGCTCGAGCGTGCGCAGGCGGCCCGCAAGGCAGCATCGCTGCTGAGGGCCGGCCCATCGGGCGTGCGGGACCTGCTGGCTTCCTAGCGACCTAGTCCCCGTCGCCATCAGGGGCGATGGGGATCCACACGTAGGTGCAGTTGCGGCAGCGCCGGACGTCCTGGCCGATGTCCTCTGAGTCCCGCTCACCGCAGGTGGGACACCGCGGCTGTTCACCTTCGGTCACGAACGCAGCGTAGCGGTGGGGCCGATACGTGGGTGATGGCCGGAGGGCCCCGCAGCAACCTCGGCCGGCGGTAACGTGCGGGCATGATCCGCAGCCACGGCACCCCCCGCATTCCCGCCTCCCCCGCATCGGACACCGCCTGAGGTGGCGGCGAGGACCGACACGGGCCTGTGGGCCGACCTGGCGCTGACGCCGGGCACCGTGTCTGCCACCGTCGCAGACGCGGAGGGCTTCGACGACGTCGCGGCGCTCCTCACCGAGCCCGGGGTTCGCCGCGTGATCGTCACCGGCAACGGCGCCCAGTGGCACGTATCGCTGGCGCTATGGCTGGCATGGCTCGCGGTGCCCGACCCCCCGGTGGAGGTACTCGCCGTGCCGGGAGGCCTGGTGGCCCGTGGCGGCTTCCCGTGGCGCGACGGCGACCGCCTGCTGGCGCTCTCGAGCTCCGGGGAGTTCCGCGACGTCATCGAGGCCATCGACGCGGGTGCACCACGCCCCATCGCGGCCGTTACGGCCAACGCGACCTCCACCATCGGCAGGGCGGCGACCGCGCGGGCCATGGTGCGCGTTGACACCCTGCGCGCGCGCACCCACACCCAGGGCTACGCGGGCTCGCTCGCCGCGGGCCTCGCGGTGCTGGCGCGCATGGCCGGCGACCACGGACTGGCCGACGCGGTGCGGGGCGCGGGAGCGCGACTGGCCCCCCTGGTCGACCGGGCCGCCGCGCTGCCAGTGCTGGACGCCACGCACCCGCATGCCGGCGTGTGCGTGGGGACGGGTGCCGCGTGGCCGGCCGCCCTGCACACCGCGCTGTGCCTGCGCGAGGTCTCGATACTCCCCATCGACGGCTACGAAACCCGTGAGGGCGCCACCACGGGACGTTTCGCCACGGTGCCCGGCGACATGGCCCTGACCATCGCAGGACCGCGTCCCGATCCCCTTCTCGACGAGGCCGCCACCGTGCTGGCCGAAGGCGGGGCGCGGGTGCTGCGCATCGATGGCGACGCCGACGCCGACCCGAGGCTCTCCCCCATCATGGCCCTGCCGCACGCGCTGGCGATCGCCATCGACCTGGCCCAGCAGGCCGGGCTCGACCCCGATGCCCCGGCATGGGCCAGCGCATACGACCGCACGTCCCGCAGGTAGGCCGCGGCACCGGGGGCAGCACCCGGGCATTCGTGCAACGCTCGCCGCATGCGCGTACTCCACGTCTCGCCTCACCCTGATGACGAGCTCGTCGGAGCCCCGGCCACGCTGATGGCCCTTCGCGACGCGGGGCATGTGGTGACGAACCTCGCCCTGTCGCTCGGGCGCCCCGCAGACCACGACCGCAGGCGGGCCGAGGTGGAGGAGGCCTGCCGCAGGGCCGGGTTCGGGCTGTCGGTCACCGAACCCCCCATCGCGATGTCGGCCACAGACGACCGCGACGCGGCCGAGGAGCGGGTGCGCTGGCAGGTGGGCATGGCGCTCGACGGGGCCGAGGCCCCCGACCTGGTGGTGGGCCCGTCACCGCACGACGTGCACCACGCCCACGAGCTCACCGGCCGCGCCATCCGCGACGTGCTGGCCGCGCGCGACGACCCACCGCCGTGGTGGATGTGGGCGATCTGGGGCGACCTGCCATTCCCCACCACGGTCACCACATTCGACGACCGCCGCGGCGGGGAGATCGCCGACGCGCTCTCGGCGCATGAGGGCGAGATGGCCCGCGCCGACCACCGCGTGCACGTGGACGCCCGCGGCAGGCTCACGGCCATCACGGCGGCCGAGAAGGTGTTCGGGTTCGGGGCGCCGGCTCTGGCGGCCGATCGGGCCGAGGTGATCACCGAGGTCGTGCGCCGGGACGACCACTGGATGCTGGGCGCCCCGCGGGCGCTGGATGCCTTCCATCCCCTGGCCCGCCCCACGACGCGCGTGATCACCCGGTGGATCGAATCGCCCAGCGCGCGCGAGATGGGCGGCGGTCCCTACGACTAGGAGCCGTGTTCCCCGCCCGTGGCGGCTATCGCCGGATCGGTGCCGGGCAACATCTCCCCAGCCCGAACCGCCTCGGGGATGACGGCATCAGGCGGCGCCAGCGGACACGTCCACCGGGGATCGTGCGCGCACGACGGGTGGTAGGCGTAGTTGAAGTCGAGCACCAGGCGGCCGTCCGCCGTCGCGCCCAGGTCGGCGCCCTTCACCTGATCGAGCAGGTACCGGCCGCCGCCATAGGTGCCGGCACCGTTGGTGCCATCACGGAACGGCAGGAAGAGGCCACCGCCGTAGGCGTCCAGCCACAGCAGCGGCAGACGCATCTCGTGGGCGCCCCGCTGGGCCACCACGTCACCCAGGCGGTGGAAGCGGGCTCCGGCGTCGGCCAGGCCGGCCGGCTCATGCCCGGTGCCGATGGCGAGCGCTTCGACCACCGTGGCCTCCAGCCGCCACGTGGGGTCGTACGGGAAGAAAGCCATGCCGGTGAAGCCGTCTCGCGCGTCGGGTGGCACGGGCGACTCGGGGTGATCGCGGAAGATCCCATCGCGGCGCATGCGCCAGGCCATCCAGGTCGCCGGGCCGGGGCCGCCCGCGCGGGCGTGGGCGTAGTTGTCCGCGACGCGACGACGGAAGTCGGCGAGTGCCAGTGATCCCACCATGGCGGAAGTGTCGCACTGCCGCGGGCGCGATAGCCTCAGCCACATGGGTGACGACTCCCCCGGCCCCCTCGATGCCGCAGCGGTACTCGCCTGGATGCAGGCGCATCCCGACCGGCTGCGCGAACTGCTGCGCGAGGAGGACCCACACGACGCCGAGCATTCGCCGGCGGCCGACCCCGCGGTACGCGCGCACCTGAGGTTCGCGGCAGAGGGCCTGATGGCGGGCGCAGCGCCCGGCCTGGCCGACCACGTGGCGGGGATGGCGGACGACCTGGACGACTGCCTCGACGCCGACCGCGAGGTGTTCGAGCGCCAGATCGAACTGGGGCGCGGGGCGATCGCCCTGGAGGAGCACCTGCTCTACGGCGCCGATGGCGAGACCGAGCCGGCCATCCACGCGGCGCTTGAGCGGCGCGTACGCCTGGGCGCATGGAACCGCCTGTTCCTCAGGTGCCTCGAGGACCGCCTGGGTCCGGGCCACGACGGCCTCACCGACGCCGCGCTCGAGTGGTCGGCATCGCGCGAGCGCGACCTCGCGGCGGCGATCCTGCAGATGCACCACCGGCAGGTGACGGCCATCGAGGCGGCCACGGGACGCGCCATCACCGCCGAGGAACGCGACCAGAGCAGCCAGCTGGCGGCAGTTACCGGATATGTGCGGCAGGTGGTGGAGTCGGCGGCCCACGCCATCAGGACGATCTGAAAGATCCATGTCATGTGCGACCCACGGCCTCGTGAGATGGCCGCGGTTCGGGCTTGAATGATCGCGTGACCTTCCGACGTGCCCTGATACCCGCCGCCATGGCCGCTGCCGCCGTGGCGACCGCGCCCGCCGTCGGTGCCGTGACGCCGGTGCCCACCAGCGGGGCCGCCGCCGGGCAGGCCACGTCGATCGTCCCGGGCATCTCGTACAAGGTCGTGCGGCGCCCGGGTCCGCAGGTGCTGCACGTGGTCACCTTCCGCGCCAACGCGCTCACGCGCATGGCGCCGGCGCAGGCCTCGGGGTCGCTGGTGAAACGGGCCACGCTGACGGATGGCATGAGCGCCCGCCTGGCCCAGGGCGCCACCGCGGGCATCAACGCCGACTACTTCGATCTGTCCAGCGGAACCCCGAGCGGCATCCTCTCGGTGGGCACGCGCCTGCTGGCGAGCCCCGAGGCCGCCCGATCGGCACTGACCCTGGGCCCGGGTGGCGCGTTCGGCGTGGGCAGGCTCGCCCTGGCAGGCCGCTACCAGCGCGTCGATGACACCGCGACCACCCCCTTTCCCATCCGCACATTCCGGGCGGTGAACCGCCCGCTGCCGTCGACGTCGGCCACCGGCGTTGTGGTGTACACGCCCGAGCGGGGTGCTCCCACGCCCACGGGCCCGGTGCACGAGGTCGTGGTGGCGGTGGACGGTGGCGGGGGCCTGGCCGTGAACGGAAAGGCGCAGGGCACCGTGATCGCGCAGTCGCCCGGCGGTGGCACGCCGATGTCCACCGGGCAGGTGGTGCTGTCGGGGAAGAACGGGTCGGGCAACGCGATCCTCAACGAGCTGCCCAACGGCAGTCGCGTGGAGATCGAGGCAGCGATCCCGGGCATCGGCGCCGACTCGTGGGGCGCCGTGGGTGGCGGCCCGATGATCGTGGAGGGTGGCGTGCCGGTGGCCAGCGCGGGCGAGGGCTTCACCTCGACCCAGTTGAGCAGCCGCACCACGCGCACGGCCGTGGGCCAGACCGCGGACGGCGCGATACTCATGGTGGTGTCCGAGGGCCCCCAGCAGGGCGTGCGTGGCTACACCGCGGCCGAGCAGGGCCAGATGATGGCATCACTCGGATCGGTGGAGGCCATGGGCTTCGACTCGGGCGGCTCGTCGCTGATGGCCATCGGATCGAACCAGCTCATCCCGTGGAGCGGCGAGCGCCCCATCGCCGACATGCTGGTGGCCTACTACGCGGGCGCCCAGCTCTCGATACCCGCAGACAACCGCGTGACGCCCAACGGCGACGGCGTGGCCGACCAGGTCACCCTGGGGGCGCAGTCGCCGGTGGCGGGCAGGACCGTGGTCACGGTGGTGCGCAGGGGTGGCGGGTTCTCGTCGACGGTCATCGACCGCACGGGCGACCCCGCGTACACGCCGGTCACCATCAACCCGAAGGCCCTCGGCATGAAGGAGGGCCCCTACTCGGTGACAGTCACCCTCACGCCCGCCGATGGATCGGCCGCGACGTCGCAGAAGCGCATCCTCGTGGTGGACGGCACGCTCGGGTCGCTGCGGGTGAGCAGCCGGGGAGCCAAGAAGAAGCGCCGCGTCACGGCGTCGTTCACCCTCTCGCGCAGCGCGCGGGTGACCGCCCGCGTGACGTCGTCGACCGGCCGCGTGGTGGCGACGCTCGCGAACGGCAAGCGCATGGGCACGGGGCGCCGCACCCTCACCTGGAACGGCCTGGCGGGCAAGGCGCTCGCCCCCGCGGGCACCTACACGGTGACCGTGCTGGCACGGGGCCCATACGGCCAGTCCGGCCTGCGCGACTCCGTGCGGGTGCGCTAGTCCGCCGCGCCGCTCAGCTGGCGGCTGATGCCGCCTTCACCGATGCGGCGAAGGAATCGAGCGACTGGCCCCCGCTCACCCGCACGCGCGGCAGCTGGGTGAGCGAGTCGGCCCGCAGCACCGATCCGCCCTCCGTGGTGTAGCCCAGCAGGTATCCGGCCTTCGCCACCGATGCCGCCGATGCGCTGTCGTTGCGCCCCGCCGGGTAGCAGAACCACCGAACGGGATGGCCCAGCAGCTTCTCGAGGGTCGCACGCGACTCCTTCAGCTGCTGCGCCCGCGAGGCGTCATCGAGCGACGGCAGCTCGAGGTGGTCGACCGTATGCGAGCCGATGTCCATGCCGGCGCCGCTCAGCCTGCGCAGCTGCTTGGCATCGAGGAACGCCCTCTCCCCGATGCGGCTGGTGATGATGAAGAAGGTCGCGGGCCAGCCCATGGGCTGCAGTACCGGGAGGACGTCCTTGATGGCGTCCACGTAGCCATCGTCGAAGGTGATGACCACGGGCTTGCCCGGCAGCCTGGCGCCATCCTCGATCGCCCGGAACAGCTCGGCCTGGCTGATGGCCGTGTACCCGTTCGCCCTCAGCCACTTCATCTGCTGCCGGAACTGCGCGGGGCTCACGGTGAGGTTGTACGAGACGTCGTTGGTGGCCGTGGAGGGCGGCGCCACGCGGTGGTACATGAGCACGGGCACGGTGACCTTCGCACGGGCCGGGCTGCCCGATGCCTTCAGCCCGTGGTCGCGCTCATGCGTGTCGATGGCCGGCGCGCTGGTGGTAGCCGGCGTGCTGGTGGTGACAGGGGATGTCGTCGCCGGACCCGGGGAATCCGAACCGCCCGTGGGTGTGGTGGCCACGGCCTGGGCTGTGGACTCACCGGATGGGCCGCGCAGGCTCCATCCGGGGTTGACCACCCATGCCACGGCGGCGACCACCGCGATGGCGATGACCGACCAGAACGCGGCGTCGCGGCGTCGGCGGCGCCTGCGCGACTCGGCCTGCTCGCGGCGTCGTCGCCGCAGGGGATCGTCACCAGGGGTCGCCATGCGGCGGGAACGCTAGCCGCCCCTCAGGCGTCGAGGATCTGCCGCAGGTCGCGCACCACGCGGGCGGGATCGGGCGTGCCCGCCGTGAGGGCGATTGTCGTCACCCCTGCATCTCGCAGGGCCCCCAGGCGCTCACGCACGTGGGAGGCGCCGCCGATGATCGCCAGGGCATCCAGCATGTCGTCGGTGACGAGGGCCTCGGCATCGCGGGGCCTGCCGTCGAGCGCCCGCTGCTGGATGGCGTCGCAATCGTGGCCAAAACCCATCGATGCCACGGCGTCGCGGTAGTAGTTGCGCCCGCGCGACCCCATGGATCCCACGTAGAAGGCGATCTCCCTGCGGGCTGCTGCGCGGGCGGCGTCGGCACCCTGGCCGTCGCCGACCCAGCAGATCGACGAGGCCATGATCGCCAGCGGCCCCAGGGCGGCGTCGCGCCGGGCGAGCCCTTCGGCAAGCGGCGCCGCCCACGGCCCGCGGATGGCCTGGGGCGATGCGAACAAGGGCCACCAGCCGTCGGCGACCTCGGCTGCCAGACGCACGCCACCGGGCGCGAGGGCCGCCAGCACGATGGGGATTGCCTCGCGAACGGGACGCGTGATCATGCGCAGCGCACGACCCGCTCCTGTGCCCTGGCCCGCCGGCAGCGGCACGGGCCTGGGGCCGTCCACCTGCAGCACCTCCCGGCGCCACGCCATACGGCACGCGGAGACGACCTCGCGCAGCTCGGCCAGCGGGTTGTCGAACGGCACCCCATGCCAGCCCTCCACCACCTGCGGACCCGATGTGCCGAGTCCGAGCACCACCCGCCCACCCGACAGCGCATCTGCCCCGGCGGCCGTCTGCGCGATGAGGGCCGGGCTGCGGCTGTACACGGGCAGCACGGCGCCGATCGCCATGCGCGACGTGCTCTCGGCAAGGGCGCCCATGAGCGTGGGGGCATCGAACCCCCAGGTCTCCGGCACCCACACCTCGTCGCAGCCCGCGCCCTCGGCGTCGACGGCGATCTGCAACGACTCCCGCGGGTCCGACATGTGATCGAGCGCAAGGGCGATTCGCACCTGCTGAATCGTACGGGTGCACGGGCGGCTTATCCCCTTCGCAACACCACGGGGGGCACGCATCCGGGGTCCGGTCTATTTTCGGGACAGTCCCCGGGGGCGGTGCATGCCGTAGACCCGGGTATCCGATGACGTAAGGCGATTTCCTGAGCACCACAGAGCAGACCAATGCCACCCGCGCGCGCTCGCTGAATGCCCTCCGGGCCATGATGACCGCGCGCTGGATCGACGCGGTCGAGGAGGAGCTCGTCCAGCGCGGCGAGGCCTTCTTCCAGCTCGGTGGCGCAGGACACGAGGCCTCGGCCGTGCTGGCCGACCACCTGGGGCCACAGGACTGGCTGCAGCCGCATTACCGGTCGCGCGCCCTTCTGGTGCGCCGGGGCATCCCCGCCGAGCGCTTCTTCGACGGCCTGCTGTCGACCGGGAAGTCCGATTCGGCGGGCCGGCAGATGCCCGCCTTCCTGAACGACCCCGAGCTTCACGTGCTGCCCATGACCGTGCCCACGGGCAACGGGCTGCTGCACGCGGTGGGTGTGGCGCGCGAGGTCGCCGGCCAGCCCGGCGCGCCCATCGTGATGGCCGGCATCGGCGATGGCACCACCCAGCAGGGTGAGGTGATGGAGGCAATCGGCGAGGCCGCCCGCGAGGGCCTGCCCGTGCTGTTCTGGATCGAGGACAACGGCTACGCGATCTCCACGCACACCACGGGCCGCACGTTCTACGACACCGTGCGCGGGCCGGTGGACACCTTCCTCGGCGCGCCGATCGTGCGCGCCGACGGCAGCGACCCGGTCACCCTCGAGGCCGTCACGGCCCGGGCGGTGAAGGACGTACGCGACTCGCGGCGTCCCGTGGTGCTGGTTGCCCAGGTCGAGCGCCTCACCCACCACACGAATGCCGATGATGAGTCGGTGTACCGCGACGAGGCCGAGCGCGCAGCCGCCCGGGGCGGCGACCCCATCGCGGCGCTTCGCGAGCACCTGATGGCCGAGGGCGTGCCCGCCGCCGACCTGGTGGCCCTCGATCGCGAGGTCGAGGCCGAGGTGCGTGCCGCGGCGGCGCGGGCCCTCGAGGCGCCCGACCCCGCCACGACCACGCGCGCGATCACGCCGGTGTCGTCCGAGGTCATCGCGCGCGCCAGCGCCCCCGCGCCCGAGCCGGAGGGACCGCCCCGCACCATGCTCGAGGCCATGCGCGACGTGCTGCGCGACCGCCTGGCGGCAGACGACCGCGTGTCGCTGATGGGCCAGGACATCGAGGACCCCAAGGGCGATGTGTTCGGGCTGACCCGCGGGCTGTCCACGGAGTTCCCCGGGCGCGTCACCAACGCGCCGCTCAGCGAGTCGACCATCGTGGGCACGGCCATCGGCCGCGCGCTCGCCGGGGGTCGCCCCGTTGCGATGGTGCAGTTCGCAGACTTCCTGCCGCTGGCGTTCAACCAGATCGCCGCAGAGCTGGCCACCATGCACTGGCGCACCGATGGCCGCTGGTCGGCGCCCGTGGTGATACTGGCCCCGTGCGGCGCCTATCGCCCCGGCCTTGGGCCGTTCCACGCGCAGACGATGGAGGCCACGTTCGCCCACATCCCCGGGCTCGACGTGATCATGCCCAGCACGGCAGACGATGCCGCGGGGGCGCTTGAGGCCGCGCTCGACGGCGAGCGCCCCACGCTCATCCTGTACCCGAAGACGTGCCTCAACGACCCCGCCCGCGCCACGCGCGCAGAGGGCTCGGTGCGCCCCGTCATTCCCGGGCACGCCGCGGTGCGCAATCGCGGCGACGACGTGACGCTGGTCTCGTGGGGGTCCACCGCCCCCATCGCCGAGCGCGCGGCCGCTGTGCTGGATGCCGCGGGCGTGGGCGTCGACCTCATCGACCTGCGCAGCATCGCCCCATGGGACATCGAGGCAGTCGTGGCCAGCGCCGCGCGCACCCGCCGCCTCGTGGTGATGCACGAGGACAACCTCACCGGGGGCTTCGGCGCCGAGGTGGTGGCCCACGTGTCGGACCACCTCGAGGGCGACCTCACCACCCGCCGCATCGCGCGCCCCGACACCTGGGTGCCCAACAACTACGTGAACCAGATCGAGCTGCTGCCCTCCACCAGGCAGGTGGTCGACGCCGTGGCGGCGATGCTGGGCGGGCTGGAGGTCGAAGAGGTCAGCCTGCAGCAGCAGGACGGCGTGCTGGTGGTGGA
>CAZIQQ010000009.1:5091-6383 GCA_964541555.1 uncultured Bifidobacterium sp. | reverse complement strand
GAGGCCGCCCGGCGCCGGGTACCGGCCGAGCCCACCCTGCGGGTGCGCCGCGTACCGGGCCATCAGGCCTCCCCCATCCGCGCTGCCGCACCCGCCCCCATCGCGCAGTCCCTGCCGGTGGGGCTGTCGGGGATCTCGGTGGGCGCGGGTCGCCGCATGCTCACCAACGCCGACATCGCGGCGAGGTTCCCCGGTCGCACGGAGGCAGACATCGTGCGGCGCACGGGCATTCGCCAGCGCCCGATCCTGGGCGACGACGAGGACCTCATCGCACTCACGGCGCGCGCGGCACGCGAGGCGCTCGACGACCAGGGCATGGGCCTCGGCGATCTCGAGGCCATCATCGTGGCCACGGGAACCCCGCCGCGCCTCAGCCCCACAGTGGCGTGCCTCGTGCAGAACGCGCTGGCCGATCACTACGGCCCCGCCGACGTGGCGGCCAGCGATGTGTCGGCCGCATGCTCGGGCTACCTGTACGCGCTGCAGGGCGCGCACGACATGCTGCAGCAGCGCCGCGACGCGTCGGTGCTGGTCATCACCGCCGAGGCCATGTCGCGATTCGTCGATCCCGACGACTTCGACACCGTCGTGGTGTTCGGCGATGCGGTCACGGCCACCGTGGTGCACGGCCCTGATAGGGCCGGCGACTCGCCGCTGCTGCTGCACCGCCCGGTGCTGTCGGCCACCGGCGACGACGGCTCGGTCATCCACCACGGCCCGCGCGACGACGACCACCTCTTCATGGACGGGCCGCGTGTGTACACCCGCGCCGTACGCGAGATGCTGCGCATGCTCGACCGTGCCGCCGCGGCGTCCGGGGCGTCGATCGCCGACCTCATGCATGTGATCCCGCACCAGGCGAACGGACGCATCATCTCGTCGGTGCAGGCCCGCAGCGGGCTCCCCGAGGATCGCTTCGTGGTGAACGTCGAGAACTGGGGCAACACCTCGTCATCCACCATCCCCATCGCGCTGTCCGAGCACCTGGCCAGCGGCCCTCGCGGGCTGGGTGGCCTTGTGGCCTTCGGTGCCGGCCTCACCTCGGGTGCGGCCATCGTGGAATTCACCGGCAACGACTGACCAGGAGGCCCCATGGGCACCGTCGACTACTCCCTCGCCATCGAGACCGACCGGGACTTCGACGACGTCGTGGCCGCCACGCGGGCGGCACTGGCCGATGAGGGCTTCGGGGTGCTCACCGAGATCGACGTGAAGGCCACGATGAAGGCCAAGCTCGATGTCGATCGCGACGAGTACCTCATCCTCGGGGCCTGCAACCCGCCCCTGGCGAA
>CAZIQQ010000009.1:0-4991 GCA_964541555.1 uncultured Bifidobacterium sp. | reverse complement strand
CGAGGGCGCCCTGCACCTGGTCGTTCGCGAAGCCCACCCGCAGCATCTCCGAGCGGATCCTGCGCGATGCCCACCCCCGCGCCGCAAGGCGCTCCACCCGCAGGTCGGCGTTGGCCTTCTCGTCCATGAGGCCGGCAGCGCCAAGCCGGGCGAGCACGGAGTCGACCTGCTGCTCGTCTGCCCGCCGGTCGCGCAGGCGCTGCACGACCTCGCGCCGACAGCGGCCACGGGCCACGGTGAACCTGAGCGCGGCCTCCCACAGGCGCTCGAGCGCCGCGGCCTGCTCGATCTGCTCGACGCGGGCCTCGTCCATCTCCTCGCCGGTCGACAGGCCGAGGTCGGCCACGAGGTGCACCGGCAGGCGCAGCCACTTCGCCCCATCGCGCTCGACGCGGATGGCCGCGCTGTTGGCAGAGGCCTTCAGCGCCGTGATGACGGAGATCACGGCGCGGGCAGGGGGGTCAGCCCTCGCGCGGGATCTCGGTGGTGCAGCGCATGCAGCGCCACACCGGGTGCATGCGGTCGCGCGCGACGGCGCTGGCGCCGTCGAGGTCGTGGGTGCGCATCTTGCGCGTGGTGGCGAAGGTCGCCGCGCCGCACTTGGGGCACGGCGGTGCTCCCTCGGTCGCGCTGATCTCTGTGCTTGTGGTCTCGTTCTCGGCCATGCGTCAACCTTACCGCCCGTCGGGGCCGCCGTGGACGGTCAGCGGGCGGATGCGGGTGCCGGCGCGTCGAGGCGCGCGACCTCCCGGCGCACCGCGGGCGCAACCTCCGTGCCGTAGAGCTCGATGGCCCGCATCATGTCCGCGTGCGGGGGGTTGCCGACCCCCATGTGCAGCAGCACGCGGCGGTTTCCGAACATCTCGTACTCGGCCAGGATCTTCTCGGTGACCTCGGCGGGGCTGCCCACCATCAGCGCGCCATGGGGCTGGCGCATGCGATCGAACTGCGTGCGGTCGATCTCACTGCCCCACCCGCGCTCGCGGCCGATCTGGTTCATGGCCGCCATCAGGCCCGGGGCCGAGATGTCGGCTGCCTTCTGCGAGGTATCCGCGATGAAGCCGTGCGACCCGATGCCCACGGGCACAAGCGCGGGGTCGTGGCCGAACTCGGCAAGGGCCTCCCGGTACAGGTTGACCATCGGGATGAAGGGCTGGGCGGCGGCGCCGATGATGGCCACCGAGATCGGCAGACCGCGAGCGGCGGCATTCACCACCGACTGCGGGGTTCCGCCAACGGCGATCCATACGGGCAGGGGGTGCTGCTGGGGCCGGGGGTGCACGGCGCGGCCATTGATCGGCGCGCGGTGGCGGCCCTGCCACGTGATGACCTCCTCCTCGCGCAGCCTGAGCAGGAGGTCGAGCTTCTCGAGGAAGAGGTCCTGGTAGTCGGCCAGGTCGTAGCCGAACAGCGGGAACGACTCGATGAACGACCCGCGACCGGCCATGACCTCGGCCCGCCCCCCTGAGATCAGGTCGATGGTGGCGAAATCCTGGAAGACCCGCACGGGGTCGTCCGACGACAGCACGGTCACGCTCGAGGTCAGGCGGATGCGCGATGTGCGCGCGGCCGCGGCAGCCAGAACGACGGCGGGTGACGAGACCGGGAAGTCGGGCCGGTGGTGCTCCCCAACGCCGAAGATGTCGAGCCCGACCTCATCGGCGAGCACGATCTCCTCGACGAGGTCGCGCACCCGCTGCCCTACGTCGATTGCCCCGCCCGTCGCCGGGTCGGGCGTGGCGTCGCCGAACGAGTAGATGCCGAGTTCGATGCCCTGCATCAGGCCTCCGGGGCGCCGTCGCCCCGCTGCCCGCGGGCCTCGTCCAGCTCGCGCTGGATGCGCCCGTCATCGCGCTCGGCCAGGATGACGTAGGCCACGTAGAAGACCCCCAGGCTGATTCCCAGCCCCGTGGCGATCCAGAGGAACGGGCTCCATCCCAGGGGCGTGCCGATGGCCCAGCCGATGATCAGGCTGATGGGAACCATGATGAGGCCGAGGATCCACACCCGCCGCCGCGCCGTGCGCGTGTACTCGGGGTTGGGATGCAGCCCCTCCTGCTCGGCAGCGATGCGCGCCACGATCTGCTCACGGCTCTCGCGACCCTGCGCCCCGCCCCCGGTGCCTGTCACCTCGTCCACAAGGGGGAGTCTCCCACGCGGGCGGGCGATCCGTGGGCAGGTATGTGCGTTTCGGGACGATAGGTGCGAGGGTGGTGACATGAAGACCACCTGCGAGGGCTGCGGGCAGCCCATCAAGCCGATGCGTGGGGTTCCCGGCCACTGGGTGCACGCATCACGCACAACGGCGTCGTGCGATCTCGACGCCGACCACGTGCCCAGGCCAGCCGAGGCCGAGGGCGGGCGGGCTCCGGAGGATCAGCCCACGCGGGGCCACGACGAGACCAGCGGGTAGGGCCTGATCGGGCCGCCTCCCCCGGGGTGGATCTCGAAGTGAAGGTGCGGCACGGTGCCCTTGGCGTCGCCGGTGTCGCCGTTGTAGGCCAGCACGGTGCCGGCCTTCACGAACGCCCCCTCGCGCGCCGCCGGCGCGAAGCCGTCCATATGGCAGTAGAAGTACTCATCGCCGTTCGGGGCGCGCAGCCAGAAGCGATTGCCGCTGATGGGCGTGGTGCCGATGCGCACGATGGTTCCGCTGACCGCGGCCACGATGGGGGCTCCGCGCGCGGCCACCAGGTCGATGCCCTCGTGGTAGCGGCTGCCCCGGGGTGCCATCCAGTCGTCCGAGAACGTGGTGGGCGCCGCGACCGGGAACACGGGCTCGGTGCCCGGGGTGGCCACCGGGATGTCTGCCGCACCCTTCGCGCGCGCAGCGCGCACCCTCTGCTGCACGCGGGCAGACAACGCGGCCTTGAGCTCGCCGCGGGCCCGCGACACCACCGCGCGGTGCTGGGCCACGAGGTCCTCGATGCGGTCCTGCTCGCGCGCTGCCACAGCCGCCTCGGTGCGCGCGGTCGTGATGGCCGCGGCCAGACGCACCTGCGCCTGCCTCAGGGCCACCCGGCGCTCGCGCACCTTCTGCACCAGCCCGGCGTCCTGGCCCGCGGCGCTCTGCAGCGCCTCGGTGCGGCTGACGAGATCGGTGAGCGAACCGCTGGCGACCACCAACTCCATCAGGCCTGGCTCGGGGCGCCGATAGAGGCTGACGAGGCGGTCCGACAGGGTCTCCCTCGCAACCGCCAGCTGGCCCCTGGTGCGCGCGAGCTGCACGCGCGTGCGCGCGGCCTCGGCGCGCGACGATTCCAGCCTGTCGACTGCCGCGTTGTGGCGCACGGCGGCTTCGCCGGCGGCGGCATCCAGGCGTGCCGCCCGGGCCTCCACGGCCTCGACCCGCTGCTTCAGCGATGTCACGTCGCGGGCCGCACCCAGCGTCGACGGCAGCGCGAGCAGCGCTGCCCCGGAGAGCACGGGGATGAGGATGCGACGGACCATGGGCCGGGCATTGTCGTCGCCCTCCATGGCCCGCCGTGAAATCCCCGTTGCTACGTCAGGCGGATTCCTCCGCCAGCACCTCGTTCAGCTGCGCCTGCGCGTTGATGGCCGCCGGGAACCCCGCGTACGCCGCCAGCTGGATCACCAGCTCGCGCAGCTCGTCCTCGGTGATGCCCACACGCAGACCGGCGCGCATGTGCACCTTCACCTGGCGGTCCTTCCCACCAAGGGCCATGAGCATGCAGAGGGTGGCGATCTGGCGCTCCTTCAGCGTCAACCCCGGACGCTGGTAGATGTCGCCGTAGATCGTCTCGATGATGCGATCACCGAGCTCGCCGAGGGTGGCCAAGGAGTCCTCGGCCTTCGGGCCAAGGACCTCCTTCACGCTTTCTGCGCCCTTCTCGTGGCGCGCGGCGCGCCAGTCACCCTCGGCGGTCACGGTGCCCTCCCCTACTTCGTGTTGCGGTTGGTGTAGACCACGTCGAAGTTGCCCGTGGAGTCGACCGTGAGGATGCTCACGGGCACGTTCGGGCGGATTCCCTGCTTGTTGATGGTGATCTTGCCGGTGGCGCCCGCGAAGTTGGTGGTCTTCTTGAGCTGGGCGAGCACCTTGCCGTAGTTGAACGGCGTTGCCGCCCTGTCCCAGGCGCGGAACAGGATTCGCGCCGAGTCGTAGGTGAAGGTTCCCCACGTGCCCGGGGTCTTGCCGGGGAACGCCTTGGCGTAGGCCTTCACGTAGTTCCGCGCCGTGGGCATCTGCGACGGGTCGGGCACGCCGCTGAACACGCAGTGCTGGCTGGCCGGGATACCCGCGGCCGTCACGAAGGCCGGGTCCTGATTGGCAAGGCCGGCGAAGCACTTGGCGGGGTTGCCCGTGGCCCTGAGCTCGGCGGCGATCTTCGCGCCCTCGGGGAAGTACGTGCTCACGTACACCACGGTGGGGTTGTTGGCGAGCGCCTGGTTCACCTGCGCCGTGTAGCTGGCCTGCCCCTCGGTGATGGGCACCTGGGTCACCAGCACGCCCTGCTTCTCGAGGCTCGACTTCAGGCGGTCGGCCATGCTCTGCGTGTAGGCCGAGGGGTCGACCAGCATCGAGACCTTCGACGGCTTCCAGGTCTTCGAGATGAAGTCGAATTCGACCGGCGAGATCTGGCTGTTCTTCGGCTGGACGGTGACGCCCTTGCCCGTGGTGTCGTCGCTCGAGGTCATGTGCACCGGCACGACCTTGGCCTTGATGTACGTGGGCAGGTTCACGATGCCCACCGACGAGTTGTAGGGACCCACCACCGCGACGACGCCGGCCTTGATGGCCTTGTTCGCCACGGCATTGGCGATGGAGGGGTCGGCCTTGTCGTTGGCCTGGACGATCTGCACCGTGCGGCCGGCGAAGCCACCCCTGGCGTTGTACTCGCGCACGGCCAACTGCACGCCGCGCAGCATGTCCTGCCCGTTGGCGGCCTGCGACCCCGTGAGCGGACCCTCGAAGGCGATGCCGATGGTGCCGTACGTGGACGGGTCGCCCCCGATCGGGGCGCCCATGA
>CAZIQQ010000008.1:0-36437 GCA_964541555.1 uncultured Bifidobacterium sp. | reverse complement strand
ATCGTGCCGGGGGGCTTGCTGGTCACATCCAGCACCACCCGGTTCACGCCGGCCACCTCGTTGATGATGCGGCTGGAGATCTTCTCGATGAGGTCGTAGGGCAGGCGGGCCCAGTCGGCCGTCATGGCGTCGTCGCTGGTGACGGCGCGAATCACGATGGGGTACGCGTAGGTGCGGCTGTCGCCCTGCACGCCCACCGACCGCACTGCGGGAAGCACGGCGAACGACTGCCAGAGGTCGCGGTACATGCCGGCGAGGCGGATTTCCTCCTGCAGCACGAAGTCGGCCTGCCGCAGGATGTCGAGCCGCTCGGCGGTGACCTCGCCGATGATGCGGATCGCCAGGCCGGGGCCGGGGAACGGCTGGCGCCACACCATGCGCTCCGGGAGCCCGAGCTCCTCGCCCACCAGGCGCACCTCGTCCTTGAACAACTGGCGCAGGGGCTCGACCAGCTCCATCTCCATGTCGTCGGGAAGGCCGCCCACGTTGTGGTGGCTCTTGATGGTGGCCGCGTTGGAGCCGCCGCCCGACTCGATGACATCCGAGTAGAGCGTGCCCTGCACCAGGAACTTCTCGTTGCCCAGCTTCGCCGCCTCGGCGTCGAAGGTATTGATGAACTCGGCGCCGATGATCTTGCGCTTCTGCTCGGGGTCGGTGACCCCCGCGAGCTTCGAGAGGAACTGATCCTGGGCGCGCACGTGGACCAGGGGCACGTGGAAGTGGTGGCCGAAGGCCTCCTCCACCTGCTCGCCCTCGTTCATGCGCAGCATGCCGTGGTCGACGAACACGCACGTGAGGTTGTCGCCGATGGCCCGGTGCACCAGCAGCGCGGCCACGGCGCTGTCCACCCCGCCGGACAGCCCGCAGATGGCCTTCTGGTCGCCCACCTGCTCGCGGATGCGCTTGACCTGGTCGTCGATGACGTTCGCGGCCGTCCACGTGGGGGCCAGGTCGCAGGCGTCGAACAGGAACGCCTTCAGCAGGTCGGTGCCAAAGGGCGTGTGCACCACCTCGGGGTGGAACTGCACGCCGAAGCGACGGCCGCTGCGATCCTCCATGGCCGCGATGGGCGCGCCCGCGGTCTCGGCGGTCACCGTGAAGCCCTCGGGGGCCGTGGTGACCGCGTCGCGGTGGCTCATCCAGCAGGTCTCGGCCGGCAGGTCGCGGAAGAGGCCCTCGCGTGAGTGCACGCGGATGTCGGTGCGCCCGAACTCACCCGTGCCGTTGTTGGTGACCACTCCGCCGAGGGCCTGGGCCATCGACTGCATGCCGTAGCAGATGCCCAGCACCGGGATTCCCAGCTCCAGGAGCCGGCGGTCGAGCGCCGGGGCGCCGTCCTCGTACACCGACGCCGGGCCACCGGACAGGATGATGCCGCCCGGCGCGATGCGTGCGACCTCGGCGGGGTCGACGTCGTGCGGCACGACTGCCGAGAACACCCGGCACTCGCGCACGCGGCGCGCGATGAGCTGGCTGTACTGGGCGCCGAAGTCGACGACCAGCACGCCCCCGGCGGCCTGGTGCTCGAGCTCGGGGGCGAGGTGGAATGCGCCCACGTCAGCCCATGCCGACGGACTGCGCCTGCTGCAGCTTCTTGCCCTCGGTCTTGAGGGCGGGCGCGATCATGACCTCGCACTTCTGGAAGCTCTGGATCGACTCGTACCCGCAGGTGGCCAGCGCGTTGCGCAGGCCGCCGATGAGGTTGAGCGAGCCGTCGTTCTCGTTGGCCGGCCCCAGCAGGATCTCGCGCAGCGTTCCGATGGTCTGGGTGCGCACGCGCGTGCCGCGCGGCAGCTCGGGGTGGAACGTGGCCATTCCCCAGTGGTTGCCGTGCCCGGGGGCCTCGGCCGCCTTGGCCAGCGGCGAGCCCACCATGCAGGCGTCGGCGCCGCAGGCGATGGCCTTGGCCAGGTCTCCGCCGTATGCCATGCCGCCGTCGGCGATGACGTTGACGTACTGGCCGGTCTCGAGCAGGTGCTGCATGCGCGCGCCCGCGGCGTCGGCGATGGCCGTGGCCTGCGGGACGCCCACGCCGATGACCTGGCGGGTGGTGCAGGCAGCGCCCGGGCCAACGCCCACCAGCACGCCCACGGCGCCGGTGCGCATCAGGTGCAGCGCGGTGGAGTACGACGCGCACCCGCCCACGATGACCGGCACGGGAAGGTCGGCGATGAACTGCTTCAGGTTGAGCGGCTCCACCGACGACGACACGTGCTCGGCGGAGACGACCGTCCCCTGGATCACCAGGATGTCGAGGCCGGCATCGAGGGCAGGACCGATGAACTGCTCGACGCGCTGCGGGGTGAGCGAGCCGGCGGTCAGTACTCCCGACGCCTTGATCTCGCGGATGCGCTGCACCATGAGGTCGGGGTCGACATCGCGGGCGCGGTAGATGTCCTGCAGCCCGGCGGTGGCCTTGTCGGGCGGGTACTCGGCGATCTTGCGCAGCTCGGAGTCGGGGTCCTCGTAGCGGCTCTGGATGCCCTCGAGGTTCAGCACCCCGAGGCCGCCGAGCCTGCCGATCTCGATGGCGGTGGCCGGCGACACGAC
The DNA here is from genome assembly GCA_964541555.1 of uncultured Bifidobacterium sp. Classification (GTDB taxonomy): domain Bacteria; phylum Actinomycetota; class Thermoleophilia; order Miltoncostaeales; family Miltoncostaeaceae; genus SYFI01. The sequence continues at coordinate 33,887 of CAZIQQ010000008.1, read as the reverse complement.
GCCGTCCATGGCCGATGCCAGGAGCGGCATCTCGAGGGTGTGGTCACCCAGCTGCCAGGTGAGGTCGACATCCTGGGGGTCACGCGTGCGCCTGCTCGGCACGATGGCGATCTCGTCCAGGCCGTATGCCCGTCGCCCGCGCTTGCCCCGGCCGATCTCGATCTCCACCCGTGCTCCCCCGTCGATTGCTCAGTCCGGAGGGCAACCTACCACCCCCGTCCGGACGTCCGGCAGGGGCATTCGGGGGGTGCCCGGGGGCCCCTCAGGCCCCCGCCGCGACCTCTTCCACGACCACCTCGCGGGCCAGGGCATCGACGTCGGCCCGGTCCAGCACCCCGGCGCCCAGCAGGCGCGTGCTGGCAGCGCCCGACGCCACCGCGCGCCTGAGTGCCTCGTCGGCATCGGCACCCTCGTAGGTGCCCGCCAGGTATCCCGCGAGGAATGCGTCGCCCGAGCCCACGGTGCTCACCACGTCGCTTCGCACATCGATGCGCGCGCGGAGCGTGCGCCGGGTGCCCTCGCCGTTTGCGTCGGCCACGCGGGCCACGCAGCCGCCCTCGTCGTGAACCAGGGCCGACCTCGCGCCCAGCGAGCACAGGGCCTCCGCGCCCACGGCCTTGTCCTCGTCATCCGAGAACTCGTTGCCCACGACCTCCTCGGCCTCACGGGCGTTCGGGCTCACAAGCCAGGGGTCGGCGGGCAGGGCCGCGCGCAGCGCGGGCCCCGGGGCGTCGACCACGATCGGCAGGTCGGGCCGGGCGAGGGCCTCGGTGAGCACCGCGTAGAAGTCGTCGGGTACATCACGCGGCAGCGATCCGGCCAGCACCACGATGTCGGCGCCCTTCGCCAGATAGGCGAGCTTCTCCATGAGCAGCGCCAGCTCGGCATCGCCCACCGACGGCCCGTACTCGTTGATCTCGGTCTGCTGCATCGAGGTGGGATCGACCACGGCCGTCGAGGTACGCGATTCGTCGGCGATGCGCACGAAGTCGTTGAGGATCCCCTCACCGGTGAGCTGCTCGATGATCGATGTCCCGGTGCGCCCCCCGGCAAGGCCCGTGGCGATGACGGGCTGACCGAGGTTGCGCAGGGCACGGGCGATGTTCACGCCCTTGCCGCCCGGCAGCGTGAGCGCGTCGCTGGCCCGGTGCCTGCGACCCGATTCGAAGTTGGGCACGCTCAGGGTGCGGTCGAGCGCTGCATTGAGTGTGACGGTGAGGATCATGAGAACACGGACCCTATCCCGGCCAGGGCTGTGCTGATGGAATCGCCGAAACCGGGGGTCCCCACCGGCGCAGTGGCCACAAGCGCCGATCGCGCGAGAACGGCGTCGCCCTGGCGCACCTCGAGTCGGCCGAGCCTCTGGCCCTTCGACACCGGGGTGGTCGCCATCGACGGGGCCGCGATGCGCATCTGCACCGGGCGCCCCACGCGGATCGTGGCCGCCACGGGCGCGGCGGGCGCCAGCGCCACCGTGGCCCCCGGCATGCCCTGCACCTCGAGGGTGACCACCGGCTGCCCCCGCCGCACAACGACCGGGCGCGCGTAGTGCGAGAAGCCCCACTCGAGGAGCGCCTTGGCGTCAGACGCCCGGGTCTGCCGATCGGGCTCGCCCATGAGCACCGCGTAGAGGTCGCGCCCCAGGCGGCCGGACGTCGCGTGGGCAACCAGCGTGTACCCGGCGTCGTTGGTGTGGCCCGTCTTCACGCCGTCGGCGTCGGGCATGATCGAGAGGAGGTCGTTCTCGGACTGCAGCCTGCGGGTTCCCTGCCCGCCCGGCCCCGGCACGGTGACCGTTCGCTCGCCCACGAGGCGGCGCAGGAAGGCGTCCTTCATCACCACGCGGCCGAGGGCCAGCAGGTCGCGCGGTGACGACTCGTGCCCGGGCTCATCCAGCCCGTGGGGGTTCTCGAACCGGGTGCTGGTGAGTCCGAGCGCGCGAGCCTTCTCGTTCATGCGCACCACGAACTCGGCCTCGGACCCCGCCACGGCGTAGGCGATGGCGATGGCCGCGTCGTTTCCGCTGCCGATCATCAACCCCTTCACGAGGTCGCGCATGGTGATGCGCTCACCGGGCGTGAGGCCGGCCGACGATTCGCCCACGGCCACTGCCGCGGGCGCCACGGTGACGACGCGGTCCGGGTCGCCCGACTCCAGCGCCACAAGCGCCGTCATCATCTTGGTGAGGCTGGCCATGGGCCGCGCGTCGTTGGACGCGCGCTCGGCCAGCACCTCGCCCGTCTGCCCGTCGGCCAGGAGCCATGCCGACCCCTCGGGCGTGGGAGGCGGCCCGACGGCTGCCGCCACCGGGGCGCCGGCAAGGATCGCCGCGAGCAGGGCTGCCCTGAAGACGGTCCGCACGCGCGGGAGCGTATCAGCGGCCCAACCCCCGATGAGGCGCCCGGGTCGACGGGGTGCAACTCTTGGGGGGTGAGCACCGAGACCGCCGAGACGGCCGTCATCGCCCCGGTCACCGGACCCGGGGGCCTCACCGAGGCCGAGGCCCGGGCGCGCCACCCCGGCAGCCGCCGGCGCACCACGGGACGCTCGTACGCGAGCATCGTGCGGGCGAACGTCTTCACGCTGTTCAACCTGATCCTCGTGACGTTCGCGGTGATCACCCTGGCGTTCGGCGACTGGCGCGATGTGTTCTTCCTCGCGATCCTCATCGTCAACATCACCATCGGCATCGCGCAGGAGGTGCGCGCCAAGCGCGCGGTCGAGCGGCTGGCGGCCCTGGTGGCGCCCACGGCCCGCGTAGTGCGGGATGGGCGCGAGCGCAGCCTCGGGGTTGACGACGTGGTGCCCGGCGACCTGCTGCTGCTGGGCACGGGCGACCAGGTGGTGGCCGACGGCACGCTGCGCACGGCCGACGGGCTGGCCCTCGACGAGGCGGTGCTCACCGGTGAGTCGCGGCCCGTCACGCGCGACGCAGGAGAGGCCGTGCGAGCGGGCGCCTTCTGCAGCGAGGGGTCGGGCTCGTACGTTGCCGAGGCAGTGGGAGAGGACTCCTACGCCGGTCACGTGTCGGGCATCGCCCGGTCGTTCCGGCACCCGCTGTCGCCGTTGCAGCGGGGGATGAACCGCCTGCTCATCGCGATGGTGGCCATCATGATCCCCCTGGGCGGGGTGCTGGCGCTGGCGCTGTGGCGCCAGAGCCCCGACCTCGCCGAGGCCGTGTCCACGGCAACCGCCGCCATGGTCACGCTCATCCCCGAGGGGCTGATACTGCTGGCCAGCATCACGTACGCGGTGAGCACCATCCGCATGTCGCGCAAGGGCGCCCTGGCGCAGCAGCTGTCGGCGATCGAGGCACTGGCGTCGGCCGACATGGTGCTGGTGGACAAGACCGGCACGCTCACCACGGGCGAGGCCCGCCTGGTGCACGTGGAGCCCGTGCAGGGCGTGGCCGAGGACGACCTGCGGGCGGCCCTGTCGGAGTACGCGGCGTGCTGGCGCGACCACGACGAGACCCTCGAGGCCATCGCCACGGCGCTGCCCCACGACCCGGTGGAAGCGGACGAGGCCGTTCAGTTCACCTCGCGCCGCCGCTGGGCGGCCGTGCGCCTGGGCGACCGCGTCCTGGCGCTCGGGGCGCCGGGGGTGATCAACCCCGGACCCCTGGCCGACGTCGTGCACAGGGAGTCCACCCACGGGCGTCGCGTGCTGGTGCTGGCCACGGGAACCGGGGGGCTCGCCCAGCCCGGCGCCGACGACCCGCCGCCCGCGGGGCTGCGCGCCATCGGCCTGGTGTCGCTGGCCGAGACGCTGCAGCCGGAGATCCGGGGCGCCGTGGAGTTCCTGGGGCGCGAGGGCATTCCGGTGCATGTGGTCTCGGGTGACTCACCGGCGACCGTCGGCGCGATCGCGGCCGACTGCGGAATCCATTCCAGCGCGCCGATCCTGGCCTCGGAACTGCCGCACGAGCCCACCGCGCTGTCGCGGGTGGTCACCGGCGCGGGCATCGTGGGGCGCGCGACGCCCGACGACAAGGAGCGCATCGTCGCCGCACTGGCCGCCGAGGGATACAACGTCGCGATGATCGGCGACGGCGTCAACGACGTCCCCGCGCTCAAGAAGTCGAGGGTGGCCATCGCCCCCGGCGACGCCAGCCAGATGGCCCGGTCGGTGGCGGACATCGTGATGGTGCGGGGGGGCTTCGCATCGCTCGCCCCGATGATCCTCGAGGGGCGCCAGGCCCTGCGCAACCTGCAGCGCGTCAGCAAGCTGTTCGTGGCGAAGTCGTTCCTCGCGGCGTTCCTCGTGCTCACCATCGGGCTCGTGCCCACCACCTACCCGTTCCTGCCGCGCCACCTCACCCTGCTGTCGTTCCTGACCGTGGGCATCCCCGCGTTCTTCCTGGCGCTCGCGCCCAGCACCGGCGCCTGGAGGAGCCGCGACTACCTGGGCTCGACCTTCCGCTTCGCGCTGCCCGCGGGCGTCGCCGCCGGCCTGGGAGTGGTGTCGAGCTACCTGTTCGCGCTCAACGTGGTGTTCAACGACGTCCCCACGGCGCGCACCGTGGCCGTGACGGCCCTGATGGCCATCGGCCTGTGGCTGGTGCTCATCCTCGAGGTCTCGGGCGTGCGGCGCAGCGCCTGGGTCATCTTCATGTGCATGGCCATGGCGGGGCTCTACGTGATGGTGCTGCTGGTCGCGCCGCTACGCGAGTTCTTCGAGCTCACCACCCTGGGGGCCATCGACGTGACCGTCGCGCTGTGCGGCGCGGCCATCACGGCATCGGGCCTGTGGATGCTCGACCGCCAGTTCCGCCCCGAGCCGCTTCGCGGGGCCCTCCCCCGCTGGATGGCCCGGCTCATCCCCTCTGCCCTCCGGGCGGACCACGACACGGCGCGCCCGGAGGAGTGACGGTCAGTCGAGCGGCTTGCCCCCGCGCAGCCCGGGGTTGAACCTGATGAGGCGCTCGTCGAGGTCGTCCAGCTCCCTCGCGCGCACCACTCCCGGCAGCGCCCCGACGCGCGCGTAGTGGTCGGCCACGGCGTCGCCGCCCAGGGTGATGTCGTCGTAGTAGTTGGCCCAGCCCACCAGCATGTAGACGTAGATGTCCGACACGCCGGGCAGGTCGCCCGCAAGCCATTCATGCGACGACAGCCACGATTCGAGATGCGCGCCGTGGCGGGCCATGTTGTCGCGGCCACGGGCCTCTATCGACGCCCGGGCGGCCTCGTCGTCGCTGAAGTAGAAGCCGGCCATGATGGGCCACCACCCCACGTGCAGGGTGTTCGCGCACCAGGTGACCCACCGGTAGTGGTCGGCCCTCGCCGCGGTGCCGACTGCCGGCGCCAGCCCGGCGTCGGGGAACCGGTCGCCCACCCACAGGAGGATGGCGCCGGTCTCGGAGATGCGCACGTCGCCGTCGCGCAGGGCGGGCACGCGCTGCAGGGGGTTGGCGTCGGCGAACCCGGGGGCCTCGTCCCGCCTGCGCGGATGGACGTCCACCACCTCGTAGTCGGCACCCGCGCATTCGAGCGCCGCGCGGGCGGCGAACGACGACGAGCCCGTTATCTGGAACAGGGTGATCATGAGTCCTCCTCGGGTAGGTCCATCAGCAGGCGGGCAACCGCCCCGTAGTCCATCGCACCATCCACCTGCGTGAAGAGATCGGCGACGGGGTCACCCAGCACCAGCGGTGCGCCGGCCAGCCCGCGCGCATGCCCCAGGTCCTTGCGCAGGTCACGCGCCCGGAACCCCGGGCGATGGTCGCCGGCAAGCACCCGCGGGAAGAGGTTGCGCAGTTGCCATGAGTCGCCCGACGAGGCCGTGACCACCTGCACGAGCACCTCGGTGGACACCCCGGCGCGCTGGCCGATGCCGAACGCCTCGGCGGTGCCCGCGGATATCACCGCGACCAGCAGGTTGTTGACGAGCTTGGCGACCAGGCCCATCCCCACGGGCCCGCAGTGCACGCGCTTGGCCGGGTCGCCGATGAGGTCGAGCACTGGAACGGCGGCGGCCAGGGCCTCGTCGCTTCCACCGCACATCACCGCCAGGGTGCCGGCCTCGGCGCCCGCCGGGCCGCCGCTCACAGGGCAGTCGAGGTACTGCGAGCCACCGGCTGCCGCGATGGAGGCCGCCTCGCGCGCGGCGTCGGGGGCGATGGTGGAGGTGTCGATGATGATCGGCGGGGGTGCAGGGGCGGACATGATCTCGCCCACCACCGCGATGACGTCGTCGGAATCGGTCACCGACAGCAGCGCGATGTCCGCGCCGTCCACCGCCGAACGGGTGTCGGGCGCGTGGGCCGCCGGCAGGCCCGACGCCTTCGACGGCGTCCGCGCGTACACGGTCACCTCGTGGCCGCCGGCCGCGATGTTGCGGATCATCCCGGCGCCCATGAGGCCCGCCCCGACTACGCCCACTCGCATGGCGGGCACCCTAGCCACCGCCGGCTGCGGGATCGCGCGCGTGCCGCTCGCGGTCCTCGCCGGGGGCCAGCCCGCCCCGCCAGTCGCATCCACCGCAGCGGTCCTCGCCCTCGATGTGGCCCTCGGCCCAGGCGCGGGCGGCCACCATGGGCAGCACGCGATCAGCCGGGCGCCCCTCGCGCAGAAGCCCCAGGGCTCCGAGCACCACGGCCACCAGTACCGGGTCGGCGGGGTCGGGGAATGGCGGCACCGGCCCGGGGGGAGCCAGCCCGGGCACCGCACCGGCACCGGCCGACCCGCAGGCATCGGCCACGAGCGCGGGCCTTCCCGGGCCGCGGTCGAACCCGCAGCGCCCATCGCAGCCCGCGCAGTGATCTTCTCCCGCGAGGTGCCCCTCCATCCACGCGTGCACGGCGAGGTCGACCACCGCCTGCGCGGGCGACCCCTCGCCGGCGATGCGCATGGCCCGGCCGAGCAGGCCCGCGAGCACGGCCGAGTCGGCCGGCGGGGCCGGCGGCACGTCGACGTCACCCGAGAACAGGGGGTGCGCCACCGGGCGGAAGCCCACGGGCGCGTCGCCCGCACGGTCGGGCATCAGGCCCCGGGCAACGCGCCCCGAAGGCGCGAGGCCATCCACCGCCACCCGGACAGCACCGCGGGTGCGAACGCCAGCGCGCAGATGTCGAACAGCACGTAGCCCGCCGCGGCGCCGCTGGGCGGGTTGCCGTTCATCAGCCCGAGGCCGGGCACGTACTCGTGCCACTGCCAGGTGCCCACCCAGGTTCCCCAGATCTCGAGGAACGCGACGAAGAAGAAGACCCCGGCGTACAGCACCGGCGCTCGACCGATGATGAGGAAGAGCACCAGGAAGGCCACCGCGATGGCGCCGGCCACGTCGACGCGCCCGAGCACGTTCGTGAGCCCCAGGATGCCCCAGCCGAGGGCCCCCGCGATGGCCAGGCCCACGATGAGGCGCGGATGCACCCGCGCCACGCGGGTCTGCGAGAACCGGTACCCCGCCAGGTACACCAGGCCGTGACCGGCCGGCACGAATAGTGGGAGGTTGCCCAGGCGGTAGTCGTAGACCCCGAGGAGGGTCGAGAAGATCAGCTCCGCCGTGGTCGCCACCACGACCACCACGAATACGCGCGATCGGTCGAGCGGCCCCAGCGAAACGCAGGCGGCGAGCAGCACGACCCAGGCGACCACCGACAGCGGGGTCCGCCACCCGAGCCCGCCCAGGGAGTCGAGCCAGAGGCCGAGCGACGTCAGCACCACGAGGAACGGGATGAAGAAGTGCGGCCGCTCCAGCCCGATCGACACCACCGTCCACGCCCTGCGCGCCAACGACAGGGGCCCGCCGGGGCGTGGAGATGCATCGAGCGTGCTCACGACCCCGAGGTTAGACCCGGCACATGCAGCGCCGGGGGGGAACCGCACCGCAGGGGACGACTAGCCCTCCGGTCGCTCCTCGGGCTTCCGCTCGCCTGCGCCAGCCTCATCGGGAAGGGCATCGGCCCGGGCCCGCTCCTCGGCGGCCTCGAGGGCCTCGATGGCGTCGAGCCGGGACAGCACGTCGTCCCCGCCATCCATTGTGCGGAAGCTGCTCCGCCGTTCCCGCTTGGCCTTCGCCATTCGAACCTCCCCGTTTACGCCCCTGATGGTACCCGGCGACCGCGGCGTCTCCTCCGCGCGCGGCGCCTGCGGCGACCGATGCGGTCGGTTGCCAGTGCCGCGACCAGTCGATCGTCAGCGGGCGGGAAGTCGTAGGCGGGCAGGTCCTCGTTGCGCACCCATCGGAACTGCGGGCTCACCAGGGCGCGCGGGCGCTGCCCCGGCGGGTAGGCGCATTCGTAGAAGCGCAGGCGCAGTGGCCCGGCGTCCTCCCGCCAGATCATCCGGGGCGAGCTCACCTCGATTCCCAGTTCCTCGCGCAACTCGCGCCGGAGGGCCTCGAGGTCGCGCTCACCCGCCTCGCGCTTGCCGCCGGGGAACTCCCAGCGGCCGGCGTGGCCCGACCCCTCGGCGCGCTGGGTGATGAGGATCCAGGGCCCCTGGCGGATGACCGCGGCCACCACCACCACCACCGGCGTATCGCGACGGGTCATCGGGCGCTCCCCGCAGGCACCAGCAGTGGCCCACGGCGGTCGGCCAGGCCCTCGGCCACCAGGCTGTCGGCCGCCTCCGGGTCACTCGACACCCGCACGCGACCGTCCTCTGCGAGGGCCTTCAGCAGGAACCCCCGGCGCTGGCGCATCGACCCCTCGTACCGGGCCTGGCGCCGTGTGACAGGGGTGACCTCGTGCACGACCCCGGCGTCTGCGGCGGGGCATCCCGGGCGCAGCGGGCAGCCGTCGTCACAGCGCGGCGCCCGGGCCCGGCAGAACTCGCGCCCGAGGTCCATCATGGCCTGGCCCGCGTGCCACCCGCGCCCGCGTGGCGCACCCGGCCAACCGTCCGGGAACCGCCGGGCCACGACCCGCCGCACGTTGACGTCTTCAGGCAGCACCGGCTGCTCGTCGGCGAAGCAGCGCAGGGCGTCCGCCGTGTAGGCGCCGACGCCGGGCAGGTCCTGGTACCGCGACGATTCCGGCCACCCCGACTGCGCGATGACCGTGGCGGCGGCGTGCAGGTTGCGCGCGCGCCGGGGGTATCCCAGGCCCTGCCACGCGGCGACGGCCTCGCCCACCGAAGCCGACGCCAGGTCGGCGGCCCGGGGCCAGCGCGCGAGCCAGGCCTCGTAGTACGGGATCACCCTGGCGACAGGGGTCGCCTGCAGCATCACCTCGGACACCAGAACCGCCCAGCGGTCGCGCGTGCGGCGCCACGGAAGGTCGGGGCCCTCACTGTCGAACCAGCGGACGAGCCGGCGCACGGCGAGGACATCGGGGGCCACGGTCACGCGCCGAGTCTCGCACGCCGCGCGAATCGGCTCACGCCGCTGCGGCGGCCTCCCCGCCTCCCCGTGCACGGCGACGGCCGCCGGGCTGGCCGATGGACATCGCGAGGTCGAGGGTGGTCTGCGCGCCGTCCGCCAGGCGGCTGATGAGGGCCACCAGCACGTGCGCCGTGGCCTCGGCATCGGCCAGGGCACGATGCGAGGGCTGCACCGAGGCGCCGGCCCACCGCGCCAGCGTCGCCAGGTCGTGCCGGGGCACCACCCCGTTGAGCAGCTTCCTCGCCAGCACGAGGGTGTCGAGCCAGGGCTGGGTGAAGTAGCCGTCGCGCAGGCGCAGCCGTTCGTAGTTGAGGAAGCGCAGGTCGAAGGGGGCGTTGTGCGCCACCAGGACGTCCTCGCGCGCGAACTCGATGAAGCGCGGCAGGGCATCGTCGATGATCGGCTGGCCGCGCACCATCGAGTCGTCGATGCCCGTTATGCCCGTGATGTGGGGTGGGATCGGCCGCTCGGGGTCGACCAGGGTGGAGAACCGGCCCGTGACGCGCAGGCCCTCCACCCGCACGGCGCCGATCTCGGTGATGCCCGACGATCCGGGTGCGCCCCCGGTGGTCTCGAGGTCGACGATGCAGAAGGTGGTCGCGGCCAGGGGCGAGAGGTCGCGGGCGCAGCCGGTGTCGGCGATGAGATGGCCGTCCCAGGCCAGCCGGGCATCGCCCGCCACGATGTCCGCGGCCAGGCGATCGGCCACCGACGCGGGGCACCCGGCGATTCCGAGGGCCTGCACCGCGACCTCGCCTGCCGTGACGGGACGCCCTTCGCGGGCGATGAGCTCCCGCACGCGATCGCCGGCGGTGTGCGCCCCCTCCGACCCGGGGGTGGGAAGCGTGGATGGGGTGGGCGGCGCGGTCGTCGGCTCGTGGTCTCCCATCGCGCGGGATCCTACGATCGGCCCCCGACGGAGCCGTTGTCGGGCCCTCTCGGGGCTCACTGGTCGTAGTCTCTCCGCATGTCCACGCGCCGTAGTCCTACGCAGGCCGTGCTCGACGAGGACCAGATGGAGGCCTGGCACGGCTTCCTGCGCACCCACGCGGCGCTGGTGCGCGAGCTCGACATGGAGATGCAGGAGGAGCACGGCCTCTCCCTCACGCAGTACGAGGTGCTGCTGCTGCTCGCGAGGTCCGATGACGGGTCGCTGCGCATGAGCGACCTCGCCGATGGCGCCCTGCTGTCGCTATCGGGCCTCTCGCGGCTGGTGGATCGCCTGGTGGCGATGGGGCTGGTGGAGAGGGCGCAGTGCCCGAGCGACAGGCGCAGTTCGCTGGCGTGCCTCACCACGGCCGGTCGCAAGCGATTCCGCGAGGCCCGCCCCACCCACCACGAAGGCGTGCGACGCCTGTTCGTCGACCGCCTGCCCGACGATGCCATCCCTGCCCTCAACGCGGCATGGGCCGCGCTGGACGGACCGCCGGCCCGCTAGCGGCGCGCGGCGGGCACGTCGGCCCGGGCGGCCACGGCGATGCCCGGCATGGCCACCGACACAACGAGGCGGCCCTTCCTGCGGGGCACCGCGAGGAGCACCCTTCCGTCCGGCCGGCTGGTGGCCGCGACGCCCTTGCCGTTGGGAAGGCGTGCCCGCAGCGGGATGCTCGACATGGGGTTCCCGGCCGCGTCGCGCACCGTGGCGATCCACAGGTCGCCCCGCTTCGGGTTGATGCCGGCCCGCTGCGTGAGCGCGCGCCCGGCCCTGGCCAGCGCGATGGCCTTGGGAACCGGTGGCGGAGCGGCCTGCGCGGCGCCCGAGCAGATCGGGCCCGGGTTGCCGAGGCCCGCGTACTGGTACACCGCCCCGCCGATTGCCTCGGCCATCTTCTGGCGGAAGTCCGGCTGGGCGAGCAGGGCGACGTCGACGGTGCTCGAGAGGAACCCGCCCTCCACCAGCACTGCCGGCATGGTGGTGTTGCGCACGACGTAGAACGACCGCTCGCGCACCCCGCGGTCGGTGAGGCCGAGGCAGGCCACCAGCGACCGCTGCACGGTGGCGGCCAGCAACTGGGTGGGCTCCGGTGCACCCAGCTTGACGTAGGTCTCGGTGCCGCTTGCCGCGCTGCTCGCGCTGTTCTGGTGGATCGACACGAAGATCTCGGCCGGACGCGCATTCGCCGCATCCGTGCGCGCCTTCAGGTCGGCCCCCACGCTGGTGTACGGCACGTCGCCGCCGGCGTTGTCGGTGGAGCGCGTCATGAGCGTGGGGAACTGCCGGGCCGTGAGCCAGGCGTTCAGCCGGTTGGCGACATCGAGGTTGACGTCCTTCTCGTAGAGCACGGGCTGCAACCGGGCGTTGAAGCGCGGCGTGAGCCCGGTGACGGCCCCCGGCGGGAGGATGCCCACGGCACCGGAGTCGGCCCCGCCGTGGCCGGGGTCGATGGCCACCACGGGCAGCGCAGAGGCCGACGCAGCCGCCGCGAGGGCGATCGTCATCGACGCGAGCAGTGTCAGGCGGGTGCGCACGGGGGCATCTAAGCCGCTGGCCCGGCGCCCTGCAGGGGGTATGTCGCCGCGGCACGTGCGCGCGTTCGTGCGCCGGTGCCGTGGCTACCCTCATTCCCCATGCCGCGCCGCACCGCAATGGCAGTCGCCATGGGAGTACTCAGTGCCGTCCCCGCCACCGCCATGGGCGGCATCGGAGAGGTGGGCCGGCAGGGCCTGCTGCCATCGGGCGGGGTCGCGGCGACGTCGGTCGAGGGCGCGGCGTTCTCGCCGTCTGGCCGCTACGTGCTGGTGACCTCGACGTCCAACCTGGTCGGTGGTGGCCTCTTCGCGCACCGGCAGCTGTTCATGCGCGACCGCACGACCGGCCGCGCCACCCTGGTGTCGTCCAGCGCAACCGGCACCGCGGCCAACACCGCAGTGGACGATCCATCCGACGGGCGCGCGCGTCCGTACGGGGTGTCCCTCGACGGCCGCTACGTGGTGTTCGCATCGGCGGCCACGAACCTGGTGCCCGCCGACACCAATGGGTCCGACGTGGATGTCTTCCGCAAGGACACCCAGACCGGGCGCATCACCATCGTCTCGCGTGACTCCCGGGGCGCCCAGCCAGCGGATGGCGTGGTGGGACAGCCGTCGCTCAGCGCCGACGGCATGCGGGTGGCCTTCACGTCGGGCACCGGTCCGCTCGTGGCGGCCGACACCAACGGGGTTGCCGACATCTACCTGGCCGACGTGCGCGCGGCGTCGATGACCCTGGTCAGCCGCACCCCGGGCGGTGTGCAGTCGCCCGCGGCCGTCGACTGCCCGTCGCTCAGCGCCGACGGGCGGTCGGTGGCCTTCCACGGCACCGCGGCGGCGGCCGTGCTGGCAGCGGGCGATACCGATGCGCAGGACGACGTCTACGTGGCCCGGCCGCGCGCGCGCACGATCACCGTGGCCAGCCTGCCGACCGGGGGTACCGACAACGGGCCGTCCACGGCTCCCTCGATATCCGGCGACGGCTCGCTGGTGGCCTTCAGCTCCACCGCGCCGCTGGTGGGAGGCGCGGGCGATTCCGGGGCGTCCCCCGATGCCTTCGTGCGCGACCTCGACGCCGGCGTCACCAGGCGGGTATCGGCCACGTCCACCAGCGGTGGGCCGGCCATCAGCACCAACGGCGCGCGCGTGGCCTTCGCGGCGGCCACCGATGGCGCCGACCCCGGCGACGTCGCGGGCAACGGCGACGACATCTACGTGCGCACGCTGGCCACGGGCGCGCTGTACCGCGCATCACGCGACAACTCGGGCAGCGCGCCCGTGGGCCCGAGCACGCGGCCGGCCATCAGCGGCACCGGCGGCCTCGCCTCCTTCACCACCAACGACGGCGGGACGTCCCGCGCCGACGCCTGGGTGACCGACGTGGGCGCCATCGCGCCCACCACGCCCGCGCTCACCGCGCTGGCGACCCAGGACGGGCGCCGGGTCACGGTGGCCGGACACGCCACCGACGATGCCGGCATCACCTCGGTGGCGGTCGGCGGCCGCATGGCACGCATCGCAGACGACGGCGCGTACTCGGTGTCGTACACGGCGCCCATCGGCACCGAAGCGGTGACCGTCACCGCCATGAGCGGCGTGGGGGCCACGGGAACCGCGCAGGTCAGCGTGACCCGCTCGCGCTCCGGGCGCGGCGCCGCACCGGTGGCGGTGCGACCCACCGGCCTCCGCGTGCGCGTGGCCCGCCCCTGGGCCGTCGCCACCTTCCGCCTGCCGACGGCGGGCACCTGGAGGGTGGAGCTCCGCCGCCGGGTCCCGGGTCCCGCCCGCGCCGCCGCCTTCCGCGCGGTGGCATGGAGGTCCGGTGGCCTGGCATCCGGGAAGCGCGTGGTGCGCCTGAGGATTCCCGCGAAGACCGCAGCGGGTCGGTACCAGGTGCGCGTGCTGATGCTGTCGGCCCAGGGCCTCGGCACCACAGCGCGTACCATCACCGTGCCGTGATCTTCCCTCTCCGCACCTCGCGCTGGTCGCGCTTCCTCACGTCGACCACCGGCCCCTTCGAGGCGGAGGTCACCGACGAGGCAGTGCATGTGCGCATGGGGTGGGTGGGCCATGCGGACATCCCCATCGAACGCATCGCGCGCATATCCACGCAGAAGTGGCCCTGGTACGCCGGGGTGGGAGTACGCATCGCGAAGGGCCTGGTGGCGTTCGTGCCGGCCCCCTGCGAGGGCGTGGTGCTCGAGCTCGACGGCCCGCTCGAGGTGCACGCGCCCGCGGGCTGGGAGACCTCGCGCGTGCTCGTGGGCGCCGCCGACCCGGCCGCGTTCGCCGAGGCGGTCGCCGCGAAGCGCGCGGCGACCGCCTAGCGCACCCCCGCTACTGCACGATCTCGACGGCGACCAGGCGGTTGCCGTCGGGGTCGAGGAACTCCATGGACAGCGCGCCGCCCATGTCCTCGATGGGGTCCTTCTTGGCGCCGGCGGCGTCGAGCGCGGCCTCGATAGCCCGGATGTCGGGCACCCGGAACGTGACCGTGGCGCCTCCCTGGTGCGGGGCGGTGGCCAGCTCGCCGAAGAGCCCCAGCTCGGTGCCGCCGACCGTGAACTGCGCCCAGTCGTTGCCGGCGCGCTGGCTGAGCTCGAGGCCCAGGACGCCCTCGTAGAAGTCGACCGAACGATTCATGTTGCACACGCCGTAGAACACGACGTCCACGCCCTCGATAAGTGCCACGTTCCCCGCGCCCCCATCTGATCGCGGCCCCCGGCGGGGACCTGACGTCGCGATGGTACCGGCGCGGGAGTACGATGCCGCGCCGTATGAGGCGGAGCTAGCCAATGGCCATCCGGCGCCGAAGGCGCGAGAGGATGGAGCGGGTCGTCGGGGTCCCCGGGCTCTGGGCCACCGCGTACGGAAACGTCGGCTCGTCGATCTACTACGCGCTGGGCCTCGTGGCGGCGTACGCCCTGGGCCTCACGCCGCTGGTGTTCCTGTTCGCGGGGCTCATCTTCGCGGCAACGGCCATCACCTACACCGAGGGAACGGCGATGTTCCCCGAGGCGGGCGGCTCGTCGTCGTTCGCCAGGCAGGCCTTCAACGAGGGCGCGGCCTTCGGTGCGGCGTGGGGCCAGATGCTCAACTACATCATCACGATCGCCATCTCGGCGTTCTTCGTGCCCCACTACCTGGGCGTGTTCTGGGAGCCCCTGCGCACGAACCCCTGGGACATCATCGTCGGCATCGGCGTGGTGGCGCTGATCGCCCTGCTCAACATCGTCGGCATCAAGGAGGCCGCAAAGCTCAACATCGGGCTTGCGCTGCTGGATCTGGGCACGCAGATCCTGCTGGTGATCGTCGGGCTCTTCGTGGTGTTCTCGCCCACGCAGGTGTGGGACAACATCGTGTGGGGCGTGGCCCCCACGTGGACGAACGTGATCATCGGCGTGACCCTCGCGATGATCGCCTACACGGGCATCGAGACCATCTCGAACATGGCCGAGGAGGCCCAGGTGCCCGAGCGCACCATCCCGGCCTCCATCCGCGCCACGGTCATCACGGTGCTGGTGATGTATGCGCTCATCCCCATCGTCGCGCTGTCCGCGCTGCCCGTGACCCAGCAGCCCGACGGCAGCTACTCCACAGAGCTGGGCACCACCTACGCCGGCGACCCGATCCTCGGCATCGTCACCAAATTCGGGCTGTCGGGCATATGGCAGACGCTGGTCGAGGGCTTCGTGGGCATCCTTGCCGCGACCATCCTGATCATCGCCACCAATGCGGGTGTCATCGGCGTGTCGCGCCTGACGTATGCGATGGGGTCCCACCGGCAGCTGCCGTCCGGAATACGGAAGCTGCATCCCCGCTTCAACACGCCGGCCGTGGCCATCATCATCTTCTGCGCCATCGCCGCGCTGGTGATGATCCCCGGCCAGGCCGACTTCCTCTCGAACCTCTACGCGTTCGGCGCCATGCTCTCGTTCAGCATCGCGCACCTGGCCATCATCTGGTTGCGCTGGAAGCGGCCGGAGATGCGGCGCCCATACGGCGGGCGCCCGAACGTGTCGATACGCGGGCGCAGCATTCCCCTGTTCGCCGTGTTCGGGGTGCTGGGCACGGGCGGCGCGCTGGTCGCCGTGCTCATCCTGCGCCCCGACGCGCGCTGGGTGGGCATCGCATGGATGGCCTTCGGGTTCCTCATGTACATCGTCTACCGCAGGCGCATCGGAATCCCCTGGACCCAGACCGCCACGATGGAGCGGCAGGAACTGGCGCTCGAGGTGGACGTCGCCTACACGAAGATCCTCGTGCCCATCGTCGCCACCGAATCGTCGGAGGAGATGATGGCCACGGCCGGGAAGCTGGCCGCCGACCGCGATGTGAGCATCCACGCCATCACAGTGGTGGAGGTGCCCGTGGAGCTGCCGCTGGAGGCAGAGATGCCGCGCGAGGAGCGGGGAGCCGAGCAGCTGCTCGCGCACGCGCGTCAGATCGCCGAGGAGTACGGCGCCACGGTGGAGACCAAGGTCGTGCACGGCCGGCAGGCCGGGCGCGCGATCGTGGATGAGGCCCGCCACATGCAGGCCGAGGTCATCATGATGGGTGTCGCCCGCAAGCGCAGGCTGGGCGAGCGCATCTTCGGGCGCACGGTGGACTACGTGCTGCGGCATGCCCCCTGCCGGGTGGTCATCGCCAGCGACGCCGCCGCTCCCGGCACCACGCAGTCGGACGCCCTGGGGGCTGCGCTCTCGGGCGTGGTCGGGCGCGCTGAACGCACTCCGCAGGCCCCTCCGGACGCCTGATCCGGCCCGAACTCACAACAATTTCACGAAGTTTGTAACAGCGTTCGTGACACTTCGTGCAGTACGACACTAAGCCGTAGATCCACGCGCGCAAGCCATTCCCGGGCGTTTTCCGCCACCGTTTCGGGCCCCTATTGCACAAGCGCTTGTGCGATACGTGTCGAATTGACGGAAATTCCCGATCGGTTTACGGTGGTCCTGTATGCAGAAGGACTCCAGGAACCCGCTGATCCGGTCACGTGATGGCCGCGCGATCCTGGTCACCCAGGCAGCTCACGCTCTCGCGCAGGGAATGCTCACGGTCATCGTGCCGTGGCTCATCCTCGAGCAGGGCGGCTCGGCGTCGCAGGCCGCGATCGGCTTCGCGATCACGTTCGTGCCGTTCCTGCTGCTCGCCGCGCCCGCGGGCCTCGCCGGTGACCGGATGGCGCGTCGTCCCCTGCTCGCGAGCGCCCTGGGTCTCGGCACGCTGCTGGCGTCCCTGCTCGCGCTGCTGCTGGCGTCGGGCTCGCTGGCCATGCCGTGGCTGTACCTCGCGGCGTTCCTGATCGGCTCGGTGCGGGTATTCGTGGATGCCGCGATGTTCGGCGCGCTGGCGACGGTGGCATCGCGCGACGAGATGATGCCCGCGCAGGCCGCCCTGGCCCAGGCGTTCAACCTCGGCTACTTCGGTGGCCCCGCCATCGCGGGACTCGCCCTGGTCCTGGGTGGCGACGTCGCCACCTGGCTCGTGGCGGGAGCCATGGCCATCGCAGCCGCGGGCGCCCTGACGGCATCCGCACGCCTGGACGAGCGCGACGAGAAGGGGCCCCGCCCCACCGTGCGTCGCGGCCTGGCATTCCTGTTCCTCTCGCGCGACCTGCGCGTGCTCACGATCACGGGCATCGCCTGGAGCCTCGCCTCGGGTGCGGCCATCAGCCTCGCCGTGCCCCACCTGCGCAACGACCTCGGGGTCTCGGGCGTCGCCCTGGCCGCCGTGCTTGGAGCGGGCGTGGCCTGCATGATGCTGGCGACGCCCATCATCACCAGGCTCGACCGCAGGCATGCCGACGAGACCATCATCGTGCTGGCGTGCGCCATCTACGTGGTGCCGGCGCTCGCAATGGCGCTGATCCCCGGGGTCATGGGCACCGCTCTGGCATATGCGCCGCTCATGCTGGCCAACGCCATCTGCGCCGCCACCCTGATGGGCGCACGCGCACGCCGCGTGCCCCGTTCGATGCAGGCCCTGGCCGGCGTGGCAGGGCGCACCCTGGTGATGGCCGGCCTCGCGACCGGCGCCGCCCTGGGGGGCCTCGCAGCCGACTGGGTGGGTTCACGGGGCGCATACGCGATCGTCGCCGTGGCCCTGGGCATCACGGCCATCGCCGCGCGACCCGCGCTGGTGCGTGCGCGGGACCGCCGCCTGCGCGGCCGGGCAGCACCCGCCCGTTCGTAGAGGGGGCATTCGCAGGGCACCCTGCCCGACTCCCGCGTGCCGTAGGGTCACGGCGTGCGCAAGTGGCTCCCGGTCATCATCCTCGGCCTCACGCAGTTCGTCATGGTCATTGACGGAACCGTGATGAACGTCTCCATCACGACCGTGGTGGCCGACCTCGGCACAACGGTCAGCAGCATGCAGCTGGCCATCGCCACCTTCACCCTGACGATGGCGGGGTTCATGATGGCGGGGGCGGGCATAGGCGACCGCCTCGGTCGCCGGCGCACGCTGGTGATCGGCTTGATCATCTACGGGGTCGGATCGCTGACCACCGCGCTCGCCCCGGGCTTTCCCGTGCTGTTCCTCGGCTGGTCGGTGATCGAGGGCCTCGGCGCCGTGCTGGTGATCCCCGCGGTGGCCGCACTGGCCGCGTCGAACTACCGGGGGCGCGACCGCGCGGTGGCCTACGGGATCCTCGGCGGCATCTCAGGGGCCGCCGTGGCCATCGGGCCCCTCATCGGCGGCTGGGTGACCACCGAGTTCTCATGGCGCTGGGTGTTCGCCGCCGAGACCATCATCATCGCCGCGGTCATCCTCCCCTTCATCGGGATCATCCGCGACGGTTCCCGAAAGCCCGCCACCGGCCGCTTCGACTTCGCCGGGGTCGTGCTGTCGGCCCTCGCGATGATCCTCGTGGTGCTTGCGCTGGTGTCCGCGAGCACCTGGGGCATCATCCGGCCGATCGACCCGCCCTTCGAGGTGCTGGGCTTCTCGCCGGTCATCCCCATCGTGCTCGTGGGCCTGCTCGTCATGCGCGGGTTCTTCGCGTGGGAGCGGCGACTGGCCGAACGCGGTGGCACGCCCCTTGTGGGCACGGACCTGCTGCACATCCGCTCCCTGCGAGCGGGGCTGGGATCGCAGATGGTCCTCTACTTCATCATCGCCGGCACCTTCTTCATCCTGCCCCTCTACCTGCAGACGGTGCTCGGCCTGAACGCCTTCGAGTCGGGGCTGCGGATGCTGCCGATGTCGATCACCATCTTCGTCATGGCGCTGGTCGGGTCGCGTCTTTCCGAGAAGGTTTCGCCGCGCACGCTGATCCAGATGGGGCTGGGGCTGGCGGCCGCGGGGGTCGTGCTGCTCATCGGGTCCGTCACCGCCGAGGCCAGGGGCACCCTGTTCTCCGTGGCCATGGCCGTGATCGGCCTCGGGCTCGGCCTGGCCGTATCGCAGATCGGCAACGTCAACATGTCGGCCGCCGATGAGTCGCGCGGCAACGAGATCGGCGGGCTGCAGGGCACCGGGCAGAACCTGGGGTCGTCGCTGGGCGTGGCCATCGCCGGCTCGGTGCTGTTCATCGGCCTGGCCGCCACCTTCAACTACAACCTGGCCGGCCAGCCCGCCGCGACCGACAGCCTGCAGCAGCAGGCCAAGGAGGTGACGGCCAGCGGGATCCAGGTGGTGTCGTCGGACCAGGTGCAGCAGGCCGTGACCGATGCGGGGCTGCCACCGAATCAGGTGAACGCGGTCGTCACCGCCTACGACGACTCCAAGCTGCAGTCCCTCAGGGCCGCGCTCGCGGTGGTGTTCATCGTCGGGGTACTCGGTCTGCTGGTGACCGGCGGCCTGCCGAGGGAGCCCCTGGGCGGGCGCGGGCCCCCAGCGGCCTGATGCGCGATCATCACGCCATGGGCGCTGACTTCGGAGTGGAAATCGACCTCGCGGTGAGTCCCGCGGAGGCCTGGGCCGTGGTGGGGGACCCCTGCGGGGTGCCCAGGTGGTACCCGCTGTACGAGCGATGCACGCTCGAGGGGAACGTGCGCACGCTCGAGCGCGCCGATGGAGCGGTGCTGGTGGAGGAGCTCCTCACCCGCGACGACGACGCCATGACCTACTCATACGCGGTCACGGCCGGCCTGCCACTGGCCGAGCACGAGGCGTCGTTCACCGTGCAGCCCACCGACACCGGGTGCCGCGTGGTGTGGCGCACGCATGCGGTGCACGAGGACCCATCGATCGACATGGCCGAGAGGCTCGTGGACCGCCAGCGCGAGGCCCTCGAGGGCCTGCGCGACCTGCTCAGGGGGTAGTTCCCCGGCGACGCCGATTCTTACGGGCGTCTTAGGTTGATCTTGCGGTCTCCTGCGGTGGGTACCCGACGATGGATGTCGTCAGGGACCAACCGACGGGGGAAGCGCATATGAAGACCAGGAACAAGCGCATCGCAGGCCTCGCCGCGGTCGGCCTGCTCGTGGGCGGGGGCCTCGCCGGCGCCTTCGCCGCGACCAGCGGGCAGGATGACCCGGCGGGCGACCTGGCCAGTGCGCTGTCCAAGCGCACTGGCGAGCAGGTATCGGCTGCCGACGTGAAGGCTGCCTTCACCGACGTGCTGAAGGAGCGCCTGCAGCAGGACGTCGCATCGGGCCGCATCACCCAGGCGCAGGCCGACGAGATGCTCACCCGCGCGCAGAACGCGCCGCTGCCCGGCATGGGCGGCCCGGGTGGCCACCGGGGAGGCCACCACGGGGGCCACAACGGGGGCCATCACGGGGGTCCCGGCGGCGGCGCCGTGGAGGACGCCATGGTGAAGGCCCTGGGAATCACCGAGGATGCCTGGCACACGGCCCGCGAGGCCGGCAGGACGCCCGCGCAGGTGGCGAAGGACAAGGGCATTGCGGTGGCCACGGTGGTGGACGCCGTCACGGCCGCGCTGGACACGCAGGGGCCGCCGCCCGGTGCGCCGGCACTCGACGACGCGCAGCTGAAGCAGATGGCCACGGACATCGTCAACGGCACGGGACGGGGCGGGCATCACCACCCGTGATCCCGGCGTCCGGGCGGGTGACAACCCGCCCGGACGCGCGCAGGGCCCGTTAGGCACACTCGTGCCGTGAGGATCCTGGTCGCAGATGATGAGGAGGCCGTGCGCACCGCCGTGCGCCGGGCCCTGACGCTGGCCGGGTACGAGGTCGAACTCGCCTCGGACGGCGACGAGGCCCTGGCCTCGCTGGCCGAGAGGGCGCCCGACGCCATCCTGCTCGACGTCATGATGCCCGGAGTCGATGGCATCGAGGTGTGCAGGCGCCTCAGGGCGGCGGGTGACACCACCCCGGTGCTCATGCTCACCGCGCGTGACGCCGTGGGCGACCGCGTGGCGGGGCTGGATGCCGGTGCAGACGACTACATGGTGAAGCCGTTCGCCCTGCAGGAGCTCATGGCGCGCCTGCGGGCCCTGCTCCGGCGCACAGCCGTGCAGAACGGTGACGAGGCCTCATCGCTGCGGTTCGACGACCTCACCCTCGACCTCGCGGGCCACATGGCCGAGCGCGGCGGGCGGCAGATCGACCTCACCCGAACCGAGTTCCAGCTGCTCGAGCTGTTCATGCGCAACCCGCGCGTGGTGCTGACCCGCACGGTCATCCACGAGCGTGTGTGGGGCTACGACTTCGGCCCCGCCTCGAACTCGCTCGGGGTGTACGTGGGCTACCTGCGCCGCAAGCTCGAGGACTCCGGCGAGCCCAGGCTCATCCACACCGTGCGCGGCGTGGGCTACGTGCTGCGCGAGCCATGACCATCCGGCGACGCCTGGCGCTGGGCGCCGCCATCGCCGTTGCCGTCGCGGTGGCCGCCGCATCGCTGGCCAGCTACATCGCCGTGCGGGCCCAGTTGCAGGGCGACGTCGACGACTCCCTGCGTCAGCAGGTGGAGCGCGTGCTGCGCGAGGGCCCGCGCGCGCTGCCACCACCCGGTTCGTTCATCCGTGACCGCAGGTTCGGTGGGCCGCAGGTGTACTCGCAGCTGGTCACCGCCGCATCGGGCGAGTCGGAGGGGTCCGGCGACAGGGGAAGGCGTCGCGGCGAGCAGCTGGGCGAGGTTCGACTGCCGGTGACCCGCCGCGACCTCGAGGTGGCGGCGGGCACCTCCCGGGCGTACTTCTGGGACGCCGACATCCAGGGCGTGCCGCTGCGCGGCATCACCGCGCCCGTCACGTCCGGCGTGGCCATCGAGCTCGCGCGGCCCGTGGACGAGGTGCAGTCGGTGCTATCGGGGCTGGGCATCATCCTGCTCATCGTCACGGGAGCCGGCATCGCCGCGGGCGCGGGCCTCGGCTGGGTGGTGTCGGGAAGGGCGCTTCGCCCGGTCACGGACTTCACCGCCGAGACCGAGGCGCTGGCCGGCGCGGGCGACCTCTCACGCCGCCTGCCGGTTGTCGGGGGCGACGAAATCGCGCGCCTGGCAACCGTGTTCAACGGAACACTCGACGAACTGGAGTCGTCGGCCGAGGCCCAGAGGAGGCTGGTGGCCGATGCCTCGCACGAGCTGCGCACGCCGCTGGCGTCGCTGCGCGCGAACATCGAGGTGCTGCAGCAGCCCGGCGACCTGCCGCCGGCCGAGCAGGAGGCCCTGCTGCGCGACGTGGTGGAGCAGACCGATGAGCTCACGGCGCTGGTCACCGACATCGTCCGCGCCGGCGAGACGACCGTGCGCGATGACGAGGCCCAGGACGTGCGGCTGGACGACGTCACGCGCGCGGCCATCGAGCGAGTGCGGCGCCTGCATCCCGGCGTGACGGTGCTGGAGGACCTCTCCCCCCTCGTGGTGGACGGCGTGCCCGAGCGCCTGAACCGCCTGGTGGCCAATCTGCTCGACAACGCCGTCAAGTGGAGCCCGCCGGGCGAGCCCATCGAGGTGACCCTGCAGGGCGGCGAGTTGACGGTGCGCGATCACGGCCCGGGATTCACAGAGCAAGACCTGCCGCACGTGTTCGAGCGCTTCTACAGATCGGCCGAGGCACGCGGAAAGCCCGGGTCGGGGCTGGGGCTGGCGATCGTGCAGCAGGTGGCCCAGATGCACGGGGCCACGGTGACCGCCGGCAACGCCCAGCGTGGCGGCGCCGTGATCAGCGTGCTCTTCCCGCCCGGGTAGTCAGCGCCCGTCCAGCAGCTCGGCCAGCGTCACTGGCTGAAGGCGTCGCTTCTCGAGCGCGCGGAAGATCTTCGGCAGCGCCCGTGCCGTGGCGGGGTAGTTGGCATGCATCAGGATGATGGCCCCGGGGCGGGCCCAGTGGTCGATGGCATCCAGGATGTACCCCTCGCTGCGCGGCTGCGAGTCGGCCACGGTGCCCGACCACATGATCACCTTGCGGTAGCCGCGCTGGCCGGCGGCGGCGTCGATCGACGCGTTGCGGTCGCCGTAGGGCGGGCGGAACCAGGGGCGGCCCGTGATCCTGAAGGTCCTCTGGATCCAGTCCTCGTTGCGCTGCAGGTCGGCGCCGAAGGCCGTGGGGCCGATCTGCGTGGACACCCCGTGGCTGTAGGTGTGGTTGCCCAGCGTCACCTGGCCGTTCGCGACCAGCTTCCTGATGCGCGCGGCCTGGGGCTCCCAGCTGCTGCGATACATGCCGTTGGGGAACAGCGTCACCTTCCCCCCGGTGGCCTCCAGCACGTCGAGGATGCGGTCCACGCAACTGGCGCAGGTGCCGTCGTCGATCGTGAGCGCCACCTTGCGCCCGGCGCTGGCGGGACCCTCGGTGATCACCCTGCCGGGGCCGGGCACCGGCGGACGTATGCGCTGGGGGGACTCCGCCGGGGCCTTTGTCTTCACGGGCGGGGGCTCGGGCGCCGGGGACGCCGCGGTGGGCTGCCGGTACGCCGGAGCCGCTGCGGTGGCTTCCTGCCCGCCGCCGGAACCCCCGCCGGCGACCATCACACCAGCTGCCACCGCGCCTGCCGCCACGACCGCCACCGCCACGAGCGCCCCGGTGCGCCGGCGACGCTTCGTGCGCGCCCGCCGCTCGGCGCGGCGCTGCTCCAGATCGGGTCGCTCCATCCCTGCATCCTAGGAACATCACGTGCCGGCGCGAATCCCGCCGGTGCGGCGACCCCTGCCGGGTGACGCCCCCTGCGGTCCTGCTTCAACCGCGCGGCGTGCGCCGCCCGAGCCCTGCTCAGCCGCGGCGCGAGAGCACGACGGCACTGACGGCCTGCAGCCGGGTGCGCTGCCGGCGTGTCGTGCGTGATCGCATCTGCGTGATACACACCTTTTTCGTTCCCTCGAGAAGCCTGCGCAATCGGGCCCTCCCCCATAAAGGTGTCCTCATGAACATCAACAAGCGCGGGCTGTGGCTTGCCACGGGCATCGCCACCGGCGTTGTGATTGCCGGAGGCATCGCGTCCGGCACATCCTCGGTCGAGCCCGGCGTCATCACCGCATGCGCCGGCACCCAGCAGAACGCCCCGCTCCGGGTGAGCGGCCCCGGCGGAACCTGCCCGGCCGGCCAGCAGGCCGTGCGCTGGAACGCGCAGGGGCGCGTCGGTGCGCAGGGTCCGCGCGGCAAGGCGGCGAAGCCCCTCGTGGGTCCGCAGGGCCCCGCGGGGCCCAGCGGCGCCACCGGCCCTGCAGGCCCCGCCGGGCCCGCCGGAGCCACCGGCCCCTCGGCGATGATCAACACAGGGGGTTGGATCTCCGTCGCCGAGGCGTTCCCGGCGGCAACAACCACCGTGACGACATTCGGTGACGTCACCATCAGCCTGAGCTGTCGGGCGCAAAGCGGCTACACCGACATCGCGGTTCGAGGAATCGCAACGGGCACGGGCGCGGGCTTTGGCTCATCAAGCATGAGCGGCTGGACGTGGCAAGCGTTTACCCAGAACACGGAGAGGGACATCTACGGCCAGAGCCCGGGAGGCTCGGCCGTGGAAACACGGACCCTGGTCTTCCCCGTGCTCGCAAGCGATGGGCAGACCCGTCTGCTTTCGGGCTTCCTGCGCCTTGACCGCACTGTGAGTCCGGCGATCTGCAAGATCTCGCTCGGCTCGTAGGACGCGTGCGCCCCGCCGGGCGGGCAAGCCGGAGACGGGATTCGAACCCGTGACCCCCTGTTTACAAGACAGGTGCTCTGGCCATCTGAGCTACTCCGGCGGGTGCGCGCCGGGGCGCGCACGGGAGGGGTTCTAGTCGATGATCTCGACCGGGCACCCGGCGTGCTTCTCGACCTCCGAGGAGACGTCCGCGCCGAAGACCTTGCCCAGGAACCCGTGGTGGGTGTGGCCCACCACGACCAGCTGCGCCTTGTAGTCCTTGGCGGTCTCCACGATGAGGGCCGCCGGCTCGCCGATGGCCCACGCGTACTCGGCCTTGGCCACCGCGCCGTCCTCCACCTTGTCGCGGGCCTCCTGGAGGGCCTCGTGCACGTCGGGCATCTCCGGGAACGGGCCCTGCATGGGGCTGCCGTCGCCCATGGTGCCGAATGCCCGCGGCCCGGTGGGGTCGAGCACGGCCTCGTGGATGGCCAGCACCAGAAGCGGCGCGTGCTTCTCGTTGCAGCGCTCGATGGCGCGCTCGAGGGCACGCTTGGACGAATCACTGCGGTCGTAGCCGACCAGGATGGGTGCGCTCATGGATTCCTCAGGCCGAAGGTGGACGCGGAGAACCTACCCCACGGGGGGCGCGCAGCGGGGGGCGCCTCATGCATGGGCATGGCGGACATCGGAGCCGGGGATCCCGCATTTGCGGGCCCCGCAAATGCCGATCCCGCTTCGCGACGGTTCGCGATGCCCATGCATGAGACGCCTCGCGGGGCCAGTCTCACCCTCGAGTGGAGGGTTCGACAAAGCCTCTACCTGAGGTCGAGGACCTCGCGCTCCTTCAGGTGCGTCTCGACCTTGCGCTTCACGCGCTGCAGGGCGTTGTCAACGCTCTTGGGGTTGCACTCGAGGCGCTCGGCCACTTCCTCGTACGAGCGGCCCTCGAGGTACATGGCCAGCACCTGGCTCTCGAGGGGGCTCAGCACCTTGCCGAGGCAGTCGACCAGGCTCTGCAGCTCCTCGGTCGAGATGGCCTGGTTGATGGGGTCGGTGACCGGGTCATCAGGGAGCACGTCGGCGAGCGTGGTCTCCTGCTCGCTGCCGGCCCGGGTGTTGCTGAACGACACGTAGGTGTTCAGCGGCGTGTGCTTGTTGCGGGCGGCAGTCTTGATCGCCGTGATGATCTGGCGCGTCACGCACAGCTCGGCGAACGACCGGAACGACGCCTCGCGCTCGGGGCGGTAGTCGCGAACCGCCTTGAACAGGCCGATCAGGCCCTCCTGGATGAGGTCCTCCGAGTCGCCGCCGGCCAGGAAGTACGCGCTGGCCTTGAGGCGCACGAAGCCCCGGTACCGGGAGATGATCTGGTCCATGGCCTGGCCGTCCCCGGCCCGCGCGCGGCGGACGAGGCCCTCGTCGACGACGTCGACATAGCCCTGCTGGTCCAGATCGGTAAGCCTGCGGGCGGCAGCACCCATGTTCACTCCCGTGTGGCGTATCGGAGGGTTCATCCCCATCCCTCAACCTCTGGTTTAGATTCAGGCTGAATCTTTACTTGAAGGTAAGAGATGCGGGATTGATACCGATCGCACAAGACGGTGTCAACCTCTGGGCCTGGATCAGCCCCCCGCTGTTGCGCGGAATGCCAGCACTGCGGCGGCCGTGGAGAGGTTCAGGGACCCCACCCTGCCCCGCATGGGAATGCGCACCAGTTGGTCGCACACCTGCTTCACCCGGGGCCTGAGGCCAGCCCCCTCAGCCCCCAGCACGATCACCGCCGAGGGGTCCCACTCGATCTCGCGGTAGTCGGTGCCCTCATCGGAATCCGCGCCACAGGACCACCGGCCAGAGCCGGCCAGGTCGTTGACGAATGCCACGATCGAGCCGATTCGCGCGATGGGCAGGTGCTCCACGGCACCGGCCGATGCCTTGCAGGCCACGGCGGTGATGCCCGGGCTGCCGCGCGTGGGGATGACCAGGCCGGCGAAGCCCGCGGCGTCGGCCACGCGGGCGACCGCGCCGAGGTTGCGGGGGTCCTGCACCTCGTCCAGCACCATGATCGGGCCATCACCCTCAAGTACGGCTTGAGGGTCTGCGTACGGGTACTCCTCGGTGATGGCCACCATCCCCTGGTGGTCGCCCGTGCCCGCCAGGTTCGCGAGGTCCTCGCGCCGCTTGACCACCACGGTCACGCCGGCCAGCTCCGGATCCTCCGCCGCCTGGGCCAGTGCCCAGACCTCCTGCACGGGGCGCCGCCCAGCCCGGATGAGCTCGCGCACGGGGTTGCGCCCGTACACCAGGACGGGCCCGTCGTCGTCCTCGCCGCGTGCCCCGCGGCCCCGGCGCCTCGTGCTCATCAGGCGGGCACGACCTCAGGGCCGTCCGGCCCGTCACGCAGCTCGAAGCCCGCGGCGGCGATGGCATCGCGCAGGGCGTCGGCCTCGGCGAAGTCGCGGGCCACGCGGGCCTCCTCGCGCCTGCGCACCATGTCGAGCACCTCGGGTGGCGCCTCGTCGGCCCCTCCTGCCGATGCCAACCCCGCGAGGCCCAGCATGTCGAGCAGGCCGGCGAGCTCCAGTCGCACTTCCTGCAGCTGCCCCTCGGCGGGGCGGCCGCGCTCGAGCGCCTGGTTGATGGCCCGCACCAGGTCGAAGATGGCCGCCATGGCGCCCGGGGTGCCGAAGTCGTCGTCCATGGCGTCGAAGAACCGCGTGCGGGCCTCCACCACCGCGGTGGCCAGCGCCACGTCGTTGGCGTCACCTGGCTCATCGAGGGCGCGGTCGAGGGCACGCACGGCGTTGCGGATGCGCCGGCAGGCGGCCTCGGCGTCGTGCAGGCGCTCGTCTGAGAACGGCAGCCGCGACCGGTAGTGGCTCTGCATGAAGTAGGCGATGACCGTGTCGGCGCCCCAGCGCTCGACGACATCCGCGAGCAGGGCGATGTTGCCGATGCTCTTGCTCATCTTGCTGTCGCTGAGCTCGAGCATCTCGTTGTGCATCCAGATGCGCGCGAACGGGGCGCCGTGGGCGCCCTCGCTCTGGGCGATCTCGTTCTCGTGGTGCGGGAACACCAGGTCGATTCCGCCGCCGTGCACCGAGAACGCCATTCCCAGCTCGCGCTCGGCCATGGCCGAGCACTCGATGTGCCAGCCGGGGCGGCCCGGGCCCCACGGGGAGTCCCACGAGGCGTCCTCGCCCTCCTTCAGGCCCTTCCACAGGGCGAAGTCGAGGGGGTCCTCCTTCAGATCGCCCGGGTCGGTGTCGGGCATGTCATCGAGCCTGCGACCCGAGAGGCAGCCGTAGTCGGGGAATGCGCGCACCCTGAAGTACACGTCACCCCCGGCGGCATAGGCCAGGCCACGCTCGACGAGGTCCTCGATGAGCGCGATGATCTCGGGCATGCAGCCGGTGACCAGGGGCTCGGCATCC
The DNA here is from genome assembly GCA_964541555.1 of uncultured Bifidobacterium sp. Lineage (GTDB taxonomy): Bacteria > Actinomycetota > Thermoleophilia > Miltoncostaeales > Miltoncostaeaceae > SYFI01. The sequence continues at coordinate 5,683 of CAZIQQ010000008.1, read as the reverse complement.
GGGCGGCCGAGGCCCAGCAGGTCGGTGTCGGCCATGTACTGCCGCGTGCAGCGTTCGGCCAGTTCGGTGGAGGGGATTCCCTCGGCCCGCGCGGCGTCGTAGATCTTGTCGTTGACGTCGGTGACGTTGATGACCAGGCGCGCCCGCATACCGCGGCGCTCGAGATAGCGCTTGAGCACCGAGAACACCACGAACGGGCGGGCGTTGCCGATGTGGATGCGCGAGTACACGGTGGGTCCGCATGCGTAGATGCCGATGACCCCATCGGGGCCGGGCTGCACCTGCTCATCGGCCCCCGTCAGGGTCGAGTGGAGCCTGATGCTCATGCGCCCACCTCCACCAGGGCGACCGCCTGGCAGGCGATGCCCTCCTCACGACCCGTGAAGCCCATGCGGTCGGTGGTGGTGGCATGCACCGACACGGGGGCCCCGACGGCGCGGGTGAGGGCCTCCTGCATGGCGCCGCGGTGCGGTCCGATGCGCGGCTTCTCGCACATGATGACCGCGTGCACGTTCACGGGCTCGGCACCCTCGCCGCGCATCCACTCGAGTACGTGGGCGATCATCGCGGCCCCGGTAACGCCCTTCCACTCGGGCGCGCCCGGCGGGAACAGCACGCCGATGTCGGGGCCACCCGCGGCCGCCAGCAGCGCGTCGCACACCGCATGCGCCACCACGTCACCATCGGAGTGCCCGGCCAGGCCGGTGGGGTGCTCGATCGGCACGAGCCCGATCACAAGGGGCACGCCGGGCTCGAGGCGGTGCGCATCGACGCCGAGTCCAACCCTCATGCCCATCTGATCGCCACCTGCTCGGGCTCGCGCGAACGGAACCGCGTGATGGTCTCATAGCCGGCCCCGCGCAGCGCGGCGACGGCAGTGGGATAGTCGCGCGCGACGTCCTCGGGCCGGTGGGCATCGCTCGAGAGCGTCACGGGCACACCGGCCGCGCGGAACGCGGCAAGCCACGACGCATCGGGGTAGAGCTCACGGCACGGCTTGCGAAGCCCGGCGGATGAGCACTCCACGGCCACGCCCGAGTCGGCGATCGCCGCGATCACCTCATCGCGCCTGCCCACCAGCGATGCCGGCATGGGCGTGCCGAACACCTTGGGCAGGTCAGGATGCGCCAGCACGTCGAAGAGGCCACTTCCCGCCGCCGCGGCGAGTTCGTCGAGGTACCTGCCCCAGGTCTCATCGGCGCCCAGGTCGTCCCAGCACGGGTAGTCGGGGTGGTCCACCGCCAGGTCGCCCAGCCAGTGCACCGACCCCAGCACGATGTCGAACGGCTGCGACCCGAGCAGCGCCCGGATGTCGTCGACCCGATCGGCGATCCAGTCCATCTCGATGCCGATGAGCACCGGCAGGCCGGCATCGCGGGCTGCCGCCAGGGCGGCGCAATGGTCGCCCAGGTCCTCGGTGGCCTCCGCCTGCCACCAGGGGTTCGGATGCCAGTCACGCACCTCGCGAAAGCGGTGCACGTGCTCGGTGATGGCGATCTCACCCACGGCCCGCGCGCGCGCGGCATCGACGTACCGCGAGATCCAGCCGATCGACCGGGGGCCACCGGCGTCATCCCATCGGTGGCAATCGGCCGCGCGGGCCTCGGGGCCGTCGGGCTGCAGGTGGAGGTGGTAATCGGTGAGCACCGGCGCGGGACGTTACGCGATGCGCCCCGACCCCAGCAGCACCTCGACCAGCCTGAGGTCGGCCTGGGTCGTCACCTTCATGTTGGGGGCGCCGGGGTCGAGCATGGCCACGCGGATACCCCGGCTCTCGGCCATGCCCGCGCAGTCGGTGGCGGAGTCGAGCTCGGCATCGCCGGCTGCCGCGAACACGCTGCGGATGACATCGGCCCGGAACGCCTGCGGGGTCTGGGCACCCCAGAGCCCGGCGCGGTCGACGGTGGCCTCCACGTTGCCCTGCGCGTCGGCCCGCTTGAGGGTGTCGGCAACCGGTGCGGCGGCGATGATGGCATCGTGCAGCCTCAGCCGTGAGACCAGTCGCCCCACGAGCCCGGGCGTGATGAGGGGTCGTGCGGCGTCGTGCACGAGGATCGCCCCGACATCGTGGGGCAGGGCCGCGATACCCGCCGCCACCGACCGCTGGCGGCTCGAGCCCCCCGGCACAATCGCATGCACCATGCCGTGGGTGCCGATTGCCGCCGACATCTCGCGCTCCTGCCCCGGCGGGCACACGATGACGATGGCCGTCACATCCCGGGCATCCTCGAAGGCGCGCACCGACCACGTGACCAGCGGCAGTCCCGCAGCGCGAACGAAGGCCTTCGGCACGCCGGCGCCCAGCCGCTCGCCGGACCCCGCGGCAACGATGACGGCGCCGGTCCTCACCGCCCGGTGGCGGGGAGCCGGGCGAAGATCATCTTGCCGGATGGGTTCTGGATGGCCGACGTCACCTCGACGTCGGCGGCGTCTGCGCCCACCAGGCCGCGGCCACCCTCCACGACCACCATCGTGCCGTCGTCGAGGTACCCCACCCCCTGGTCGTACTCGCGGCCCTCGCGGATGACGCGCACGTTCAGGGTCTCACCGGGCAGCACGGCGGGCTTCAGGGCGTTGGCCAGCTCGTTGATGTTGAGCACCTCGATGCCCTGGATGCGCGCCACCTTGTTGAGGGCGTAGTCCGTCGTGACGATGGTCGCGTGCATGTCGCGGGCGAGGTTGACCAGCTTGGCGTCGACGCCCTCACCCGGCACGTCGCCGGTGCGGATCTGCACCCGCTGGTCTCCCGCCGACTTGATCTCCTCGATCAGGTCGAGGCCCCTGCGGCCCCGCTGCCGCTTCTCGGGGTCAGCGGAGTCGGCCACCCTGTGCAGTTCGTCCACGACGAAGGCCGGGATGACGATCTGCCCGGGCAGGAACTTCGCGTTCATCACATCGATGATGCGCCCGTCGATGATGGCGCTGCTGTCGATGAGCCGCGGCGCCACGGTCGACGCGCTGCGCGACCGCACGCCCACCAGGCGGAGGATGTCGGCATGCTTGCGCGCGGCGATGCGCGCGAACACGTAGGCCACCAGGAGCACCACGGGCAGCAGCAGGTAGGGGCCGACAACCGGCAGGCGCGCCACGGCGAAGCCGGCCAGCGCGGCGGCCACGAGGCCCACCACCAGGCCGAGGGCGCCGACCATGAGCTCGCCGGCCGACCTCTTGTCGGCCGCGCGGTCGATGGCGCGCATGCGCGACGGCAGCCAGCGGGCCACCACTCCGCCCACGGTCCAGCCGATGATGGCCCCCAGGGCGACGGCGCCGATGTACGCCAGGTACTGCCAGGGGTCACCCAGCGCACGGCCGAAGTTGATGGTGCGCCCGATCTGGAAGGCCCCCAGCGCCCCCAGCAGCAGGAACACGGCCTGGGTGACCAGGGCGACCATTCCACGGGGCTCGCGCGGGCGCGGCGGCGGCCCGGGATAGGGCAGGCCGGCGGGGCTCGCGGGTCGCTTCTCTTCCGTGGACGTCGTCATCACCCCCTCCCCCGTCTTCGTGGATTCCACCCTCGTCGGTCGGTTTCCTGCGCCCCGGCGCCGCGTGGGCACCCGAGGATTGCACGCCCGCGCGCGATTCTCACGGAGCGTCGGGGCGGAAGGCCCCCCGAACCGCATCGCGCAGCTCCGCATGCGGCTCCACCGACGCCGGCGCGGCATCGGCCCCCGCGGCGTCGCCGAGGGGGCCGGTGACCGCCCGGCGCACCGCCTGGTCGGCCGCAGCGCGAAGGCGGCGGGCGGCATGGCCCACGGGGCGCAGTGCCCCGGTGAGGCCGATCTCACCCATGGCGGCCACGGGCCCCGGGAGCGGCTCGCCGCGGGCCGCCGAGGCCACGGCGAGCGCGATTGCGAGGTCGGCGGCGGGATCCAGCGCGCGGGCGCCGCCGGCGATGCTCACGAACACGTCCTGGTCACCCACACGCACGCCCGCGTGGCGCGAGAGCACGGCGAGCACCTGGGCGAGCCGCGTGCGGTCCACGCCGCCCGCCACCCGCCTGGGCGGCACGATGTCGGTGGGGCCAACCAACGCCTGCACCTCCACCATCACCGCCCGGCTGCCCTCGATGGCCGGGAACAGGCACGACCCCACGCGCTCGCCGGCCTCGGCCAGGTAGATCGCGGCGGGGTCCTCCACCGACACCAGCCCCTCGGGCCGCATCTCCAGGATCCCCGTCTCGTTGGTGGACCCAAAGCGGTTCTTCAGCGCCCGCAGCACCCGCTGCGCGCGTACGTCGTCGCCCTCGAACGAGATGACGGCGTCCACCATGTGCTCGAGCAGCCGGGGGCCCGCCAGGCCGCCGTCCTTGGTCACCTGCCCCACGATGATCATGGCCGTGCCGTGCTGCTTGGCCACGCGCACCAACTCGGCCGTGACCTGCCGTACCTGCGCCGGGCTGCCCGCGGCACTGTCGACGGCATCGGATGCCAGCGTCTGCACCGAGTCGATCGCGCAGGCGCCCGGTGGGCTGGTCTCGAGCACCTGGATGACCGACTCGAGATGCGTCTCGGGCAGCACCTGGATGGCGCCGCATGCGGGGCCCAGGCGCTCCGCCCGCACCTTCACCTGGGCCGGCGACTCCTCGCCGGTCACCAGCAGGGCGGTCCGGCTGGATGCCATGTGCGCCAGCGCCTGCAGCACCAGGGTGCTCTTGCCGATTCCCGGTTCGCCGCCCAGCAGCACCAGCGACCCCGGAACAAGGCCGCCGCCCAGCACGCGGTCGAGTTCAGCGATTCCCGTGGGGATGCGGTCCTCCGACAGGGGCTCGACCTCGGCGAGAGGTCGGGGAACGGCGGCGCGCACCGATGCAGTTGCCGCCCGTGACGCCTTCGCCTTCGGCGCGGCGAACTCCTTGAGCGTGTCCCACTCGCCGCAGGCAGGGCAGCGGCCCACCCAGCGAGCCGACACGTGCCCGCAGCCATCACACAGGAACTGGCTGCGGGCCCGTGGCGGGCTCAGTTACTACTCCGCGTCCGAGTCCGAGTCGGCGCCCACGGCGACCGCCTCGGGAACTTCCGGGGCAGCCGGGGCCTCGCGGCGCTCCATCCTCATCTTGTCGCCGTCGCGGTCCGCCACGATGACAAGGCCTTCCGAGAGCGTGCCCCGGAGCAGCTCGTCGGAGAGAGGGTCCTCCAGCAGGCGCTGGATGGCACGGCGCAGCGGGCGGGCGCCCATGGCCGGGTCGTAGCCCTCCTCGACGAGAAGGTCCTTGGCCTCGTCGGTGAGCTGCAGCGTCACGCCCTGCTCGGCCATCTGCCTCTGCAGGCGCACCAGCATGAGGTCGATGATCTGCTTGATCTCGTCCTTGGACAGCTGGTGGAAGACGATGATCTCGTCGATGCGGTTGATGAGCTCGGGCCGGAAGGCCTTCTTGAGCTCACCCATGATGCGGCCCTTCATGTCGTCGTAGTCCATGCCGCCGTCCTCCTCCGCCACGCTGAAGCCCAGCGGGGTGGATCGGGTGATGGTGGCGGCGCCGATGTTCGACGTCATGATCACGATGCAGTGGCGGAAGTCCACCACGCGGCCCTGGGCGTCGGTGAGGCGGCCATCCTCCATGATCTGCAGGAGGATGTTGGACACCTCGGGGTGGGCCTTCTCGATCTCGTCCAGCAGCACGACCGAGTACGGCTTGCGGCGCACCTGCTCGGTGAGCTGGCCGCCTTCGTCGTAACCGACGCAG
>CAZIQQ010000007.1:0-36873 GCA_964541555.1 uncultured Bifidobacterium sp. | reverse complement strand
CGGGGGGCCCGGTGCTCGACCTGGCCGCCTACCGCGCCGCGTGGCTCGGGGTGCGACCGCCGGCATTCCGCCCGCGCGGGGGGCGTGCCCACCACGACGGGCTTGCACCCGCCCGGGACCTGCTCGGCGGCCTGGCCGATCTCGCCGGGTGGCCGCCGTCCACACGCGAGGGAGACCTGGCCGCGCTGGATGAGGCGGCGGTCATCGACGCCGTTGCGTGCGCCGCGCTCGCACGCCGGTGCCTGGACGCCCCCGGAGACCGATGGGCGGTGATCGGTGACGCCGCCGCAGGCCGCTTCGTGCTTGCCGCATGTCCCGAGATGATCGACCGCGCGCGAATCAATATCGACCGCCTCCTGTCAGACGGGACCATCGGCATCCCCCGCGAGGTTGCGGGTTCGGACCTCGGCGGGCCACAATCATGGTGAGCCGTGTTCAATCGCGGTCAGCCAACGGGGAGGCACCGAGTGTCCACTGACAGCGTCTACAAGGTCATCGAGATCGTCGGCACCAGCGGCGACTCATGGGAGGCCGCGACCAGGCTGGCCGTGGAGACCGCATCGAGCTCCCTGCGCGACCTGCGCGTGGCCGAGGTCGTGAAGCAGGACGTCACCGTGAAGGACGGCACGGTCGACCGCTACCGCGTGCGCCTGCTCATCAGCTTCAAGTACGAGCACTGAGAACCCCCCGTGGGGTGGGGCCAGACCCCGCCCTGCGACCCGCCGTCAGGCACCTGCCGCGGGCGTAGCGTCCGGGCCGATAAAGGCATGCGGCATCGCAGATGGCGTACGCCGACACGGGCGGCCGGGGGGGCGTGATGAGTACGGAGGCACGTAATCCGGATGCAGTAGCGGGTTGGGTTCTGTTCGCGGGGCTGACGATGCTGGTGATCGGCATCTTCGATGTCATCCAGGGGCTCGTCGCCCTGTTCAAGGACGACGTGTACGTGGTCGGTGCATCGGGCCTCATCGTGACCACCGACTTCACGACGTGGGGCTGGATCCTCCTCATCTGGGGAATCGTCATGGCCCTTTCTGCGCTGTCGCTGATGAGCGGCAGCGAGTACGGCCGGTGGTTCGGGATCGTGGTCGTGTCGATCAACATGATCGGCCAGTTCGCGTGGTTCCCCGCCTACCCGCTGTGGAGCCTGGTGGTCATCGGGCTGAGCGCCGGGGTGCTGTGGGCGCTCACCGTGGGGTGGGGTTCCCTGCGCTACTGAGGCCCGACGGGTCCGGGGGCGCCTCGTGATGAGGCGCCCCCGTGGGGTCCCCCCACCAGCCTGAACGGCACATCGGCGACGGGGGCCCGCCGGATGGCGCTGCGCAGGCCGTCAGCATCCGGGTACGGGAGGTCGGGGATGAGACGTGCCTGCACCCCGGCGCTCACCTCATCCGGCCCGAAGGGCCATGGGTCGAGCCGGCACGTCAGGTCGTCCACGGGCGTGACCGCGATGTCCACCCCGCGCTCGTCGCCCTGGCACCGCGGTACGCGCGGCAGCGACCACGACTCCCCGCCCGCGAGCCCCCTCCACGTGAGGTAGAGACTGAGCAGGTCGATGGCCTGGAGGATGCGGTAGGAGGTCCAGGCCCACCCGGCGATATCGGGGCCCTCGCCCAGTCGCGCCCGGCGCGTGCGGGCATCGGCGGCCTGCCACGCCACGAGTTCGCGGGCCGGCTGCGGGCGGTCCGCCAGCGCGGGCACCGCGCCGTCGATGCCCAGGCGCCGCATCACGAGGCCCGCCACATGCATGCCCACCAGCAGCGCCACGGCGTCCCCGCGGGCGGCGGCGGCCGCGGCGCTCGCGCGGTGGATGGTCACGTGCTCATGCGGCTCCATTGCATCGAACCCGCGCGGGGCACCGTTGGCCAGCACCCCGGGGGCCTCCTCCCACGTGCGCCATCCCTCATCGTGCACACCGGCCGCGTCGACCACCGGCCGCCAGGGCTGCGGGCGCCGGAACAACTCATTGCCCCATGCTGCCGCGAGCAGGCGGCACTGATCCTGGTGCGCCACCTGCGCCACCAGTCGCAGGCCACCGGAGGTGCGGGCGACGATCACCCGCGCGCGGCCCCGGCGGCGGTCGCGGCCGCACCCACGATTCCCGCCCGGTTCCGGAGCGACGCCGCCATCACCGGGGGGCGCACATCGAGCAGCGGGATGAACTTGCCGGCCTTCCGCGATACCCCGCCGCCCAGCAGCACGAGGTCGGGCCAGAAGAGCGAGTCGACCACGCCGATGACCTCCGACAGGCGCGCGGCCCACTCCTCCCACGAGAGCCCCTCCCGCTCGCGCACGGCAGATGCCGCCAGGTGCTCGGCGTCGCGCCCGCGCACCTGCAGGTGCCCGAGCTCGGTGTTGGACACGAGGACGCCGTCGTTCAGCAGGGCCGAACCGATGCCGGTGCCGAGCGTGAGCAGTATCACCACGCCGGGCCGGCCACGCGCGGCGCCGAACCGGGCCTCGGCCACGCCGGCCGCATCGGCGTCGTTCAGCACCGCCACCGGACGATCGAGGCCCCCTGCGAACAGGTCGCATGCCGGGGCGCCCACCCAGCCGGAATCCACGTGCGCGGCCGTGGTGGTGACGCCATCCACGACCGGTGACGGGAAGCCGATGCCAACCGGCAGGTCACGCGGGAACGGCGCGATCAGGTCGCGCACCGCCGCGACGACGGCGTCGGGCGTCGCCGGCTGCGGGGTGTCGATGCGCACCCTCTCGCCCGCGAAGTCGCCGGCGCCGAGGTCGACGACAGCGGCCTTGATGCCGCTGCCCCCCACGTCGATGCCGATGGCCCTCATCAGGTGGCGGCGGGCACGTGCGGGCTGCTGAGCATGTCGGGGAGGTCATCCGGCAGCAGCCGCGATGCGCCCGCCGGGCCCATGCTGCCCCTCCAGTAGGGCTCGACCGGCGGCGGGTCGTCGAGCAGCGGCTCGACCACCCGCCACTGCTCCTCCACCAGGTCGCCACGGGCGAACAGCCGCCGCTCACCCTCGATGGCGTCCCCCAGCAGTCGCTCGTAGGCCGCCGGCCCCGGCAGCCCCAGGCGCGTGGAGTAGTGCACCGAGAGGTCCACGGTCTCCATCACCACGCGGTCGCCGGGCTGCTTCACCTGCATGCTGAGCTCGATGAGGTCATCCGGCTTCATGCGGAACCTCATGCGATTGGGCTCGAAGGTGCCGTCGGCGTCGGGGAACAGCTGCCTCGGGGGCGCCACGTATTCCACCACCGCCTCTGTGAGGGTGTGCGCCATGCCCTTGCCGGCGCGGATCGTGAACGGCACCCCTGCCCAGCGCCATGAGTCGATCTCGAACCTGAGCGCGCAATAGGTGTCCACGTCGCTGTCGGGCGCCACCCCGGGCTCCTCGCGATAGCCGTCGTACTGGCCACGCACGATCGAGTCGTGCGTGAGCGGACTGATCGACCGGAGCACCTTCATCTTCTCGTCGGCGATGGCGTCGGCATCCATGGATACCGGCGGGTCCATGGCGAGGATGCACACCAGCTGCAGCAGGTGGTTCTGCACGACGTCCCGCAGGCACCCCACTGTCTCGTAGAACGACCCCCGCCCCTCCACGCCGAACGACTCGGTCATCTCGATGTGGACATGGCTCACGTACCGGCGGTTCCACAGGGGCTCGAGCATGGTGTTGCCGAACCGCGCGACCAGCAGGTTCTGCACCTGCTCGTAGCCCAGGAAGTGGTCGATGCGGTAGATCTGGTCCTCGCGCAGTTCCGACGCCAGCATGCGGTTGAGCGCCTGGGCCGACTCCAGGTCGCGGCCCAGGGGCTTCTCGACCACCACGCGGCACTGCCCGGTGAGCCCATGATGGGAGAGCGAGTCGACGACGTCCTCGAAGATCGCGGGGGGAATCGCCAGGTAGAAGACCGGCCGCGAGACATCCGAAAGCACCGTCGCGAGGGCGTCGAACGTGGCCGGGTCGGAGTACTCGCCGTGCACGTAGCGCATCGACCCGATGAGCCGCTCGGTGGCATGGTCGCCGTCGGGCACGCCCGCGTCGCGCAGGGAGTCGCGGATGCGCTGGCACAGGCGCTCGAGCGTCCAGCCCTCGCGGGCGATGCCCACCACCGGGATGCCCAGCTGCCCGCGTGCCTCCAGGGCATGCAGCGCCGGGAACAGCTTCTTGTAGGCGAGGTCCCCGGTTGCACCGAACAGCACGAGTGAGTCGGCCCGCTCGCTCATGCGTGCCCCTCGGCGTGGCCACCGAAGCCCTTCCGCATGGCCGAGAGGATCTTGTTGGCGAACTCGTCGTTGCCCCGGCTCGCGAAGCGGCTGAACAGCGCGGCCGAGAGCACCGGAACGGGCACCCCCTCGTCCACCGCGGCCTGCACCGTCCATCGCCCCTCGCCCGAGTCGGACACGCGTCCCGAGAAGCCGTCGAGCCCGGGGTCGCGGGCCAGCTCGTCCGCCGTGAGGTCGAGCAGCCACGACTCCACCACGCTGCCGCGCCGCCACAGCTCGGCCACGGCTGCGACATCGATGTCGTAGCGGTACAGCGATGGATCGGCCAGGGGGGCGGTCTCGGCGTCGGCCGCGCGCTCCTGCGACCCGGCATCGGCGTGGCGCAGCACGTTGAAGCCCTCCGCATAGGCGGCCATCAATCCGTACTCGATGCCGTTGTGCACCATCTTCACGAAGTGCCCGGCACCCGCGGGCCCGCAGTGAAGCCACCCGCGCTCGAACGTGGGCGCGTCGCCTGAGCGGCCCGGGGTGCGGGGTGCGGCGTCCACGCCCGGCGCCAGGGCCTCCAGGACCGGCTCGAGTACCTGCACCGCCGTGTCGTCGCCGCCCACCATCAGGCAGTAGCCGCGATCCAGGCCCCAGACCCCGCCGCTCACCCCGGCATCGATGTGATGGATGCCCCGCGCGGCCAGCGCCCCAGCCCGCCGGATGTCCTCGTGGTAGTGGCCGTTGCCGCCATCCACCACGATGTCGCCGGGCTCCAGGAGATCGGCCACCTCGTCGATCGCGGCGCTGGTGACGGCCGCCGGGAGCATGAACCACACCACCCGGGGCGCGTCGAGCGCGGCCACGAGTTCTGCCGGGCTGCCCGCTCCCCCTGCCCCGCGGTCACGAACCGACGCCACTGCCGCGGCGTCGCGGTCGTACCCCACCACCGCGTGCCCCGCGCGCACCAGGCGCTCGGACATGTTGGCGCCCATCCGACCCAGGCCGACCATTCCGATTCTCATGCGTGCCCTCCGGTGCCGCGCCGCCACGGCGACGGCGCGAGGGCCAAGGCTACCCTCACGAACGTGATCGACCGCATCATCCGACCCGATGCCGATGACGCCGCCCGCTGGACGGCGCACCGCATCGCGCAGGCGCTGGACCGTGCGCTCGCCGGGCGCGGCCGGGCATCCCTGGCGGTGTCGGGCGGCCGGTCCCCCTGGGTGATGATGGCCGACCTGTTCGCGCTCGATCTGCCCTGGGACGCCGTGGACATCCTGCAGGTGGATGAGCGGGTCGCCCCCGATGGCGACGACCAGCGCAACATGACCCGCATCGCCGACCTGCTGGACGGCACGCCGGCGTCGGAGGCCAGGGTGCACCCCATGGCGGTGGCCCAGGGGGCGGCTGCCGCCGTGCGCGGATACGCCGAGTTGCTCGCGGAACTCGGCGGGCCCCTCGACGTGGTGCAACTGGGGCTGGGCGAGGACGGCCACACGGCCAGCCTGGCCCCCGGCGATCCGGTGCTCGACGTGCGCGACGCGCCGGTTGCGTCCACGGCGCACCCGTTCAACGGCACCACGCGCGTCACCCTCACCTACCCCGCCCTCGACGCCGCGCATGAGGTGGTGTGGCTGGTCACCGGTTCGGCCAAGCGCGGGATGGCATCACGCCTCGCGGCCGGCGACCCCTCGATCCCCGCAGGGCGCGTGCGTGCGCCGTCACAGGTGCTGGTGCTGGACCGGGAGGCCGCAGGCCCGGACGGTTAAGTGCCTGGCACCGGGGTCAGGGGCGCGGGGGCCATGGGGTCACGAGGCCCGCGGGAATCCGTTCGCGGCGACCGCCGTCACGAGACTCGATGACGGCGTCGCGGCCGTCGAACCCGACCAGCACCCCGAACCTCCACCCACGCCTATGGGGGAAGCGAACCTGGTCGCCCGGGACCAGTTCGGGGTAGGCCAGGCTCATCTGCCCGGCTTCGGTGACGTCGCGGCGTGCCATCGGATTCCTGCTGTTTCGCCATGTTCCCCGGTTAACCCTGCGCGGGATCGCCCGGGGGCCGCTGGTAGTGTCGCCGCGTCGCCTCACCCGGGGCGCGACCCGTGTTGCCAACCCAGAAGGGGAACGAATGAACACGAGCGAGTTCGCGAAGGCCCTCGCCGCCCGTACGGACATGACCGTGGCCGAGGCCACGAACGTGACCAAGCACTTCCTCGACCTCCTCAAGGAGGGCGTCAACAAGGGCGAGCGCATCGCGTTCCTCGGCTTCGGCACCTTCACCGTGTCGCGCCGCGCTGCTCGCACCGGGGTCAACCCGCAGAACCCCGGCCAGAAGGTCAAGATCCCTGCGCGCAACGTGGTGCGCTTCACCCCCGGTGCATCGCTGAAGGAGGCCGCGAACGGCAAGTTCAAGCCGCTCGCAGCCGCGAAGAAGGTCGAGACCAAGGCCGTGGCCACGGCCAAGAAGGACGTGAAGAAGGTCACCACGGCCGCCAAGCGCACGACCGCCAAGGCGACCACCGCGGCCAAGGCGACCGTCACGAAGGCTGCGCCGAAGAAGCCCGCTGCGAAGAAGCCCGCAGCCAAGCGAAAGTAGCAACGCGATGAGGGGGCGGGGCGCCATGCCCCGCCCCCTCATCGATGCTCGTCAGGAGGCCGCGGCCTCCACGGGCTCGCCGGTGCGCAGTCGGCAGGCGCCGGTTCCGGCGCACGCCTCGCACTCGGGCACCTCGCCGCGGATGTGCGCCAGGCAATACTCCACGCGGGCGCTCACCACGTCGGCCATGAGCGGGTGCACCCCGAACGGTGCTGCCACCAGGTACGACACGCCCGGGTGACGGGACGCCGCCTCGGCGGCGAGTTCCGGGATGTCCTGGTTCCAGTGCTTTCCCGGAAGCAGGAAGTACGGCTGGATGACCACCATCGTGGCGCCGCGCTCCACGCAGCGATCGAACGCGGTCGAGATCGACGGCTCGGCCAGCTCCATGTGGGCGGGCTCGACGATGTCGTATCCGAGCCGGGACGAGATCGAGGTGCGGGTGAGCTCCTCGAGCATTTCGTTGCTCTCGGCGCGCCTGCTGCCGTGGTCAACCACGATCACGCCGATGTGGTCGTTGTTCTGTGAGTCGGACATGGCCGCGATGATACGACCACTTCGCTCAGGCGGGGCGGAGAACCAGCATCTCCCCGCCGTTGCGGATGAACTCGTAGCCGACGGGTCGCACCTCGGACTGCACGCCCTCTCCCCCGAGTTCGGCCCGCAGGCGCGTGAGGTGCGGCCATGGCGCGGTGGTGGTGTCGACCAGCGGGAAGATGCGCACCTCGCCCGACGCCACGCGCAGCATCTCCCGCGCGAACCCCAGGTGGTCGTCGTACGGGAAGTGATCCGGGTACACGAACAGCAGGTGCGACGACAGCACCAGGCGGAACGCACCGTCGTCGAACGGCAGGTGCGGCAGTGCCCCGGCGACATAGCGATCAGGGTGATCCCGGCGGTCGGCGTCGAAGGCGTCCACCGCGGCCATGCGGCGCGCCAGGTGATCGGCCTCGTCGCGGAAGAACCCCCACGCGTAGGTGCCCGGGTTGTCGCGCACGTACCGGTTGCCGTACTCGGTGTCGCGCCGTGCCCGGGCGACCAGGTCGTCGTGGCTGCCCGAGTACTCCGGATCCACGGCGGTCACGTCGGCGCCACGCGCCCGGGCCCCAGCCGCGAATGCGCTGGCGCCGGCCGGGCAGTCGAGCACCGGGCCGCCGAGCAGGTCGTCGTCGTGCAGGTCGAACATCGCCGTGTACTCATCGAACGGACGGGCCGTGACGATGATGTCCCCCAGCCCGCGGTATTCCCCGCCGGTCACGCCACCTCAGCGGCGTCGACATCCCCGGCGGCGGAATCCCTGCCCGCGCCCGGTTCCATGCGCACCACGGTGGCGGACCCGATTCCCGCGTAGCGGTCGGGCATGCAGGTGAGCACGATCACCTGCGCCCCCTCCCCTGCACGCGCCAGCGCCGCACCGATGCCCTCGAGCCGGGCGGGGTCCGAGTAGCCCAGGGCGTCGTCGATGATCACGGGGGCGCCGCCGTCGTCGGCCACCAGCGACGCGGCTGCCAGCCGGCCGATGACCGCCAGCTGTTCGCGCGCGCCGCCCGACAGGGCCTCGTAGGGAACGGTGACGCCGTCGCGCGTTCGGCTGACCACGCCCAGGCCCGCATGATCGATCTCCACGGTGGTGCCCGGGCCGAACACCAGCCGCGCCAGTCGCTCGACCTCCGCGCGGAATGGCGCAACGTATGCGCGTCGGGCCTGGTCGAGGTGGCGCGTCATGACCTCGTGCAGCAGGTCGGCCGCCCCGGCCTCCCGCTCGGCCCTGGCCAGGGCGTCGGCGGCATGCAGCGCCCGCTCGCTCGCGGCGGCGGCCAGATCGGCCAGGCCGTCGTCACCCGCGCGGCCGATCTCGCCGGCAAGGCGCTCCGCGGCCATGGCCATCTCGTTGCGCTCGCGAAGCAGGCGATCCAGCGCACCCGAAGCGTTGGCGGCGAGGGTACGCAGCGAGTCGGGGTCGTCGTCTGCCAGGGCGGCGGCCTGCTCGGCGTGCCGTTCGCGCGCGGCGGCGGCGGCCTCCCGTGCCCCGACCGCCCGGGCCTCCAGTGCATCGTCGGGGCACACCTCGCGAGCGGCAGCGAGCGCAGACCGGGCATCGTCACGCCGCTGCCCCTCGGCCCGCAGGCGGCCCCCGCACTCGGCAGCCGCGGCCCGGAGATCGCGAGCGGCCGCATCCGCCTCGTCGCGGGCTGCCAGCGCAACCGCCTCCCCGCGCCGGGCATCGTCGCGCGCAGACGCGCACCGCGCACGCTCGGCGTTGGCGTCGTCCAGCGATGCCGGGGCGTCGTGCGGCGGCTGCCCGGTGCCGTGGGCAGCTGCGCGGTGACGCGCGCGGGCGATCTTGTCGTCCATCTCCTCGGGTGTCAGGTCACGCAGCGCACGCGTGCGGGCCTCGCGCGCCGCGGACAGCTCGCGCTCGGCCGCCAGCCGCTGGTGCTCCTGCGCGCGCGCCGCGGCAACACCTGCCGCCGGGTCGATGCCCGCGCGCGCCAGCAGGGTCGAGAGCCTGCTGGCTGCCGCCTCGGCGGCCGCCCGGGCCTCATCGGCATGCCCCTCCAGCCGCATGCGCGCGACGCCGGGCAGCACCAGCTCGGATCCGGGTGCGAGATCCACCTCGAGGTCCTCACCGGGGCCGAGCGAGTGGTGTCCCCCAGCCGACTGGATGTCCTGTCGGCGCTCGGCCACGACGCGCAGGCGCACGCCGGATGCCTCGAGGCGTCCGCGGGCCACCGCCTCGTCGGTGGCGGCGTCCTCGATCTCCTTCATGAGGTCCGGCGTCATGGTGCACTCGGCCAGCCAGGCCTCACACCGTGCCACCCGCCCCTCGGCCTCATCCACCTGCCCGCGCCGCTCCACGAGCACCTCGAGGTCGAAGTCGTCGCGAACCTGCTGGGCACGCACCGATGCCGTGTCGAGCGCCGCCTCGGCGTCGCGCACCGCCGAGGTCGCAGCCGTGGCGGCCTGCGATGCGACCTGCAGGGCGTCGTCTGCCGCCGCCAGGCGCTCGCCGAGGGCGGCCTGCTCTGCCTCGACCGCGCGCACCCTTTCGCCCGCATCGGTCTCGGCCGCGATCAGCGCCATCCGGGCCGCCAGGGCGTCAGCCGCCGCCCGTGCAGATGCCTCGGCGGCCTGGGCCGCGGCATCGAGGTCGCGCACGGCGGCCTCGCGCGCGCTGACCTGCTCGAGATCACGCGCGAGCTGGGCGTCCCTTCGGCGCATCTCGGGCTCGAGCGCCATGTTCGCCTCGATGTCACGCGTGAGGCGGCGATGGTCGTCGACCCGGTCCTCCACGGCGCGCAGGCGATCGTGCTCCAGCTGGGCCTCGGCCCCGGCCTGCGCCGCGGCTGCCCGCAGGTCGAGGCGCGCCTTGTTCGGGGCGCCGCCGGGAGTGCTCCACACCTGCCGCTCGGCGTCGATGCGGTCGATGAGGGCGTCGTCGTCGGATGCGCTGCCCGCGCCTGCCGCCACGTCGAGGGCGCGCGCCAGGGTGGCGCTGGATCCCAGGTCGGCCTGGTCGAGCGGCATCCCCTGCTGGTGGCGCAGGGCGGCGAACAGGGGGGCGTCGAGTGTCTCGGCCAGGATCTCCGCCACCCGGTCGTGAGCCCCGCGGCCGGTGTGCTGCTCGGGCACCGGCCCGTCAACCCGCAGCTCCGTGGCCGCGCCCTTCACCCACCGCTTCGAGTACACCAGCCGGTATGGCCCGGTCTCGAAGTCCATCTCCACCCAGGGGCCCACGTCGCGACCCACCGGCTGGGCCGCCTTCACCCGGGCCCGGCTGGATGAGTCGGGGTCGGCCAGCAGCATGTCGATTGCGTCGGCGATGCTCGACTTGCCCACCTCGTTGGGCCCCTGCACGATGGTGACGCCGTCGGCGGCCAGCGCGATGTCGGCCGAGGCCACGCCCCGGAAGTCGCGCACGGATACGCGGTGGATCCTCACGAGGCCCTCGACAGGCGGTAGAGGAGCCGCAGCGCATCGCGGGCGGCGTCGCGCTGCGGACCATCCGCCGCCGCGATGCCCGCCAGCTCGGCGGCGGCGTCGTGCGCATACCCCTGCAATCCGAGTGCACCCAGGTCGGCGTCATCCACCAGCAGGGCCAGGTCGCTCCGGCCCTCCGAGACGGTGAGGCTGGCGAGGACGTCCCCGTGGTGGTCCAGCACCTCGCGCAACCGGGCGTCGTCGCCCACGCCCAGCGTGCCCACGAGCGCCAGGCGCACCACGGCGCGAGCGCGGTCGGACAGCGCCTCGAGCTGGGCGTCCAGCCGTTCGATGTCGTCGATGCCGTTGAGGCGGGCCTCGATGCGGCGGAATGCCCACCGCCCGATCACGTGGTCGGCAACGCGCACGCCCGAGTCGTCCACGTCGACCACCAGCGCCTTCCCGGGGTCGACCTCGCCGTGGTCGGTGGCCACGGGGGAACCCGGGTACCGGATACGCGGGTCGTCACCCACCTGCCCCGCCGAATGACGGTCGCCCAGGGCCACGTACGCCACCAACCCCGAGAACAGCGCGTGTCGCAGGGGGTCGAGGTGGATCAGCGCGGGGTCCTCGGAGTCGGGCGACAGGGCGTCCACCGCACCGTGCGCCACCAGCACCCGGATGGTGCCCGGCGCCGGCGCCAGGCCCTCGAGCGCGGCGGCAGCCAGGTCTGCGCCCGGCCGGCGCGTGTGCCACGGCGCACCCACCACCTGCGCGCCCGGGGCGACGTCGATGGGCTCGGCGCCGTCGATCACATGCACGTTCGCGGGGGCACGCCCGGTGAACAGCCTGGACCGGTACACCGAGGCGGCATCGAGGGGGTCGTGGTTGCCCGGCAGCAGATAGACGGGCACGGTGAACTCCGACAGCGCGTCCAGGGCCCGGGCCACGACCTGCCGGTCGACGTGGTTGGAGTCGAACAGGTCGCCGCACGCCACGACGAACGCACAGCCCTCGGCGCTCGCCAGCGCGGCCATGTCGCGCACGGCCTGGATGCGGTCGTCGCCGAAGCGCGCCTGGGCCTCGGGCGACAGGAATCGCCGCGTCATGCCCAGGTGCCAGTCGGCGGTGTGCAGGAAGCGCATCGGACTCACGAGGTTAGGTCGTGCGCCGGACGTCGCGGGCTTATCTCAGCGCGCCAGCAACCCGGCGCGCATGGCATCGAGCGGGGGCTCCACGCCGGTCCACTGCGAGAACGCGGCGGCACCCTGGTGCAGCAGCATCCCGAGGCCGTCCACCGTCCGGGCGCCCCGGGCCGCGGCAGCCGCCAGCCACGGCGTGGGCTCCTGCCGGTACACGATGTCGTAGGCCACCGTGCCGGGCCCGAGGGAGTCCACGGGCAGATCAGCCGGCACCTCGTCGCTGCCCAGGCCGAGGCTGCTCGCGTTCACCACCACCGCGGCAGAGGCGGCCGCCTCCTCGATGGCGCCGGGCGTGAAGGGCACGACGTCCCCGAGCGCCTCGGCCTTCGCGGCCGTGCGGTTGGCCACCCTCAGTCGGGCGCCGCGCTCGCGCAGCGCGAAGGCGATGGCCTTCGCCGCACCTCCGGCCCCGATCATCAGCACCTCCGCGCCGTCGAGGTCCACCGGTGCGGCCTCGTCGAGCGCCCGCAGGAACCCCTGGGCGTCGGTGTTGTCTCCACGGATGCGCCCATCGGCCAGCGGCACGAGGGTGTTCGCGGCCCCGATGGCCTGCACCGCCGGGGTGACCTCATCGCAGCAGGCAAGAACGGCCTGCTTGTGGGGAATGGTGACGCTGAGCCCCGAGCACCCTGCCCGGAACAGCCCGCGCACCGCGGCCTCGAGGTGATCGGGCTCGATCGGGAAGGCCAGGTACGCCCAGTCGAGGCCCAGCGCCCGGAACGCCGCGTTGTGCATCGACGGCGACAGCGAGTGCCCCACCGGCCAGCCGATGACCCCCGCGAACCGCGTGCCCGATGTCGGCCAGGGGGCGTCCATCATCCCCCGCCGTTCGCCGCGGCCTTCTTGATGTAGGCGATGTGCTCGGCCTCGGTGTTCGCGAAGTAGTGCAGGTCGGTGCCGTCGTTGCGCGACACGTAGTACAGGTACTTCGACGGGAGCGGGTTGGCGGCGGCCCGGATGGCGTCCTCGCTGGGATTGCAGATGGGGCCGGGCGGCAGTCCCGGGTACTTGCGGGTGTTGTACGGCGATGAGATGTCGAGGTCGGCCTTTGTGAGCTCGGCCTTCCACGACCCGACCGCGTACTGCACGGTGGCGTCGATGTCGAGGCGCATGCGGGCACGGAGGCGGTTCTCGATGACGCCGGCCACCAGGCGGCGCTCACGGCTGGTGCTGGCCTCGCGCTCCACCAGCGAGGCGATGATCAGCACGTCGTACTTCGTGAGGTTCTTGCGACGCGCGGCCGCGTAGCTGATTCCGGCGGTGCGCTGCTCGTAGGTGGCCACCTGGTAGTCCACGAGATCGGTGACCGGCTTCGAGGGGTCCACCGGGTATGTGGCCGGGAACAGGAAGCCCTCGAGCGATGTGGGCTTCTTCGTACCCGCAAGTGCCTGCCCGCGCTTCGACGGGTCGGTGGCCTTCATGTACTCCGAGGCCGGGATGCCGGTCTTCGCCTGGAGGATCTCGGCCATCTCGCTGCGCCGGAGCCCCTCGACGAACAGCACGTCCTTCGTCGCAGACGTGCTCGTGGGCGCGGGATCCCCGCCACCGTCGTCGCCCCACGTGGCCCAGAGGCCGATGACGATCACGAGGAGGGCCAGGATCGGGATGATGATGGCCAGCGCCGTGCGGCCGCCGGAACTCGCGCGCTCGGGGCGCTTCCTGCGACCGCGGGGGGTCCTGCCTGCGGTGCTCACGCGGCCTCCCTGTTGCCCACGAGCCAGGCCTCGAGGATCACGCAGGCGGCGAGGCTGTCGATGTCGGTGGACGACCCGGCCTCCCGCGCGCGCCGTTCCGCTTCTGCCGTGGACATGCGCTCGTCCATGAGGACCACCCTCGCGTCGACGCGTCGGCGCAGGCGGCCGGCGAAGGACGATGCGTGGTGCGCCTGCTCCCCGGCCTCGCCCGACATCAGCAGCGGCTGCCCGATGACGATGACCTCGGGGGCCTCGGCAGCGATGACGTCATCGAGCGCGGAGGCGCCGCCCGGCCGGTCGATCTCGCGGATGACCGGCAGGGGCCTGACGAGCGTGCCCGTGGGGTCGCTCACGGCGACCCCGGTGCGCGCGCGCCCGAGGTCGAGCGCGAGGGCCTTCATCCGGACGTCGCCCCCAGCACGGCCGTCGCGCGCTCGATGGCCTCGGCCATGCGCGAGGGGTCCTTGCCGCCGGCGCGGGCCAACCCCGCCTTGCCGCCTCCCCCGCCATCGACGATGGGCGCGACCTCGCGCAGCACGTCGGCGGCCGACAGTCCCGCGTCGACCGCGACGTCGTCGAAGTTCGCGGCGAGCATCGCCTTGCCATCGGCCACGGCGCCAAGCACCACGGCGGCACCCGGCCCCACGGCCTGCTTCACGCGGTCGCTCAGCTGCAGCAGCTCGTCCATGTCGGCGGCCTCGACCTCGGCGGCGAGAGCGCGGACCGCCCCTGCCTGCTGGGCCCCGGCGGCCACGGCCGCGACGTCCACGCGCCCCGAGCGGGCGCGCTTGAGGTCGGCCTCGAGGGCGCGGATGCGCTCGTCGCGGGCGGCGACCTCGGCCGCAAGCGCCTGCTCGCGCTCGCGCAGGTACTCCACGGCCGCCAGGCCGGTGACGGCCTCGATGCGGCGGGTGGCTGCGCCCGTGCTGCCCTCCGACACGATGACCAGCGGGCCGATCTCCCCCGTGCGCGACACGTGGCAGCCGCCGCAGAGCTCACGCGAGAACTCGCCCGCCTGCACCACGCGCACGACCTCGCCGTACTTCTCCTCGAACAGGCCGATGGCGCCCAGCCCGTCGGCGTCGGCGCGGGGCATCACCTGGGCACTCACCGGGGAGTCCTCGGCCACGCGGGCGTTGACCTGGCGCTCGATCTCGACCAGCACCTCGGGCTCGATGCGGCCGCGATGGGTGAAGTCGAACCGCAGCTTGTCGGGGCCCACGTACGAGCCCGCCTGGCGCACGCCGTCTCCCAGCGCGCCGCGCAGCGCCCAGTTGAGCACGTGGGTCGCCGTGTGGTTGGCCTGGGTGGCGTGGCGCAGCGCGGCATCCACCCGGGCCGTCACCTCGGCACCCACCGGCAGGTCGCCGTCGACGGCGATGCGCAGCACCTGGTCGTCGCCCAGCCGCAGCACGTCGAGCACCTGGGCGCTGCCGGAGTTGCCGCTGATCACGCCGCGGTCGGACACCTGCCCGCCGCCCTCGGCGTAGAAGGGCGACGTCGCCAGCTTCGCGAGGGCCTCACCGCCCCCGAGCGCCTGGATGGCGGTGATGGTGGTGACCACCTCGAGCTGGTCGTAGCCCACGAATTCCGTGGTCGCCGACGACGCCGCGAGGGCCTCCGCCGCCTGGCGATCGACGCCCTTGCCCTTGCGGCCCGCGGCGCGCGCGCGATCGCGCTGCTCGCCCATGAGGTCCTCGAAGCCCTCTTCGTCCACGCGCAGCCCGTGCTCCTCGGCCGCGTCACGGGTGAGGTCGAGCGGGAACCCGTAGGTGTCGTGAAGGCGGAATGCGTCGTCGCCCGAGATCACCCCGGCCGCGCGGGAGCGGTCGAGCACCTCACCCAGCAGCCGCGTGCCCTGCTCGAGCGTGCGCGCGAACTGCTCGGCCTCGGCGCCCACCGTGTCGACCACCTCGGACCGCCCGGATGCGATCTCGGGGTAGGCGTCGCCGTAGCCGTCGGCCACCACGTCGACCAGGCCCACCAGGCGGGCGGGCTCGAGGCCCAGGTACGCGCCCTCGCTGACGGCCCGCCGGATGATGCGCCGCAGGATGTAATCGCGGCCCTCGTTGCCGGGGCGCACGCCGTCGGCGGCCAGGAACGTCATGGCGCGGCCGTGGTCGGCGAGCACGCGCATGGCGCGGTCGACCCGCGGGTCCGACCCGTACGCGCGACCCGACGCCTGCTCGGCCCACGCGACGAGCGGCCGGAAGCCGTCGGTCTCGAACACGGTCTGCTTGTCCTGCAGGATCGCCGCGAGGCGCTCGAGCCCGGCGCCGGTGTCGATGTTCTTCGCGGGCAGCGTGCTGAGCGTGCCGTCGGCGGCGCGGTCGTACTGCATGAAGACCAGGTTCCAGAACTCGAGGAAGCGGTCGGTGCCCGTGACCGGCCCGCCATCGGGGCCGAACGACGGGCCGCGATCCAGGTACAGCTCGGTGTTGGGTCCGCAGGGGCCCGTGGGCCCGGCCTTCCAGAAGTTGTCGGCCTCGCCGAGACGCTGGATGCGATCCCGGGGGATGCCCATCTCGACCCACTTCTCGAGGGCCTCGTCATCGGCGGGCACGCCCTCCATGCCCTCGAACACCGTGATCCAGATCTGCTCGGGGTCGAAGCCCAGCACCTCGGTGGAGAGCTCGAACCCGAAGCGGATGGCGTCATCCTTGAAGTAGTCGCCGATCGAGAAGTTGCCGAGCATCTCGAAGAAGGTCAGGTGACGCGCCGTGCGACCGACCTGGTCGATGTCGAGGGTGCGGAAGCACTTCTGCGAGCTGGTCATGCGCGGCGCGGGCGGCTGCGCCTGGCCCAGGAAGTACGACTTCAGGGGCTGCATGCCGGCGATGGTCAGCAGCACGGAGGGGTCGTCCTCGAAGGGGACGAGCGAGGCGGAGGGAATCCGGAGATGCCCCTCGCGCTCGAAGTAGCGGAGGAATCCCTCCCGGATCTCGGCGGTCGTCACGGCGGGCAATGTACCGCGCTACCAGCTGCGCGCGCGGGAACGGGCCTCGGCCAGGTCGTTGTCGAACGCGGTCTCGGCGCGCACGCCGGCGCGGGCGCCATCCACGACGGCCTCGCGCACGTCGTGCACCAGGCCCTCGGCGTCGCGCCTCAGCAGGGCGGGCCAGCGCATGGGGTTGCGCTCGCGCGTGGCCATCCATGCCACGGCGCCGGCCGCGAGGATCACGGGGGTCCTCACGCGCACTAGTACGGGCTCTCGTGCTTGGGCGCGGGCTTCTCATCGGGTCGACCCGCCGCGCGGCGCGACTTGAACGACCGGAGGGCCTCGCCCGCCGACGCGGTGACGCCGCTCAGGGCCCGCGCGGGAGCGGTGACGGCCTTGCTCACGGTGCTTGCGGCCTGCTCGGCGCTCTTCGTGGCGCTGACGGCCGTGGTCATGATCTCGTCCACGTGCCCCAGCTGGGCGTTCACCTCATCAACGGTCACCTGCACGCGCGTCAGGATCGGCACGGTCTCGTCGGTGATCTCCTCCACCGAGGTGTCGAGCTGGCCGAAGAGCCCACCCAGGCGGAAGAACAGGTAGAAGAGTCCCACCCCCACCAGCACGAGGAAGATGGCCAGCGCGAGGCTGGCGACGTCCGACCAACTCATTCAGTCCTCCGTGGTGTCCCGCCCGGCGTGCGCGCGGACGATGGTTCCTGCGGCGACGAGACGCCCCTCGTCGTAGAGGGCCGCGGTCTGCCCCGGGGCAACGGCCTCGGCGGCGTCCTCGAGCACCACCTCCCCGGTGGCATCGCCCGTCATGAGCAGGTGCCCCCGGAGGGGTCGTCCATGATGCCGGATTCGCACGTCGAGTGCGCGATCGGGCCTGTCGTGCACGACGACGTCCTCCAGTTCGATGCGCTGGCGCGCCAGCGCCCAGCGCGGGCCCACCACCACCTCGTTGCGCCCCGCGTGGGTGGCCAGCACGTACAGCGGCTCGGCGGATGCCACCCCCAGCCCCCGCCTCTGCCCCACCGTGTAGCGCCAGAAGCCGTCGTGCGATCCCACCACGGCACCGGAGAGGTCGACGATGTCCCCGCGCCGCGCCGTCATCCCCGAGTGGCGCTCGAGGAAGGGCCCGTAGCCGCCCTGCCCCACGAAGCAGACGTCCTGGCTCTCCACCGCGTCCGCCGCGGGCAGGCCGCGATCGGCCGCGATGGCCCGCACCTCGTCCTTGGTGAGGTCGCCCAGCGGCAGGATCACGCGCGAGAGCGTGTCGGAACCCAGCCGCGCGAGCATGTACGACTGATCCTTCGAGGAATCCGCCGCCTGGCCCAGCGACGACCCCTGCATGCGGGCGTAATGGCCCGTGGCCAGCCAGCGGGCGCCCAGCAGGGCGGCGGCCTCGGCGAGGATTCGGAACCTCACCTCGCCGTTGCAGGTGATGCACGGGTTGGGCGTGCGGCCCTCGGCGTAGCCGCGCACGAAGTCCTCCACGACCTCCTGGCGGAACCTCTCGGCGGCGTCGATGGTGAGGTGCGGCACCCCGATGGCCGCGCAGGTGTCCCTGGCCAGGCGCACGGTTTCGGGGGCGCAGCACGAGCGCTCGGCGCGGGCCGCGGCCGGGTCGTGCCACAGGCGCATGGTCACCCCCACCACGTCCAGCCCCTGCTCTGCCAGCAGCAGGGCGGCCACGGCACTGTCCACCCCACCACTCATCGCCACCGCCACGCGGTCGTCGCGCAGGGCAACCCCCGGCTGGCCGAGGCGGTCGCCGTGCCAGCGCTCGAGCGCTGCGGCGACGGCGTCGGCCACCACCTCGGGCCCATGCCGGCGCTCTGCGCCCAGGCCGCCGAGGGCGGTGTCGAGGGATGCGGCCGAAACCCGGAGCGCGTCGTCGATCGCCGCGCCGCGCAGGGCATCGCAAGCCGCGGACGCCGCCGCGGTGGTGGCCCCGCACCCGCGCACGCGGAACCCGGCGCCCGTGATGCGCCCGTCGTCGACCATGACCTCGATCACCGCGACGTCGCCGCAGGCCTCGGCGCCGGCCTCGCCGCGGGCATCCACGCGGGCGACTCCCGCCGCCCCCACCGGGGCGGCCAGGTGCCTCATGGCCTCAGGCGGGTATGGCGGCATCAGGTGGCGTCATCTTCGTGCGGTTCCCGCGGAACGCGAAATGTTAAGTCTTCTTGAAGAACGGGGGAAAACCCCGCAATATGAGCGAACCGCCGAGGCCCCCTGGATCGGTGCCCTGCCTCCCCCGGGCGGGGCACCAATGATCCACCCCCGCGGGAGTGGATGGTGACGCCCCCACCGTGCCGCTCCGGGGCGTGATCCGAACCTGATTCACACAGGTCGGGCGGCGGGCAGGACCTCGCGTTATGCGGCCCCGACTCCACCACCCTGGTCACGAACTACGGCTCGGAACTAAGTCCGGTCGCGCACACGGTCGGGTGCGGGGAGGAGGGTAGTACGCCGGCTACTCCTGTGCCGCCGGAGGCGGCGCCGTGGACCTGACCGCGAGCTCCCTGAGCTGGGTGTCGTCCACCCCGGCCGGGGCACCGGTGAGGGGGTCGGCGCCGGTGGCGGTCTTGGGGAAGGCGATGACGTCGCGGATGGACTTCTCGCCCGCCAGCAGCATGACCAGGCGGTCGAGGCCCAGGGCGATGCCCCCGTGCGGCGGCGCGCCCAGCTTGAGGGCGCGCAGCAGGAACCCGAAGCGGTCCTCGGCGTCCTCATCGGAAATGCCGATGGCCTGGAACACCGCGGCCTGCACGGCCTGGTCGTGGATACGGATCGATCCGCCGCCGATCTCGAGCCCGTTCAGCACCACGTCGTAGGCGAGGCTGCGAACGGCCCCGGTGTCCGACGCGATCATGCCGATGTCATCCGGGTGCGGCGCGGTGAAGGGGTGGTGCAGGGGGTCCCAGCGCTTCTCGTCGGCGTTCCAGCCCACCAGCGGGAAGTCCTCCACCCACAGGGGCGCCCACTCGCCCTCGGGCACCAGCCCGTGGCGCTCGGCGTAGCGCACGCGCAGGGTTCCCAGCACGTCCGACGCCACGGCCTCGTCGTCGGCCACCAGCGTGATGAGGTCGCCCGGCGACGCCCCGAAGTCGCCCGCGAGGCCGTCGAGGAACTTGGCAACGGGCGACCTGAGCGTGCCGTCCTCCTGCACGATCACCCACACGAGCCCCTTGGCACCCAGCGCCTGGGCCTCGGCCATCAGCTCGTCGCCGTCCTTGCGCGACATCCCCTCGCCGGCGCCCGGCACCACGATGCCGCGCACCACGCCGCCGCCCTCGACGACCGCCTTGAACACGGCGAAGTCGGTGCGCCCGGCGGCCTCGGTCCAGTCCTGGATCTCCATGCCCAGGCGCAGGTCGGGCCTGTCGGTGCCGAAGCGCCGCATCGACTCGGCGTAGCCCATGCGCGGGAACGGCGTGGGCAGGTCGATGCCGGCCTCGGCGAAGCACGCGACCAGGACCTTCTCGGTGAGGTCCTCGATGTCCGAGGGCTCCACGAACGATGCCTCGACATCGAGCTGGGTGAACTCGGGCTGGCGGTCGGCGCGCAGGTCCTCGTCGCGGAAGCACCGGGCCACCTGGTAGTAGCGCTCGAGTCCACCCACCATCAGCAACTGCTTGAACAGCTGGGGGCTCTGCGGCAGCGCGTACCACTCGCCCTGACTCAGGCGCGACGGCACGAGGAAGTCGCGCGCGCCCTCAGGCGTGGACCTCGTGAGCACGGGGGTCTCGACCTCGAGGAAGCCCTCGTCGTCGAGCACCCGGCGCATGGCCCGCACCACGCGGGCCCGCAGCTCGAGCGCGGCCAGCCTGCGGGGCCTGCGCATGTCGATGTAGCGGTAGGTGAGCCTGAGCTCCTCGGACGGCTC
Source organism: uncultured Bifidobacterium sp. (assembly GCA_964541555.1). Lineage (GTDB taxonomy): Bacteria > Actinomycetota > Thermoleophilia > Miltoncostaeales > Miltoncostaeaceae > SYFI01. The sequence goes on along the minus strand of CAZIQQ010000007.1, from coordinate 16,442 downwards.
GGTGCTCTCGTCCTCCACCGAGAAGGGCACGGGCTCGGTCTCGGACAGCCGCTCCATGCCCGACACCGCAAGCTCCACCCCGCCGGTCGGGATGCGCGGGTTCACGGTCTCGGGGGACCTGGCGACCACCGTGCCGTCGACGCAGATGACGTCCTCGAGGTGCAGGCGCTCCGCCGCGGCGTGTGCCTGGGGCGCCTGCTCGGGGTGGAACACCAGCTGGATGATGCCGCTGCGGTCGCGGAGATCGATGAAGATGACGCCCCCGTGGTCGCGCCGGCGGTGCACCCAGCCGGACACCCGCACGGCGTCGCCCGTGGCATCCGCGGCGCCCACGGCGCTGTGCGTGCGGTAGCGGGACGCCCCGATCACGCGGTGCCCCCGGCCCCTGCGATGTGCGACGCGATATCCCCCACGGGAACCTCCACCTGGTCTCCGGTCTGCATGTCCCTGATGGTCGCGAGCCCGTCCGCGTGCTCGCGTGGCCCGATGATGATGACGTTCGCGGCGCCCAGCCCCGATGCGTGGCGCATCATGGCCTTGAGCCCCTTGCCGGATGTGCCGGCCTCCACCCGCAGGCCCGAGCGGCGCAGGTCGCGCAGCAGGGGCATCAGCTCGAGCCGGATGCCGGCATCGGGTATCGCCAGGTAGGCGTCCACCACGGATGCCCCCGCGGCGTCCTCGCCCAGCGCCAGGGTGATGCGCTCGACCCCTGTGCCGAATCCGACCCCGGGCACCTCCGGGCCGCCCAGCGACGCCACGAGGCCGTCGTACCTCCCTCCGCCGCCGATGCCGCTCTGGGCGCCGAGCCGGTCACAGGTGAACTCGAAGACGGTGCGCGTGTAGTAGTCGAGCCCGCGCACCAGCGTGGGGTCCTCCTCGTACGGGATGCCCAGCAGCCGCAGCGCCTGCAGCACCCGCTCGTGGTGCTCGCGGGCGTCGTCGGTGAGGTTGTCGAGCAGGCGCGGCGCATCGGCCATGGCCGCCTGCACGGCGTCGTCCTTCATGTCGAACAGGCGCAAGGGGTTCTCGTCCATGCGCTCGCGGGCATCCCGCGGCAGGGAGTCGGCGTGCGCGGCCAGGTGCGCCAGCAGCTTCTCGCGGTACGGGCCGCGGCCATCGGGGTCGCCCATGCTGGAGATGCGCAGGCGGATGCCCGGCACGCCGAGGCGCTCGTAGATCTCCGACAGCAGGGCGATCATCTCGGCATCGAGCAGCGGGTCGTCGCTGCCGAAGGCCTCGGCGCCCACCTGCCAGTGCTCACGGAACCGCCCGCTCTGGGGCGCCTCGTAGCGGAACATCGGAGCCAGGTACCAGAGCTTCACCGGCTGCGGCAGCTTGTGCATGCCGTGCTCGGCGTACGCGCGGGCCACGGGCGCCGTGCCCTCCGGGCGCAGGGTGATGCTGCGCCCGCCGCGGTCGTCGAACGTGTACATCTCCTTGCGCACGATGTCGGTGGCCGTGCCCACGCCGCGCACGAAGACCTCGGTCTCCTCGAAGGTCGGGGTGACCACCCGGCCGAAGCCGTGCGAGGCCATGACGCCCGAGGCCACGCCCTCGATGAGCGCGCGCACCCGTCCCTCGGCCGGGAGGACGTCGCGCGTGCCCTTGGGGGCCCGTGGGGCCACCCCTACCGCCTGCCCGTCTGCTTCTCCCACCGGCGCATCGCCATGCGGTGCGCCACGCGGTCGAGCAGCATGCCGAGCGGGATCATCAGCAGGCCCATGATGAGCGCGTAGCTGAAGGCCGTGGTCGGGGAATCGCCGTTGAGGTAGTACATGAAGAGGAAGAAGATGGCGGCCGCGATGCCGGCGCGGATCAGCACGCTCCTGATGCCGGCCCGCTTGGGGGCATCCCTGGGCAGGCCGTCCTTGCGCCCCGATGCGGGCTGCCCCGCATCTGCGGCGACGACCTTGGCCTCGTGCCGCGGATTCTTCACGGGCGGCGGCCCGGCGTTGGGCCTGCGACGACGCTTGGGGGCGATCTCTCAGTCCTCCGTTGACTCGATGACCTGCTCGGGCCGCAACCCCGGCAACCCGAGTTGGTCGGGGGACGCACCGGCGAGCGCGTCCCGCGGCACCAGGCCCACGAGCTCGGACTCCCCGGCGACGATGCCCCGTGCCGCGGCTTCCCGCCGCACGGTACCGACCACCGCGAGCAGCGGCGTGCGGCGGTAATCCTCCACATTCATCGAGACCTGCGCAAGGCCCGTTCGCTCGCAGAGCAGCCCGAGCGCGCGAACCGAGGCCAGGCCGCCCCCCTCACCGCCCTCACGCACCGCCGCCGCGACGGACCGGGCATCGTCCAGCGACGCCCCGGGCAGCCAGATGTTCCAGGCGATCAGCGGTGCCCGCGCGCCCACCAGCACCACTCCGGCAGTGGGGTGGGGCTCCGCGGGGCCGGAGTCGGCCCCCACCTCGCCGCGCGCCATGCGCCGGGCGAGGGTGGCCAGGCCGCCCGCCCGCAGCAGGGCGGGCCGCTCGCGCCCCTCGCCCGCCGCCCGGCCGTACAGCACGCACGGCACGCCGAGCTCATCGCCGATGCGGCGGGCGGCGAGGCGGGCGCACTCCACCGCCGTGGGCATGGCCTCGGGGCGCAGGGCCACGAAGGGCAGGACGTCGAGCGCGCCGACGAAGGGGTGCACGCCGTCGTGCCCGCGCAGGTCGATGTGATCGCGGGCGCAGGCGGCCAGCGCCACGCCGGCGTCCACCAGCGCCGCCGGGCCCCCGGCGAGGGTGATGACCGTGCGGTCGTGATCGGGGTCGGAGTGCACGTCGAGCACGGTGGCGCCCGCCGCGCGCGTGCTTTCCACCAGCAGCGCGATACGGTCGGGGTCGCGGCCCTCACTACAGTTGGGCACCGCGATCAGGCCGTCGCCTACCCGATGGGAACCGCCGCTGCGCACGCTCGTCAGGCTGCTCACATTCCTCCGGCCCTACAGGTGGTCGGTATCCGTCACGGCCATCTCGGCGCTGGCCCTGATGGCGTGCACGATCACCCTGCCATACCTCACCCGGCGGGTGATCGACGACGTGCTGAACGGCCAGCAGCAGGACGCCCTGCTGCCGCTGGTGATCATCGTGATGGTCGTGGGGGTCATTCGCGCGCTGTTCGCGGTGATGCGCCGCATGCTCGCGGGTCACGTGAGCCTGGGGGTGGAGTTCGACCTGAGGGACAGGGTGTTCGCGCACCTGCAGCGCCTGTCGTTCGGCTACTTCGACCGCATGCCCGTGGGCCAGCTGATGTCGCGGGCCACGAGCGACCTGCAGACGATCCGCTTCTTCCTGGGCTACGGGCTGATCTTCCTGTTCATGCACGCGTTCACACTGGTGTTCGTGACCGTGGTGCTGCTGTTCATCAACGTGCCGCTCACGCTGCTGGCGCTGCTGATGGGGCCCGCGCTCATCCTGGTGGCGGCCCGCTCGAGCAGGCGGTCCCACCCGGTGCTGGTGGATGTCCAGCAGAAGGTGGCCGACGTCACCCAGATCGCGGAGGAGAGCATCGCGGGGATCCGCGTGGTGAAGGCCTTCGGCCAGGAGGTGGCCCAGGGCGACCGCTTCAGCGTGCGTGCGCAGGACGCCTTCACGCGCAGCATGGACGCCGCGCGCCTGCAGAGCTTCTACCAGTCGCTGATGGGCTTCCTCCCCACGCTCGGGGTGGCCGTGGTCATCCTCGTGGGCGGGGTGATGACCATCAACGGGGTGCTCACGCTCGGCGAGTTCGTGCAGTTCTACCTCTACCTGGCGATCCTCACGTTCCCCTTCCGGTCGATCGGAATGCTCATCGGCAGCGCCCAGCGGGCCGTGGCCAGCGGGCAGCGCGTGTTCGAGATCCTCGACACCGAGCCCCAGCTCGCCGAGCCCGCTCACCCCGTGCCCCTGCCGGCAGGCGGCGGACACGTGCGCATGGCCGGCATCACCTTCGGGTACGACCCCGCGGTGCCCGTGCTGCACGACCTCGACCTGGACATCCCCGCGGGCCGCACCGTGGCGATCATCGGACCCACTGGATCGGGCAAGAGCACCATCACGCAGCTGATACCGAGGTTCTACGACCCCCAGGCCGGCACCGTGACCGTGGACGGCGTGGACGTGCGCGACGTGGCGGTCGACGACATCCGCGGCGCCGTGGGGATGGTGACGCAGGACCCGTTCCTGTTCTCGGACACCGTGCGGGCGAACATCGCCTTCGGCCGCCCCGAGGCATCGGACGAGGACGTGGCGCGCGCCGCGCGAATGGCCCAGGCCGACACCTTCATACGGGCGCTGCCCGAGGGCTACGACACCATCGTGGGCGAGCGCGGCTTCACCCTGTCGGGCGGCCAGCGGCAGCGCATCGCCATCGCGCGGGCGATCCTGGTGGACCCCCGCATTCTGGTGCTGGATGAGGCGACGGCATCGGTGGACGCCTCGACCGAGCGCGAGATATCCAGGGCCCTCGCGACGGTGATGGCGGGGCGCACCACCATCATCATCGCCCACCGCCTGTCGACCATCGCCCTGGCCGAGGAGATCGTGCTGGTCGACGACGGCCGCGTGGCCGCCCGGGGCACCCACGACGACCTCTACGCCGGCAGCGCGCTCTACCGGGAGATCCACGACCAGGGCCTCGCGCGGCCCGATGAGCTCGTGGCCAGGGAGGGCTGATGGGCACCCGCCCCGTCGGCCACGGGCACGCAGGCGGCATGCTCGGCCCGCTCACGGAGGACGACGAGCGCGTGGTCAAGCGGCCCCGGCGCAACATGCGCAGGCTGCTGCCGTACTTCCGCCCGTACCGCAGACGCGTGTTCCTGACCATCCTGCTGATGCTGGTGGTCACCGGCGCGACGCTGGCCACCCCGGCCCTGGCCCAGGTGGCCATCGACGACGGCATCGATGCAGGCAGCGTCACCGCGTTGGTGGTGATCGTGGTCGCCTTCATCATCATCGGGCTCGCCGGCTGGGCAGCCCAGTACTGGCAGGCGTACCTGTCGTCGTGGGTCGGCGAGCGGGTGCTGCTGGACCTCCGGCGGCAGCTGTTCCGGCACATGATGCGGCTGGAGCTGGGCCACCACGAGCGCACCCCCACCGGGCGCAGCGTCAGCCGGCTGACCGCCGACATCGAGGCGGTCAACCAGCTGGTCGTGGACGGTGCCACGTCGCTGGTGATCAACGGTCTGACGCTGGTGGGCGTCATCGTCATCCTGCTCGTGTACGACTGGAAGCTGGCGGTCGCCGCCTTCCTCATCTTCCCGCTGCTGGCAATCGGTACGTGGTGGTTCCGCGTGCGCGCCACCACGGCGTACCGCGCAACGCGCGAGCGCGTGGCCGTCGTGCTGTCGGTGCTGCAGGAGACCCTGTCGGGCGTGCGCGTGGTGCAGGCACATGGCCGCCAGGAGGAGGCCCGCAAGCGCTTCCGCGATGCCAACCGTGAGTACCGCCGGGCCAACATGCGCACCGTCACGGTGAGCGGTGTCTACTTCCCCGGGGTGGAGCTGCTGGCGGCCCTGGGTACCGCGCTCATCCTCTGGTACGGCGGCAACCGCGTGCTCGACCAGGACCTGAGCGTGGGCGTAATGGTGGCGTTCATCGGCTACCTGGCCTCGTTCTTCGACCCCATCCAGCAGCTGTCGCAGCTGTACAACACCTTCCAGTCGGCCATGGCGGCGCTGGAGAAGATCTTCGGGGTGCTGGAGACCGACCCGCGCATCAACGACGCCCCGGGCGCCGCGGACCTGCCTGATGTCTCGGGACGCATCGACCTCGACGGGGTGTCGTTCGGGTACGGCCGCGAGTACGTGATCCGCGACGTCGACCTGCACATCGAGCCGGGGTCCACCGTGGCGCTGGTGGGCGCCACCGGCGCCGGCAAGTCGACCCTGGCCAAGCTGATCGCCCGCCTCTACGACCCCGACGAGGGTGCGGTGCGAATCGACGGCATCGACCTGCGCGAGGTGAAGGAGGAGTCCCTGCGATCGGCGATGGGCATCGTTCCGCAGGAGGGTCACCTCTTCAGCGGCACGATCGCCGAGAACGTGCGATTCGCGCACCCGCTGGCAACCGACGACGACGTGCGCAGGGCGCTCGACGCCGTTGGCGCCCTCGAGTTCGTGGAGGCGCTGCCAGAGGGCATCATGACCGACGTGCAGGAGCGCGGGGCCAGGCTGTCGGCCGGCCAGAGGCAGCTCATCTGCTTCGCCCGCGCCCTCGTTCCCGATCCGCGACTGATAATCCTCGACGAGGCCACCTCATCGATCGACATCGCGACGGAGAGGCGTATCGAGGAGGCCCTCGACCGCCTGCTCACGGGCCGGACCGCGGTGATCATCGCCCACCGGCTGTCCACCATCCGCCGCGCCGACGTGATCGTGGTGGTGGAGGACGGCCGCATCGCCGAACAGGGATCCCACGACCAGCTGATGCGGGCGGGAGGCAGATACGCGGGCCTCTACGAGGACTGGGAGCAGGCCGCAGGCGTAGGCTGACCGGGTTCCGCAACGCCCCCGCAGGAGTCTCCCGAATGGCCCGCACCAAGCAGCTGTCGATCGGCGAATACCTCATCGATGCCCTGAAGGGCCACGGCGTGGACCACGTCTTCGGCGTGCCCGGCGACTTCATCCTCGGCCTGCACGTGATCGGCGACAGGCGTGGCATGCGCATGGTCAACTGCACCCGCGAGGAGGCCGCCACCTACGCCGCCGACGGCTACGCGCGCGAGAAGGGCCTGGGTGCCGTGGCGGTGACCTACGGCGTGGGCACCCTGGCCACCATGGCCGCCCTGGGCAGCGCCAACGCCGAGAGCGTTCCGGTGGTGGTTGTTGGCGGCGCGCCGGGCATGGGAGAGCGCGACAGCCGGCGCATCCACCACATGCCGTCGGCCGACATGGAGTCGCCCTACCGCATGATGGAGGAGATCGCGCCGCACTGCGTGCTGCTCGACGACCCGGACGAGGCCTACGACCAGATCGACTGGCTGCTCCGGAACGTGCGCGACAGCATGATGCCCGGCTACATCGAGCTTCCCCGCGACATGATCGAGGCGAGGCCCATCGCCCCCCACCCCATCCCCCGGGCCATGGACGAGCTCGTGCCCCTCGCCCGCCTGAACGCCGCGGCCGACGATGTGATCGCCACCATCAACAAGGCGAAGAGGCCCATCATCTGGGCGGGGCAGGGAGCGCGCCGCCTGCAGTTCGGCGACAGGCTGCTGCGTTTCGCCGAGGCCACGGGCATGCCCATCGTGGAGTCGGTGATGGGCAAGGGCGCCGTGGATGGCACGCACCCGCTGGTGCTGGGCGTGTACGTGGGCGCGGGCTCCCCTCCCGCGCTGCGGGAGTTCGTGGAGGACTCCGACCTGGTGGTGCAGATCGGCGTCAACGTGAACGACATCACGACCGGCGCCTTCTCGGCGAACATCCCGGTGGAGAACCGCGTGCACCTGGCGTCCGACGCCGTGAGCGTGGGGCACCGGCGCTACGAGGGCGTGAACCTCGGGGCGATGGGGCACGTGATCGAGCGCCGCATGGACGAGTTCAGGGCCCACAGGGTGCCGAAGGACCTGCCGTACTCGTGGGCCGAGGAGATCACGGACGCACCGCGCATCACCACCGGCGTGGTGGCCGACCGCCTGCAGCGGTTCCTCCAGAAATCGGACATCGTGCTGTGCGACGTGGGCGTGGGCGCGCACCTGTCGATGGACAGCCAGCTCAACCGCAACGGCCAGTTCCACATCGCCCGCCTCTACGTGGGCATGGGCTTCGCGGTGCCCGCCGCGTACGGCGCGGCGCTCGCGCGGGGCAAGGGCCGCCCCATCGTGCTGGTGGGCGACGGCTCGTTCCAGATGACCGGGTTCGACATCTCCACCGCCATCCGCGAGGGCGTCTCGCCCATCGTGCTGGTGCTCGACAACCACGGCTACGGCGCCGAGCGCAGCATCCACGACGGCGAGTTCAACGACATCGCCCAGTGGGACTACGCGGCGGTGGGCCAGGTGGTGGGCGCGATCGGCCTCCAGGTGTTCACCCCCGACCAACTCGACGAGGCCCTGGCGAGGGCGCGCAAGGACCGCGACACCGCATACATCATCCAGGTCGACCTGGACCAGGCCGACGTGCCGCGCGGCCTCAAGGCGCTGGGCGAGGGGCTGGCCGAGCTCATGGCGGCGGGCGACTGATCCTTGCTACCTTCCCCGGCGGCCGTGAGGCGGTGGGGGATCGTCTAGCTGGTAGGACACTGGGTTCTGGTCCCAGGAGCGGGGGTTCGAGTCCTCCTCCCCCAGTCACTTCACGACCGGCGTGGCATTCGCAATAATGCCCGCACGCAGTGCACATGCAGTATCCCGCAGGGCTCACGTGGCGCATTCGTCTAGGGGCCTAGGACGCCGCCCTCTCACGGCGGTAACACGGGTTCAAATCCCGTATGCGCTACTCCACGCGAAGGGTCGCCCACCGGGCGGCCCTTCGTCGTTCTGACACCCTGCGGGGGTGAACGCCCGCACCCTCCTGCGCAACCGGGATGTATCGCGCCTGCTGGGCGCGCAGCTGCTGAGCACCCTCACCTTCGGGGTGGTGGCCGCCGCGCTGGGGTGGCAGGCGTACGAACGCACGGGCAGCCCGCTGACCCTCGGCCTTATCGGGCTGGCGGAGTTCCTGCCGGCACTGATCTTCGCCCTGCCCGCCGGGCAGATGGCCGACAGGCTCGACCGCCGCCTGGTGACGGCGTTCGGCATGGGCATCGTGGTCCTCATGGCAGTGGGCCTGGCGCTGGACGCCGCTGCCGGCGATACGTCCGCCCTGCCCCTGTACTTCCTGGCCGCCGGACTGGGGGTGGGCAGGTCGTTCTCGAGCGCGGCCTTCTCGCCCATGCTGGCCGCGGCCGTGAGTGCAGGCGACCTGCCGCGCACCATGGCGCTGTCGTCATCCACCTGGCAGGGGGCGCTCATCTTCGGCCCCTTCATCGGGGGCCTGCTGCAGGCGTGGGGCAACGTGCCCCCCTACCTGCTGGCCCTGCTGCTCGAGGTGGCGGCCGTCGCCCTGGTGCTGGGGGTCACGCGACGGGTGGGCACCGAGCACCGGGCATCGGTGTCGGGCCCCCCGACCATGCGCGATGCCACGGCCGGCCTGCGGCTGATCCGCCACACCCCGGCGCTGCTGGGGGCAATCAGCCTCGACCTGGTGGCGGTGCTGTTCGGGGGCGCCACGGCGCTGCTTCCCATCATCGCCAGCGACATCCTGGGCGTGGGCGCCGTGGGCTACGGCGTGCTGCGGGCCGCGCCGGGCATCGGCGCCGTGGCCGTGGGCCTGGTGCTGGCCGGGAGACCCATACGGCGGCGCGTGGGCCCCGTGCTGCTCTTCGCGGTGGCCGGCTTCGGCGCCTTCACGATCGTCCTGGGGCTGTCCACCAGTTACTGGCTCACGTTCGTGGTGCTGCTGCTGCTCTCGGGCAGCGACATGGTGAGCGTCTACATACGGTCCACCCTGGCCCCGCTGCTCACCCCTCCCCAGCTGCGCGGGCGCGTCATCGCGGTTGAGCGCGTGTTCGTGGGGGCGTCCAACGAACTGGGCGCCTTCGAGAGCGGGGTGCTCGCGCAGTTCATCGGAACGGTGGGCGCGATCGTGGTGGGCGGCGCGCTGTCGATAGCCGCAGCGGGGGCGTGGGCGCTGTTCTTCCCCGGCCTCCGCTCGATCAACCGCTTCGAGGACATCACGCCGGGGCGGGATCCGGACGCCTGAGCCCGGGTGCCGGGCCGCCGTGGCCCGGCGGCTATCCGCCGGCGGCGAGGGCCTCGCGGATGAGCGCGGCGGTCTCGGCCGGGCGCTCGAGCAGGTAGAAGTGACCGCCGAGGTCGACGGGGATGATCTCGAAGCGGTGGCCGTAGGCCTGCACCACCTCCGGGGCCAGCATCGCCCCGGCGGCGAGCGCAGTGACGTGCAGTCCCAGCGCGTCAGCGCGCCCCAGGGCGGCGTCCATGTCCCAGTCGAGGAGCGCCCCGAGCATGCGCACGCCGGCGTCGGGATCCATCTCGGCCATGCGTCCGGCGATCTCCGCCGTCAGCGCGGGATCGGTGTCGGCGGCACTGGCCCGCTGGCACAGCGCGTGCACCGCAGACGTGAAGTCGTCGCGATACGGCGCGAGGGTGGCCTCACGCCGATCGGCCGGCTGGCGCGGGTACATGTGCATGAAGGTGAGCCCGTCCAGGCCGATGACGCGCCGTCCCTCGCCGGCGAGCACGGCCTCGATCGCCACCGCCGCACCCATCGAGTGCCCCACCATCGGCGCCCCGCGCAGGCCCTCGTCGGCCACCACGGCATCCACCAGGGCGCCGAGATCATCCATGGTCCAGCGGGGGCTGTCGGCGGTTGACTCCCCGTGCCACGGCAGGTCGAGGGACAGCACCCGGTGGTCGCGCCCCAGGTCGGCGGCGACCTCGGCGAAGTCGCTGCGGCGGCACGCCCAGCCGTGGATGAGCACCACCGGGGGGCCATCACCAATGAGGTCGTACGCGACGCGGACACCGGGAAGGGCGCGAATGCGCGTGGATACCCGAGGGGTGGGCATGCGCGCACCCTAACAGCGGTCCAAATCGAACCGGATGGCTGGCACATGGGACAGCACGCACCCACCGCCGGCGGGTTGCACAGCCCCACCCGGCGCCGATAGCGTCGATGCATGCGCGTGGGGATACTGACCGGAGGGGGCGACTGCCCCGGGCTCAACGCCGTCATCCGTGCGGTGGTGAAGGTTGGCCAGCGGGCCCATGGCCACGAGCACCTGGGGATACTCCGCGGCTGGAAGGGGCTGCTGGAGGCCGATGCCATGCCCCTCACCGGAATGGACGTGAGCGGCATCCTCGCCCGCGGCGGCACCATGCTGAAGAGCTCACGCACGAACCCCTTCCGCGACGACGACGCCACCCGGGCCGCGCTGGCGGGCTTCGAGCGCCTGGGCCTGGACGCCCTCGTGGCGATCGGCGGCGAGGACACCCTCGGCGCCGCCAGCCGGCTGCACGCCGAGCACGGCGTGCGCGTGGTCGGCGTGCCCAAGACGATCGACAACGACCTCTCGGGCACCGACTTCACCTTCGGGTTCGACACCGCGGTGCAGATCGCCACCGACGCGATCGACCGCCTGCACACCACGGCCGAGAGCCACGACCGCGTGATGGTGGTGGAGGTCATGGGACGCCACGCCGGGTGGATCGCCCTGTACTCGGGCCTGGCGGGCGGCGCCGACTACATCCTGATTCCCGAGAACAAGCCCGACATCGACGGCGTGCTCGAATCGGTGCGCCGTCGCCACGACCGCGGCATCGACTACTCGATCGTGGTGGTGAGCGAGGGCGTCGACCTGGGCGACGAGGGCGTGCAGGGTGAGCTCGACGAGTTCGGGCATGCGCGGCTGGCGCAGCAGGGCGTGGGCGACCGACTGGCCGTGGTCATCCGCGAGGCCACCGGCTACGACACCCGGGTCACTGTGCTGGGCCACGTGCAGCGTGGCGGGTCGCCCACGGCGCGCGACCGCATATTGGCCACGCGGTTCGGCACCCGCGCCGCCGACATGGTGGCCGAGGGCCTGTGGGGGCGCATGGCCGCGCTGCACGGAGACGTGGTGACCGATGTGCCGCTGGCCGAGGCGGTGGGCACCCTGAAGACCGTTCCACCCGCCTACTACGCGCTTGCCGAGCCCTTCTTCGGGTAGGCGGTTCCTCGTGCGCGCCCGCGCGCGAGGCGATGCAGACCGGCTTGATTTCCGTGCATGGGCCGGTGCTATGGTGCCCGCCCCGTGAGCAAGAAACTCATCATCTGCGAGAAGCCGTCCGTGGCCCGGGACGTCGCCACGGCCCTGCCCGAGACCTTCTCGCAGAAGGGTGATGCCTACGAGAGCGACCACTGGGTCATCTCGTATGCGGTGGGTCACCTGCTCGAGCAGGTTGACCCGGATGAGTACGACCCCCGCTTCCGCAAGTGGACCTACGAGGACCTCCCCATCATCCCGGAGGAGTTCCGCTACCAGGCACGCGACTCGCGGGCCGCGAAGCAGCTGGGGTCGCTGCACAAGCTGATGGCCCGTAATGACGTGACGGGAATCGTCAACGCATGCGACGCCGGGCGCGAGGGCGAGCTCATCTTCAAGCTCATCCTGCAGAGCGCGTCCGAGAAGGCGCGGGCCAAGCCCGTGGAGCGCGCCTGGTTCTCGTCGATGACCAAGGCGGCGATCCAGGACGCCTTCACCAGCCTGCGGCCCGACAGCGACATGCGTCCCCTCGAGGACGCAGCGCGCGCCCGAAGCGAGGCCGACTGGCTGGTGGGAATGAACGGCACCCGGGCCGCGACCACCCGCGCGGGCTCCATTCGCCGCGTGCTCTCGCTGGGACGCGTGCAGACGCCCACCCTGGCGATGATCGTGCGGCGTGACCTCGAGATCCAGGCATTCGAGCCCAGGGACTACTGGCAGATCGAGGCCCTGTTCACCGGGGCCGACCAGCCCCTGCCGGGCACCTGGAACGACGTCGAGGGAGCCCACCGCGACATCCTGTTCGTGGACGACGGCAAGACCTTCAAGGACCGCATCGCCGTCGGCCAGGCCGCCGAGGCAATCTCGTCGGCCGTGTCAGGCGCCGAGGGCGTGGTGAAGTCGGTGGAGGCCAAGCAGCGCACCGAGGCCCCGCAGCTGCTGTACGACCTCACCGCCCTGCAGCGCGACGCCAACCAGCGCTACGGGTTCAGTGCGTCGCGCACCCTGGCCGCAGCGCAGAGCTGCTACGACGAGCACAAGGTGCTCACGTATCCGCGTACCAGCAGCCGGTACCTCAGCGGCGACATGGTGGGCACCCTCAAGGGCGTGGTGTCGCGGGTGGGCTCGGCCGACCCCCAGTACGCCGACGCCGCGCGCGCCGTGCTCGCACTCGACACCCTGCCGCTGGGTCGCGTGGTCAACGACGCCAAGGTCACCGACCACCACGCCATCATCCCCACCGACGGCGACCACGACCTCTCGCGGCTGTCCAGTGATGCCCGGCGCATCTACGACATGGCCGCCCGGCGGTTCCTGGCCGTGTTCATGCCGCCGGCGAAGCTCGAGGACACCACGATCATCACGGCCGTGGCGGAGCACACCTTCCGCAGCAGCGGCACGGTCATCATCGAGCCGGGCTGGTACGCGGTGGACGCCATGCGCCGGCACCGCGTGGAGAAGCAGGCCGCCCGCGAGGCCGCTGCGCAGAACGAGGACGGCGAGGAGGAGCCCAGGGACCGCACGCTGCCCTCGGTCACCGTGGGCCAGCGCCTCACCTGCACCAGCACCGACGTGCAGGCCAAGAGCACCAAGCCGCCCGCGCGCTTCAACGAGGGCAGCCTGCTGAAGGCCATGGAGACCGCCGGGAAGCTGGTGGACGACGACGAGGCCGCCGAGGCCATGAAGGACGCCGGACTCGGCACGCCGGCCACGCGCGCCAACATCATCGAGAGCCTGATCGACCGCGAGTACGTGGAACGCGAGGGCAAGCAGCTGCGGGCCACCGACAAGGCGATCGGCCTCATCACGATGCTGGGCGACCACCTGCTCACCAGCCCCGAACTCACGGGCCGGTGGGAGCAGAAGCTCAACGAGATACAGGCCGGCGCCGAGGCCCGCAGCGAGTTCGAGCGCGAGATCAAGGACTTCACCCGCCAGGTGGTGGAGTGGTTCGCCGACAAGAGCCGCGACGACCTGCGCGTGGAGCGCACGGTCATCGCCCCCTGCCCGCTCAACCTGCCCGATGGCACCAAGTGCACGGGCAACATCGTGGAGCAGCGCAAGAGCTACTCGTGCGACAGCTATCACGGCAAGGACGACCCGGGCTGCGGGTACACCCTGTGGAAGCAGATGGACAACCGCGCCATCACGCTTGACGAGGCGAAGGAGTACATCGCCAAGGGGCTGCAGTCGAGCGATCTGCAGGCCGAGCGCGAGGTGCTGGGCCCCTGCCCCACCGACGGCTGCGACGGCGAGATCGTGGAGCGCGGGCGCTCGTACGGCTGCACCTCGTGGAAGAGCAAGACCGAGACCGGCTGCGGATACGTCATCTGGAAGCGCGTGCGCGGACGCCGCGACGAGGTGTCGGTCGAGGAGGCCCGTCGCATGGTGGCGCGTGGCGAGACCAACGCCACGCCCCCACGCGAGCCGGTGGCCGAGTGCCCGGTGCCGGGCTGCGGCGGAACAATCGTGGAGCGCCCCAAGACGTACGGCTGCAATTCGTGGAAGAGCCCGCGCAACCGCGGCTGCGGGTATGTCATCTGGAAGCGTCCGCGCGGCTCCGAGCAAGACGTCACGGTCGACGAGGCCAAGGCGAAGATCGAGGCCGACCGCGCCGACCCCGATGCCGCGGGCCTCGAGCCCGTGGTCGGGGGCAGAGGGTCGAAGGGCGGGACCACCCGCACCAAGCGCGGGTCGGCCGACGCCGATGGGGCAATCGTGGCCCACCTGCTGCGCAAGGCCACGTGGACCGGGCTCGACGGTGGCGACAAGGTCACGCTGGAGATCCCGAAGGGCGCCCACCGGGGTCTCGATTCCGAGGTGGTCGCAGGCCTCGGGCAGGGCCTCGGCCTGCGATCGAAGCCCCTCAAGCTCTGGTGCAAGGTGACCGATGCCGGCCCCGAGGTCGCCAGGGCCACGCTCGAGCAGCGCCTGCAGGACCGCATCCGCAAGGCGCTGGCCCCTGCAGCACGCCCCGCGGCCGTCGCCACCGCCTGACATATTCCCCGGGTCGGGGGCGATGGGCTCCCGGTCGACAGGAGGTCGCCATGGATGCCGATGAGGCAATCCGCCTGAGGCGCAGCGTTCGCTCGTACACCGACCAGCCGGTGAGCGACAAGGACATCGACGCCATCCTGCGGCTCGCGCTGCTCGCCCCTACCGGTGGCATGGCGCAGGCCTGGAGCTTCATCGTGGTGCGCGATCAGGAACTGCGGAACGCCGTCGCCGAGATCGTCATCCGGGGCGGCGCGAAGTACTTCGAGACCGTGAGGCCCGCCGGGCCCGACGTGAGCCCCGACGAGCACGCCGAGTGGGCGCGCGGGTATGCCGAGCAGGTGCTGGGCAACTACCGGCACGTTCCGGTGTGGATCGTCGGCATGGTGGTGCCCAGGCACGCATTCCCCGACGACCAGGCCGAGTGGGAGCGCGTGGCCGACCTGGTGTCGGTGGGCTTCGCCATGGAGAACCTGTTCGTGGCCGCCCGCGCCCGGGGGCTGGGCACGGTGCCGACGGTGTTCCACTGGTACGCAGAGGACGACTTCCGCGCCCTGCTGGACATCCCGGGCGAGTTCGAGATACCGGTCATCACCCCGCTTGGCTACCCGACGGAGTTCCCCGTAGGGTTGCCCCCGGCGATGGCCGCAAAGCGGCGCCCCTGGCGCACGCTCGTGCACGACGACCACTGGGGAAATCCCCGCGCCTGACCCCCTCAACCATCACGAAGGGATCCACATGGAACGCACCATGAAGCGCCGGGCCGCAGCCGCAGCAGCGACCCTCGCCCTGATCACCGGCGGCGGAGTGCTCGCCGGCTGCGGATCGAGTTCGTCGGACACCGTCGCATCCACTGCCGCGGCCGACACCGCCACGCAGGCGCCCAACGGCGTCGAGAAGCTCTCGGCGCAGGAGATCCTCGACAAGAGCCTGGCCGCGACGAAGGCCGCTTCGTCGGTCACGGTGAAGGGTTCCATCACCCAGGAGGGCCAGGAGGTCTCGCTCGACCTGGTGCTGGGCACAGACGCCGCCGACGGCAGCTTCAAGGCGCAGGGCATCGAGGTCGACCTGCGCGTGACCGGAGGCAAGTCGTACTTCAAGCTGAGCGGCGAGGACTTCGCCAAGATCGCCGGCCAGGGTGACAACCCCGAGATCGCCGAGGCCGTGAGCGCCCTCATCGGCGACAAGTGGCTGCTGGTTCCGGCCGAGAGCGGCAGCGACGAGCTCGCGGGGCTCGGCCAGTTCGGGGAGAAGGACTCGCTCCTCAAGGACATCCTCTCGCCCGACGGACAGGTGTCCGTGAAGGGCACCGGAGAGGTGGGGGGCGTCCCCGTGGTGTTCCTCGAGAGCACCGAGGGCGAGGGCACGCTGGCAATCCAGACCGTGGGCGAGCCCTACCCCGTGCAGATCGAGGGTGACGGCACGGACGGGTCGGGCAAGATCACCTTCAGCGACTGGAACGCGCCGGTGAGCGTGACCGCACCCACCGACGTGGTGGACATCGGCGAGCTCGCGAAGCTGGGGGACTGACAGGGCCGTAGGGCGAGCCCACGACCGGCGCACGCACTGCGCCGCCAGGAGGGAATTGACATGGACCGCACGATGATGATTCGGCGAATCACCGCCGGAGCGGTTTCCCTGTCACTTCTGGCTGGCGGCGGAGTGCTCGCCGGATGCGGGTCGGGCTCGTCGGATACCGCCGCGTCCGCGGCCGACGCCGCCACGCAAGCGCCCAACGGC